>CAIRMX010000027.1 GCA_903879805.1 uncultured Alphaproteobacteria bacterium | reverse complement strand
GGCCTGAAATGCGGTGTTCCGACCCTTCGACGACGCTACGCTTTGCTCAGGGACCTATTAACTTATTATTCTCCCATCCCTCAAAACGAATATTTGACTTTCCCAAAGCCACCCCTAATTTGCCGCGCCTTCCCAAAGGAAAACTCCAAGAAAATTTAAATGGGTCTGTAGCTCAGTTGGTTAGAGTGCGCGCCTGATAAGTGCGAGGTCGGTGGTTCAAGTCCACCCAGGCCTACCATTTAATTTTCGTTTTTCTTTTTTGACGCCAAAACGTCCCTCAGATTTTCTCAATTATTTCAGCAAACAAACTAGCCGGCAAAGATCCGCCGGTAATCTTGTCAGTTGCTGAATTGTCGTCATTTCCAATCCAAACTCCAACCACGTAATCGTCGCTAAATCCTACAAACCACGCGTCGCGGAAGTTTTGGCTAGTGCCCGTTTTACCGTAAATATTTTCTCCCACATTAGCGTTTTTTCCGGTGCCGTTTTCAACCACTGCCCGCAAAAGTTTTTTAATTTTCTCTTCCGAACTTTCCGAAATCACTGGCGCAAAGCCAGAAGATTCGCGCTTGTACAAGATTTCGTCCGCAGCGTTTTTTACTTCTAAAATTGAATAAGGAATCACCGGCTCACCACCATTGGCAATCACTGCGTAGGCGCCCGTAAGCTCGAGCAAGCTAACTTGCGTAGTACCAAGTGCAATTGTTGGATCGTCTTTGTCGATTTTTGAAACAATCCCACAAGTGTGCGCCATTTCTACGACCTTAGCGCCACCAACTTTGCGACCCAATTGCACTGCAACTGAATTTAGTGAATTGGCAAAAGCCTGACGCAACGTCACCTCACCCAAATAACGATTGTCGTAATTGTCGGGCAACCAAGTGCCAACGTTAATTTTCTTGTCTTCCATTGTGTCACCGTCACTCATTCCATTTTCGAAAGCAGCCAAATAAACGAAGGTTTTGAAAGCCGAACCAGCCTGCCTTTTTGCGGTCACGGCGCGATTAAATTGGCTTTGTTGGTAGTCAGATCCACCCGACATTCCTAGCACACCACCACCCTTATTCATTACCACCACAGCGATTTGCGCCTTGTCCAGTTTCTTGGCATTTTGCTCGTTAAATTCGTCTAAAATATTTTCCAATTTTTCTTGAATCCGCTCGTCCAGAGTGCTGGTGATTTTTAGCAAACCTTCGCCTTTCGAACTTTTATCCAAAAATTCTGGAAATTGTTCGTAAACAAAATCAGCAAAATAAAGCTTCTGCGAATGGTCGATTTTGTAGGACGGATCTTGGTCAAGCTGCTCCAAATTATTCTCACTCAAAAACCCCGCCTCAATCATATTTTGAATCACGACATTGGCGCGATCTTCGGCCAAGTAGCGATTATTTTTCGGCGAAAGTTTTGACGGCGCTTTGAGCAAACCCGCAAGCAGAGCTGATTCGTTGAGGTTCAAACGCGAAATATCTTTGCCAAAATAATGTTTGGCGGCGTTTCCTACTCCGTAACTTCCCGACCCAAAATAAGCGCGATTGAGGTAAAAAGTTAAAATTTGTTCTTTGGTAAAATTACGCTCGAGCTGAACGGCCAAAAGGACTTCTTGGATCTTTCTTTTGAAAGTGCGATCCGAATTTAAGAAAAGTAATTTAGCTAATTGTTGAGTAATTGTGCTGCCGCCCTGCACGATTCTGCCAGCCTCGTGATTGACGTAAGAGGCGCGTAAAATGCCAAAAAAATCGACACCGTGGTGATTAAAAAATCTGCGGTCTTCAGTTGCTACAACCGCGTTAATCAAGTGTTGCGGCAATTCAAAGTAACTGATTTCGCTGTTGTAAATTTCACCGCGATTAGTGATTCGCTCTAAATTGGCGTAATTAATTTGGACAATTTGTTTGCCGTTTTTAGCTTCCAATTCGCTGAGGCTGGGCAAATCTTTGAAATAGTAAAACAGCGCCAAAGTGCCGAAAATCGCGATCCAGATTGAGAAAAAAAATCCCCACTTCAGAATGAATTTGAAGAATTTCATGATTTAGAATTTTTAAAAATGACGAAGCTAATCCTTAAAAATCACCAAATAGTCGAAGAAAAACAAGCGCAACTTTCCTTGCAAGAACGCGGCTTTCTTTTTGGTGACGGAATTTTTGAAACCTGCAAAATTTTCAACGGCAAAATCTACGACTACGCTGCTCACGAAGCCAGACTTAAAGAGGGCTTAAAAGCATTAAAATTCTCAGCAGAAATTGAACATTTAGAAAAGAAATCTCTCGAATTAATCGCCAAAAATAAAATCAAAAACGGCATTTTAAAAATTTTAATCAGCCGTGGAGTTGGCAGTGCGGGATATCTTCCAACCTACGAATCAAAGGCTCTAATCATTGTGCAGACTTTTGAGGAACGCGAATTACCAAAAAAAATTACGCTAGGAATTTCTAAAATTGCAGCGCCAAAAGCCTTCGCCAAAACCACTAATTCTCTGCCCTACATCATGACAAAAATTGGCGCGACAGAAGAAAATTTATTCGACGCCGTAATGCTTTTTGAGAAAAAATTTGTCGCTGAAACTTCTTCGGCAAATATTTTTTGGGTGAAAAATGGTAAAATATTTACCGCCGCGAAGACTTGTGGCATCTTGCTTGGCACTGTGCGCAAAAAATTATTAAAACTCTCGCCAGTAAAAATTTTTGAAACTGAAGCAACAGTTACAGCACTAAAAAAAGCTGACGAAATTTTTCTAACCAATTCTTCTTTTTTAGTTTTGCCGGTTGACGAATTTTTGGGACGCAAATTACAAAAAAACTTCGGCAAAGAATTTTTAAAACTTCTGCAAAAAGATTTGGAAAAACAATGCAGCAGCTAAAATTAAATTGGCAAAAGCCGCTAGATTTGGCGCAGAAAATTGCAGAGAATTACGCTGGCGACAGCTGGGTGTTTCTTTATTCAGCGCTTAGTGAAGTGGTGAAAAATTCGACGTCGCAAATTGCACTTTTTGCGCAAGAAAAAATTATTTGTGACGATTTTGCACAGGCCGAAAAAATTTTAAAAAGCAGCGACAAAAAATGGTTTGGATATTTGGCCTACGAAGTTGGGCAAGAGTTTGAGAATTTGCCGAGAACTAAAAAAACTGTGGTGAATTTGCCAAAAATTTGGCTGGTGAATTTTGGATTGGTTTTTGATTTTGACCACGAGAAGAAAGAGTTGGTCGCAAGTTTTTCTGACAAAAAATATTTAGAAACCGTGACGAAGTGGACCCCGTCATTCGACGGGGTGACAACGATGATGGGTGTGGCACCGAGCGTAAAACTTGTCACCCCGTCGAATGACGGGGTCCATTTCGTCACGCCTGAGATTTTAAATTTCGACTCCAACTTCACCGACAATTCCTACCTTGCAGCAATTTCCAAAATCAAAAAACAAATCGCAGCTGGTGACTTTTACCAAACAAATTTAACCAGAAAATTCTTCGGCGAATTCTCCAAAAAACTTTCACAAAAAGACAATTTTACACTCTTCACCAACCTTACAAAACTAAGCCCTGCCAACTATTCGTCATTTTTAAAACTAGAAGAAAATTACATTATTTCTTCCAGCCCAGAATTATTTTTAAAAATCGAAAACGGCAAAATTTTGTCACGCCCAATTAAAGGCACCGCACCCAGAAGCCGCGATTTAAAACAAGACCGCAAAAATAAATCCGAACTAAAAAACAGTGCCAAAGAACGCGCCGAGAATTTAATGATTGTTGATTTGGTGAGAAACGATTTGTCGAGGATTTGCAGGGCTGGAAGTGTTCGGGTGAAAAAACTTTTTTCGATTAGTTCTTACAAAAACATCTTCCACATGTCCTCGGAAATTCACGGCAAACTAGCAAAAAATTGTAACGCAATTGACGCGCTAAAAGCTTGCTTTCCGGCTGGTTCAATGACGGGCGCGCCTAAAATTAAAGCAATTGAAGTTGCTGCCGAGTTGGAAAAATTAGACCGTGGAGTTTACAGCGGTGCTGTTGGATGTTTTTCGCGAGAAGAAATAAATTCTTCAGTGGTGATTCGCACTTTGGTTTTGCGTGGGCAAAAGTTTGAGTTTCAAGTTGGCGGCGCGATTACTTTTGATTCTGACGAAAAAGCCGAACTTGCCGAAATTTTTAGTAAGGCGAAGGGGATTGGGGAGTTGTTGGGGCTGAAGTTTTAGATTGTGCCGTGCTGACTAGACCCCGTCGTAAAGACGGGGTGACAATCGAGAGTGTTTGTAGTACGAGAACTTGCCTCTCTCTGTAGTGTCACCACGTCTTTACGACGGGGTCCAGTCAGCACGGTAAATTCTCTAAATTTTCTCTAAAAAATCCCACCCAAAGAATCGCACTAGACAATTAATTTTGTCAAAAATAGAAAGTCCTCCGAACACAAGATATTGTGCAATTTCGGCCGAAAAGCCACTAGATGTAGTGGAAAACCAAGCACAGCCTCGCTCCAAACAAAATTCAAAAACATGTCAAAAAAACCAGTCGCAAAAACAAAATCAAAAACCGCTGACAAAAAAATCACGATTCAAATTGATCCCAAAAAAGACGATAAATTAAGCAATTTCGGCAAAGCCGTTTTGAAAGATCGTTACTTAATGCCCGGCGAATCGCCGCAAGATTTATTCGCTCGCGTTGCTTGCTTTTACGCTGACGACCAAGCCCACGCCAGCCGCCTTTACGAATACATCTCTAATTTGTGGTTCATGCCAGCTACTCCCATTTTGAGCAATGGCGGCACTGATCGCGGTTTGCCGATTTCTTGTTTCTTAAATGAATCTTCCGACTCGCTTGGCGGCATTGTCAGCTTGTGGAATGAAAATGTCTGGCTCGCTTCAAAAGGTGGCGGCATTGGCAGCTATTGGGGCAATTTGCGCTCAATTGGCGAAGGTGTTCATGGCAATGGCAAAACTTCAGGGATCATTCCATTCATTAAAGTAATGGATTCTCAAACTTTGGCAATTTCGCAAGGCAGCCTAAGACGCGGATCTGCGGCAGTTTATTTGCCAATCAACCACCCAGAAATTGAAGAATTTATTGACGTGCGTCGCCCTAACGGTGGCGATCCGAATCGTCGCTCACTGAACTTGCACCACGGCATTGCCGTGACTGACGAATTCATGCGCGCTGTTGAAAAAGACGCCGACTTCGAATTGAAAAGCCCTTTCACTGGCAAAACTCTTGAAGTGGTAAAAGCGCGTGCTTTGTGGATTAAACTTTTAACTACCCGCGTTGAAACTGGCGAGCCTTACATTCTCTTCATTGACGCTGTAAATAAAGCGATCCCTGAGCATCACAAAACTTTGGGTTTGAAAGTTAAAACCTCAAATCTGTGCAGCGAAATTACTCTTCCAACCGGCATTGACCATTTAGGAAAAGACCGCACAGCAGTGTGCTGCTTGTCTTCATTCAATTTAGAATTTTACGACGAGTGGAAAGACAACCCGCAAATCCTTGAGGATGTAATGCGCTTCCTCGATAACGTCTTGCAAGATTTCATCGACAAGGCACCAGACGTAATGTACAAAGCCAAATATTCTGCAATGCGTGAGCGCAGTGTTGGCCTTGGTGTAATGGGCTTTCACTCCTTTTTACAAAGCAAAAATGTGCCGCTTGAATCAGCAATGAGCAAAGTTTGGAACAAGAAAATTTTTCAACATATCAAGATCGGCGTTGACGCTGCGTCAAAACTTTTAGCTAAAGAAAGAGGCGCTTGTTTGGATGCTGCAGAATGTGGCGTTGAAGAAAGATTTTCTAACAAAATGGCAATTGCCCCAACTGCGTCAATTTCAATTATTGCTAATAATTCTTCACCAGGAATTGAGCCATTTGCGGCTAACGCTTTCACTCAAAAAACACTTACCGGGTCTTTCAGTGTGCGTAATAAAAACTTGGTAAAATTGCTCGAAAGCAAAGGCAAAAACTCTGAAGATATTTGGTCATCAATCACAATCACTGAAGGCTCAGTGCAGCATTTAGATTTCTTAGACGAACATGAAAAATTAGTGTTTAAAACCGCTCAAGAAATTGACCAAAGATGGATGATTGATTTGTCAGCCGAGCGCCAAGATTACATTTGCCAAGCCCAAAGCTTGAATGTGTTTTTACCCGGTGACGTCTCGAAAAAAGAATTGCATGAAGTGCATTTCAGAGCTTGGCAAAAAGGCTTGAAGAGCCTTTACTATTGCCGCTCAACTTCAGTTCAGCGTGCTGATAAAGTTTCGACTAAATCAGAAAGCCACGCACTTTTTTCTAAAGAGCCTCTTGAAGAATTAAAGGTTGAGCAGAATAAGTATGATGAGTGTTTAGCCTGCCAGTAACTTAATTATTTACCTAGGTATGAAATCAAAAATCATACCTTTGGAAGAAATGACAGAGGAAAAGGAAAAGGAAGAGGGAAAGAAAAAGGAAAAGAAGAAGAAAGGGGGAAGTAGCTATCAGGAAGGAGGCTTAGACGCCATGATGCTAAATTCTGCAACTAGGACTCCTAGCGTCTACTCTCAGTCTCAACAAACAACTAGTTATGGTTATACGGGTGGGCATAACTCGTATTCTGTAGATAAAAAAACGGCTGAGACAGGTAAGAAGGAAGAGAAAAACAGCTATCTGCAAGGAGCCTTAGAGGCCCTGTCGTCACATCGCACGTTAAATTCTGCTAGCGGTCACAACTCTCAACAAACAACTAGTTATGGTTATCAGGGTGGGAATAACTCGCATCTTGCCGGCGCAGTAGCAAGAACGACTACAGGTATTTCTCGGTATGGAATCGATACTTTTGGTGAGATTGCTGGAGCTGGCAAAAAGGCCGTAGCTACCGGCGCTAGAAAGATCAAACGAGTTGTCCCAGATGATCTTACACAAGCTGGTCACAGTGCACAAAACATTGCTGAAAAAGTCATTGGTGGCGGCACAAAGATTGCTGGTGAATTTAGAAGAAACATCCCTGTCGATAAGTTCGCTGACAAAGCTCGTGATTTAGTTTCACAGGTAGATCTTGGTGATGCTCAACGTCTTGGTGGAAATGTACTTGAAAATGGATCTAAGGTCGCCGGACAAATGGCTGGGAATATTCCCCCTCTCCCTATCGATAAAATTGTAACCACAGCCGGTAACGTGCTCAAAGAAGTTCCATCTGCAATACCAAGTCCGAGAGGATGTATGCAATTTATTGGATGCCTCGCTGGACTTTTCCGTTAACTAGCACCAAATCCCGTGTTGCAATTTCAAAACCCACCAATAAGTTGCGCCGCTCGTTTTTTAAGTCAGGTCAAATCAAGAAAATTTTTGTAAAAAAATACAAAATTAACACTCTTGGCCCCATCGTCTAACGGTTAGGACACCACCCTTTCACGGTGGTAATACGGGTTCGAATCCCGTTGGGGTCACCATCTTTTCGCATCGCACAAAATGATTCGTTTTTTAAAAATAAAAAATTGGATCAATCAGCATCATCTCTCCAAACAAATCTCACTTTTTTTACTAGTTGGTTCTTTCTCAACTCTCATTAGCTACACAACTTTCTTCGTCACTCTGCGCCTTTTTGGCATGCATTATTTGCTGGCAAATATTTGTGGTTTCATCACCAGCATTAGTTTTAATTATTATTGCAACAGGCGCTGGACCTTCGATGTGCAAGGATCCAAGCATTTTCTTAGATATTTTTCCTTCTACCTTTTTTCGCTAGCCCTCTCCAGCATTTTACTAAAATTCTTCGTCGAATCTTTCGGCATCATCCCCGAGATCGCTAATATTATTACGATTGCTCTGGTTACTTGTGTGAATTTTTTTGGTGTGAAGTTTTTGGTTTTTAAGAAGTAGTTTCACCCCGCCACCATCATCCACCCCCGATGTCATGCTGAGCCTGTCGAAGCATGATTCTAGGCACCGAGACCTGAATCATGCTTCGACAGGCTCAGCATGACATCGAGTTAATAAGTAGTTTTAAGAAAAATCTCCCCACCATCCAAATAAAAAAACTGCCCGCCTTTTTTGTAAAAATCCGCATTATCAATTTTGATTTTATCCGCCGCGATGCAGTCTGGCAGCTGATATTTCGCAGTTAAATTCACAATCACGTCAAAATCATTTTGGCAAATTTCGGCAATTTTATTGCGCGCGGTTAGCACCAAAAACTTCTGATTTTTTTCAATGACACATTTGGTTTCGTCGCAATAATTACGAAATTTAAACTCCACCTCACCCATCTTCTCCATCCACAATTGGCGCTTTTTCGAAGGCTTTAGATCTTTGGAAAAAGTTAAGCCCTTTGCATCATTAATCGCGAAGAATTTTTGTTTGCCGTCAAATAAAATATCAGGTTTCTTTTCTAAAAAAATCGTCGCAAAAGACAGTCCAAAAATCGCCATTCCGACAAAACGCAAATTGCTTTTGGTTAAACAAATTAAGAGCAAACCAACAATTGCAATAAAGAGCCCAAGGCTTGAAAGCTGAGGGCTTGCGAGATGCGAATAATTTAAATTAGTGACAAAAATTGCGATTTTTTCAATTAGCAAAATTCCTTTTTCCATCGCAAGCAGCGGCAGTTTTTCTAGAGCCACTGGCATTAAAAATAACGCCAAAAAACCCAGTGGCATTACCAAAAAACTAGTCAGGGGAATTGCCAAAATATTTGCCACGAAGCCAAGCAGAGTCACGTTTTGAAATGAGTGCATTAAAAACGGCGTGGTAGCAATTTGCACCAAAATCGAGAGTAAAATAATGTCGAAAAAATAGCGGAAAAAGCGGCGAAAGAAATTGGGATTGTGGCTGGTTTTTCTGTCATCGTAGAAAACTCCCAGCACCAAAATTGCAGCGAAAGAAAGTTGAAAACTGACATTAAAAACCGCGTAGGGATTAAACAAAATCAGGCTCAAAACCCCCGTCATTACGGCGCGACGCGAATTAATTTTTTCGCCAACAAACAGCGCAATTAAAACCAAGAGCACCATTAAAAATGCCCGCTGCGCCGGAATTGGTGAGGCGGCAATTTTTAGGTAAAAATAAGTGCCAAAAATTGCCGCAATTGCCGCGATTTTTTTTAGATCAAAATGGAGAGTTAAATATTCGCTGCGCGACAAAAGAAAACGGGTGCAGATGAAGCAAATGGCACTGGCAAGCGACAGATGAAACCCCGAAATCGACAGCAAATGCGCCAGACCGGAATTGCGAATTTGCGCCATTAAATCTGCCGAAATTTGGTTTTGATCGCCGATTAAAAATGCCAAAGCAATTGCTGCCGCGTCGCCTGCAAGTGTTTGTAAAATTTTGCCGCGGATTTTTTCTCGTAAATCCAAAAACCACGTCTCAAGGCTTGAGATCTCCGCCTTCTTCAAGATATGCGCTTCACCTAAAGCGAAGCCAAATGCGCCAATTTTTTTGAAATTAGCATCCAAAGCAAAATCAAAATCATCGGGAAATTCTCTCGCTTTTGGCGGCTGCAACATGGCGCGAATTGCGATTACGTCATTAACTTCTAACTGCTCAAAATTCTTAATAACATTGATTGAAATTTTTTGCGGCGCTTGCGGAAATCGTTCGCGCCCTTGGCTTTGCTGCCATTCAATATTTTGATAATTTTTGGAATAATCTAAAAATTTGCGGTCGATTTCTTGGTATCCCGCGAGATTTAGGAAGTTTTTCTGAATGGTTTTTTGACTGACTTGCTTCTTCTTTTTCTTTTTAGGTTTTTTGACTTTTACTTTTTTTTCTTTGGGTTTTTTAACTCGAGGTTTTCTAGGTTTTTTTGGTTTTGTGATTTCTTCTTCAGCCGCTATTTGAGCTTGGTCATTTGCTGCAACTTCACTCGCGACTTCCCCCTCTTCACTCGCCATGGACCCCGTCATTCGACGGGGTGACACCGAGGAAAAAGGTGCGCTCGAGGTTAAATCACCCTGAGTTGTCACCCCGTCTTCATGACGGGGTCCAGTTGGCTTTTTCGATTTGGCTTTTTTTGGCTTTTTTATTTTTTTCTTCTTCGGCTTTTTTTTCTTCTTCACAACTTTCTTCTCAGCAAATTTAGCCTTATACATCACGGGCTGCGAAATCACTAAATTCACACCTGCAACGCCATTTTGTGGATTGTAGAATTTCTTTACCGATTCGATTTTTCCAACTGCATCAACGTAAACTTTTCCGGTGATTTTGGTGTAGGAGAGGAAAATTTTTTGGTAGGAGAAGGTGTAAAAGCTGCCTAGTAAAAATAGGGCGCAGGCTAGGAAAATCAGGGATCGGTAAGAGGTTCGGCTTAGAAAATAAAAAACTGCGGCGGCGCAAAATAGCGCAGCAAAAATTTGAAAGTTGGCGAGGAAGTTGGCTTCGAATAAAATGTAGAAGGCAGCGCCGAGGCCGAATAATACTGGGGTCCAGAGGTGGAGGTCGTCTTTTTCTAGGTGCATTTTGGGTTTCTTGATGTGGTGAGTTTCAAGGGGTTTTTTCGAAGATCGAGTTTGTGAATAACCACCCCAACCCCTCTCTACGAAAAGGAGGGGCTTTAGACCGAGCTCGGGTTAGAGCAACCGCCCTCCTTTTCGTAGAGAGGGGTTGGGGGTGGTTATTCAGGTATTCCGACTAACTTTAATACCAAAGATTCGTCTTAAAATTCTTAGTAATAAATTCTTTGTGTTTTTCCAAATCAGCTTCCGACACCGGAAAATCGCGCTTCGGCAGAGTTGTTCTCGCAATCGTTTCAACAATTTTTTCTTCCAACTTCTCCTCTTTTTTCCCGCCATCAAAAGCCATTCCCGATTGCGCACCACCCATCAACTCAACGTAAACATCACAAAGCAGCTCAGTATCTAAAAGCGCTCCGTGCTTGGTGCGGTGCGAAATATCAATATTAAATCTTTTGCAAAGTGCGTCGAGGGAGGCCGGAGATCCGGGAAATTTTTTGCGGGCGAGAGACAGAGAATCAATAACGTTAGAGGCGTCAATCGCTTCCAAACCAATGGCGCGCAACTCGTGATTTAAAAACTTCATATCGAATGAAGCGTTGTGAATCACCAGCTTGCCGCCTTTGATGAAGTCTAAAAATTTCTGCGCGATGTGATCAAAAATCGGTTTATCTTGCAGTGATTCGGTAGAAATTCCGTGAATACGAAATGCCTCTTGTGGCACGTCACGCCTAGGGTTGATGTAGGTGTGAAATACTTCACCGGTTCTGATTTTATCAATCATTTCGATGCAGGCGATCTCGATAATTTTGTGACCGTCTTTCGGGTCGAGACCAGTAGTTTCAGTATCTAAGCAGATTTCACGCATTAGTCATTTCCTGAAATTACGCCATCTTTTGGCTGGCAGAAAGATCTGGTTGATTCTGATTTTACGAAAGCTGCAACTTCTTGAACCACGGGGCTTGAAAAGCCTTTGGCTAAATCTTCAACTCGCGCGGAAAAACCAGAATTTTTCTCTGAAAAAAGCTGTTTGAAGAAGTTACGCAAAGCGTGGATATCATCGCGCGCAATATTGCGGCGCTTCATGCCAACAAGGTTTAAACCCGCCAAAGACGCGCGCTCACCCATGACTAAACCATTTGGAATCACGTCATGTTCAACGCCCGACATACCACCAATCATGGCTCCATCGCCGATTCTGGCAAATTGGTGAATTGCTGAAAGTCCACCAATTACAACATAATCGCCAACTTGCACGTGGCCGGCAAGTGTGGCGTTATTGGCTAAAATCACATGGTCACCAACTAGGCAATCGTGCGCGATGTGAACACCAACCATTAGCAAACAATTGCTGCCGATTTTGGTAACCATGGCGCCATCTTGAGTGCCAAGGTGGATTGTAACGTGCTCGCGAATTTTATTATTGTCGCCGATTATTACTTTTGATTTTTCGCCTTTGAACTTGAGATCTTGCGGCTCCAAACCAATTGATGCGAAAGGAAAAATTAGGTTATTTTTACCAATTTGGGTATCGCCTTCAATCACCACGTGAGATTTTAAAATGGTACCTTCGCCAATTTTTACCTCATCACCAATCACGCAAAACGGCCCCACTTCAACATTTACACCAAGCTGCGCTTTTGCGCTGACGATGGCTGTTGGGTGAATTTTTTGAGTCATTATTTTTTTTCCTTATCGATAATCATTGCAGAAAGTTGCGCCTCTGAAACTTTTTGACCATCAACAATTGCTACAGCTGAAAGCTTCCAAACTGGTCCGCGATTTTGCACTACTTCAACGTGAAGTTCTAAAACATCCCCTGGAATCACTGGTTTTCTGAATTTTGCGCCATCAATTGACATGAAATAAACTAATTTATCTTCAGCGCTAAAACCAGGAGCGGCGGTAACCATCAAGGCTCCGGCTTGTGCCATGGCTTCAATAATTAAAACACCAGGCATAATTGGATGGTCAGGAAAATGGCCAGTAAAATGCGGTTCGTTGAAAGTAACATTTTTGATTGCGACGATTTTTTTGCCCACTTCAAGAGAAGTGACTTTATCCACCAAAAGAAACGGGTAGCGGTGTGGCAGCGATTTAAGAATTTTATCAATGCCGATAGTTGTTACATTTTCAGTCATGGTTTTAGGTATGTTTGAATTGACAAAGGGGGTTGTGGAGTGGCTTGGATATTGGAAGCGAGGGAGGCTATTTTTTAGCTTGGAAAAATCAACCCACTAAGTCACCCATCTACTCCCAAGTCATCCTGAGCCTTTTGAGGGATGATTCAAGCCCGTGCCCAAAATCATCCCTCAAAAGGCTCAGGATGACTTGGGAGGGGTGAAGGATGGTAAGATAGGAGATTTTTCCCTTGATTCAAATCACCCCTGCCCCTTAAATCGCGCGCCTTCCCAAGTATTAAAAAATTTCTAAAAAAATGAACGAGCAAAAATCCCTGAATAAATTTTCGGGCGCAGAAATCATTGTTAAAGCCTTCTTAAACGAAGGTGTTGATACCATTTTCGGATATCCCGGAGGCGCGATTCTGCCTTTTTACGACGCGCTTTTTCAGCAAAAAAAATTACGTCACATTTTAACTCGCCACGAGCAAGCCGCTGCTCACGCGGCTGAAGGCTATGCGCGCTCCACCGGAAAAGTTGGAGTAATTACCGTAACTTCTGGACCGGGTGCCACCAACACCATCACCGGACTTGCTGATGCCTATCTCGATTCTATTCCTTTGGTTTGTATTTCTGGACAAGTTGCAACTTCTTTGATTGGCACTGATGGCTTTCAAGAAGCTGATATTACTGGTCTTACACGCTCTTGCACCAAGCACAATTATTTGGTCAAAGACGTAAATGATTTAGGCTACATTATCCATGAAGCCTTTCACATCGCGCGTTCCGGCCGCCCTGGTCCTGTGTTAATCGACATTCCAAAAGACGTCCAAAATAACCACGGCTTTTATGACGGATTAATCGAAATTAATCGCCCTTCTTACCAAATTGAAAAACGCAAAAATCAAATTCACCGCGCCGAAATTTCTGCAGCAATTGATCTTTTAGAAAAAGCTAAGCGCCCTTTATTTTACACAGGTGGTGGCATTATCAATTCTGGCGAAAAAGCTAGCGAATTGCTAACAAAATTGGTGCGCGAAACTGGCTTTCCAATCACTAACACTTTGATGGGTTTGGGTGGCTTTCCGGCAAGTGACCAACATTTTATCGGCATGCTTGGAATGCACGGCACTTACGAAGCCAACATGGCGATGTATGATTGTGACGTGATGATTAATATCGGCGCGCGTTTTGATGATCGCGTGACGGGGCGCGTTTCAGGCTTTTCGCCGAATTCGAAAAAAATTCACGTGGATGTTGATGATTGTTCAATCGACAAAATCATCAAAGTTGATGTGCCAATTGTGGGCGACGCTGCCGCGGTTTTAGAGGCTTTGCTTGAAGAATGGCGCGACAGAAAAATCGGCAATCGTCACAAAGAAATTTCCGCTTGGTGGGAAAAAATTAAAGAATGGCAGGCGATCAAATCTTTGTCTTACGTGGCAAATGACAAAGCCATCAAACCAGAATACGCCATGGAGCGTTTAAACGCACTAACCAAAGACGCCTCACCTTTTGTTTCAACTGACGTAGGGCAGCACCAAATGTGGGCGGCGCAATATTTGCAATTTGATTCACCAAAAAAATGGCTAACTTCGGGCGGCCTTGGCACCATGGGCTACGGCGTTCCTGCCGCTTTGGGTGCACAAATTGCGCATCCCGATGCTTTGGTAATGTGTGTTAGTGGCGACGCTAGTTTTATGATGAATTTGCAAGAGCTTGCCACCATCAAACAATGCAAACTTCCAGTAAAAATTATTATTCTAAACAACCGCTACATGGGCATGGTGCGTCAGTGGCAAGAGTTGATTTATGATTCGCGCGAAAGTCACTCTTTCATGGAATTGCCTGATTTTGTTAAGCTGGCTGAAAGCTTTGGTATCAAAGGAATGCAATGTTCTAATCCGCAAGAACTCGATCAAAAAATTATGGAAATGATTTCTCACGATGGCCCAGTTTTGTTTGATTGCGTGGTTGAAAAATCAGAAAATGTTTTCCCAATGATTCCGGCTGGTGCGGCTCACAACGAGATTCTACTTGGCTCACAAGCGAAACAGTATGTACAAAAAGACATTAACGCAGTTTAGTAAAAGAAATGAGATCAAATGCCACAGGGATATTGACAGAAAAAATTGATTTAGAGCTCGGGAAAAAAGAGCCACAAAATGTGTTAAAAGACTTCTGGCGCGACTATTGCGGCATCACAGAAGACGGATACCGCTACACTTATGGCGCACAATCTGGCCGCATGATCAACTTTTTTCGCAACCGTTTATTTAAAAACATTAGTGATATTAGGGGCGGTGAATCAGAAAAAGACCCTACGGCTTCAACAAGAGAAGCCTTGTATGTTGAATATGACAAATATGCTCCGCAGAAAGAAAGAGACAATGCTGTAGCCAGAGAATTGCCTGATGGCAAAGATACAAAAATTCGTGCCAAAAGAATCAAATATGGCAATCACAATGCCATGTGGGAAGTCATGTCTGGGCATCTTTATCGCCTAACTGGCTTGAGCGCTCCAGATAGCAGAATGATGATTTGCGAAGATTACGAGGAAGGTAGAATTCCAGATGTTTATGTGGCCTCTCCGATGATTACTGGTTACTACGATCTCGGCAATTTTTTGATAGATGAAACAGTCATTACCGCCTTCATTGATGATGAAGAAAAACTTGAAATATGGCGATTGGAAAAAGCGAAAATTGACGAGATTACTCGCAAATCAACTCGAGGAGAGTCTATTGATGGCGCAGATAAAATAGCGCGAATAAAGGCCATGGGAAAGATTTACAATCTTTTGCCCCAATATGTTCACAACGAGATTGAAAAATCTTTTGCCGCCGGAAAATTCATCGGCAATTGGGATTTTGCCAATTTTAATCTCAACAATATTGGCGTAAAATTCACTTTTGATCGAGAAAGAAAAGTCGCTAGCTTCGAATCAGTTTTTGTTGATTTTGGCAACTCTGGAAGAAGTGGATTTGGCGGTGAAGGCAAAAAACAAAGTGAGCATCGCGCAAACTCTGAAGCAAAAAAACTAACTGCTGAATCAAAAGATTCTGATCCAGCTCTAGTTTTTACAGAAATTGAATTGAATTTCATCCAACGATCTAGAAGCAGCTTGCAAGAAGATGAGCTGGCCGAAATAAAAAAAGTCGAGAATGACTTAGAAATGGGCAATATAAATCAGACTGATCGGGAAAAGAGGCTGGATAAAATAAATGAAAAATACTTCAACAAAGCAGTAAACAAAATCGCAAAAGAGCTTGCCGACAATGAAGAATCTAAAGGCGTAAATTTGTCTGATGATGAGGTTAACTTTAGAAGATCTATTATTTTCAAAGCGGTGCATCATATCAGACCCCAAGAAGCCAGCCTCGAAATAGACGCTAGCACAATGGGATTATTAACAATTTCTGATCTTCCAAGAAATTTACCTTTCGGAGTTTTATTTGAATCAGCTCTAAAGGCAAAAACCCAAGCTGCTCTTAAAATAATAAGAGAGACTAACATTGACTTAAGTGATGCCGATCAAGATTTATCTTTGCGGTCACTGCCACAAATTAGCTCTGAGGCTTCAATTTATCGCGACAGTGAAATTGAGATGGCATTTCGTCTTTCATTAATAACCAATCAAGCCATCGATAAAGTAGTTAAGAATTGGTATCTCTACGAAGAATTTCCTGACGTCTTTGCCCCAACTAATGCTTCAGAAGATGATCATGAATATGAATCTTGCGACCAAATCGCAGAAATTTTTAAAAAAAGAAGAGACGTATTAGTCGCATCAATTCCACAAGAAGTTATTGACGGTTGGGTAGCTCGCAATAAGCCTTGGGCAATTGCCGCTCAAGAGTCTGTTAACTTGATGATATTAAAGGAAACACGCGATTGCGATCCTGATTTTGAAGAGAAATACCCATTTGAACCAATTAGCGGCGATGCCTCTCCTCAAAAAGCTTCTTCTCTATCTTTAAGCAGAAAATCTTCGAACAAACTTTTTACACCATCTAACTCTCAAGATAATGTTTTAGAAACTTCTGATTACGAATCTTCCACCAGCAGCTCTTTGGAAGAAAGAATGCGAGTTATTGAAGAAAGAAATTCTTTTGAAGCGAGGATGGGAAGATCGGCTTATGTTGGTTCAAGTGCAGAATTACCGGCCAAAACAATATTGGATCTAACAAAATCTTTACTGCTTTCAGAAGACACTGCAACTACGGCTAAAATTGATCGCTTATCAGCAAAACTACTATCAGCAGAAGATGTAGAGGATCGCGACTTTATTGTGGAAAAAATTGATACCCTTCAAACCGAGCAAGGCTTAAAAAAAATAACCGAAGTTTTGCATTTTATTTCGGATAATATTGATAAGTGGAAAAGAGATCTTGGTCTTCACCTAAGGCCTGATTGCAAATTATTTGATCTTAATTGTTGCAGGGAAGCCTATCAAACTCAAAATAGAGACGACTTGGCAATAGCTCACGATCAAACCTTAACTCAAAAAGAAAATCTGACGCGAAACAAAAAAATTCTTGCTGAAGATTTGTTTGTTTGTAATCGACTGGTGAAAAATCTAGACTTGTGCACAAGTCACGGCCCCACAACAATTCTTAAGGATGCACATATTTCTCCAACACAATCCTTCACTCTTCAAATATCATGACCGATCTAATCAAAAAACACGTAATCGCAATTTTAGTTGATAATGAATTCGGTGCTTTGGCGCGGATTGTCGAACTTTTTTCGGCACGCGGTTACAACATTGAATCACTAAATGTGGCGCCAACCTCGCTCGACAAAAAACTTTCTCGCATCACCATTACAACTTTTGGCACTACCAAAACTGTTGATCTGATTTGCAAATTATTAAAACGCATCGTGCCGGTTCACACCGCGGCAGAATTGACTCGCGAATATGGTTACATCGAGCGCGAATTGGCTTTAGTGCAAATTATTGCTGACGCTAAAACCCGCACTGATGCAATGAAATTAGTCAAAGAATATCGCACTGACATTGTTGATGTTGAAGGTGATTCGATTGTTTTTGAAGTGATTGGAAATTCTGAAACGATCGACGAGCTTTTAAATAAATTGGTTGATTTTGGTTTAGCATCAGTGTCACGCACCGGCATTGCTGCTGGTTTTAAAGGCGAGAAGAAATTAGCTAATAGCTAATGTTCAAAAGATTTTTTGCTACTCTTCGACCAAGAAGAGTTCCTGATTGGCTGCATCAAAAATTAAATAGTGAGTTTGCTAAATATCCGCCAGATGCTCAGCTTGCAAGCAATAGTCAAATCGCCCGCAACGCTAAAAAAATTACCGAAGCCTTAGAGATTGAAGCTGAAAAAGGATGTGAAGATTCGAGAAATCTTATTGAAGGAATAGCTGAGTTTAGAAAACCAACCTCCACCGCCCTACCTTTAACCAACGTGCCTGTAAAAGATATTCGCGTAACCGAATATCTTTCTCGCATCATTGCTACAATATTTAATCCCGAACTACGGGTAGCTGAAAGATTATTTTTTCTCAGAAGAAAATCTCATATTTCCAATATGTCTCCCCACAGCGATGGCGCTGCCAATGGTTACGAGCTAGAATTAACACAACTCTCCGGAATTATTTCTGACGGTAGCGTCTCAACTTATGTCATGGATGCTAATGATTTACATCAACGACTGTCCAAAAAAACCCAGCAGATATTAAGAGAACCGATATTTGGCTATATAAAAGAAGATTACGCCGAATGTTTGGATAAATCACTTTTATCTCTAAAATTACCAATATTTTACGACGGAAAAGATGGCGCTCTAAACATCAATTTATTTTACAGCTCGCGCAATATTTTGCAGTATGATGAGACCAAAACCCATTTCTTAGAACAAGAAATAAAAGACGCCATAAAGCAAATTCATGACACTATCGATGATCTTTTGAGAGAAGGTAAAATTGAAAAATTTTACATAAAAGAGGGAGAGATGCTAAACTTAAAAAACAAAGCTACACTTCATGGCATCATCAATGAGTCAGGTTTGTTTGACCCCTACGCGCCCTTTAGCCAAGAAGAACCAGCCAAAAGAGAAACTCATCGCGGGGTTTTAATAGTATCCCAAAAATATCCCACAAGGAGCCCAAACTCACCGCAGTTTTTTAATTTAACCCCTTCTAAAACAACCTCGCCCAACCAAATCTGATATTTTTTCTTGACTACTGACACACTGAAAATACGTTGCCGCGCTCTTTTTAACTCCCCTCTAAACACAGGTAAATTATGGCTGGAAAACCAAAAGCATCAAAATCGAAAAGAAATTCTATTTTGTTCAAATTAGTTAGCTCTGCAGGCACCGGATTTTTCTATCTTGCCCGCCGCAACCCAAAACAAAAACAAGAAAAAATGTTGTTTACAAAATACGATCCTGTCGTTCGTAAACACGTAGAATTTAAAGAGCAGAAGCTTTCGAGCTAAGCTCTTAAAGACAAAGGCGGACTCGCCAAGTGAGTCCGCTTTTTTTTTGCCCAAATTAAAATTTTAAAAAAAATGCTGACCTCTCTTACCTCACAAATTATTGAAATTGTAGAAAAAGCCTCAATCGCCTGCTACGACTGGATCGGCAAAGGCGACAACATGGCCGCAGATCAAGCTGCCGTCACCTCAATGCGCGAAACTCTAAACCTGATGAATATCTCCGGCACCATCGTAATTGGTGAAGGCGAACGTGATGAAGCGCCGATGCTTTTCATCGGAGAAAAAGTTGGTAAGGGTGGCATTGAAGTTGATATCGCGCTTGATCCTTTGGAAGGAACCACCATTTGCGCCAATGCTGGCGAGAGTTCACTTGCCGTAATTGCCTTTGCTAAAAAAGGCGGATTCCTTCACGCACCAGATGTTTACATGGATAAAATTGCGGTGGGCGCTGGTTTGCCTGAAGGCATCATCGATCTTGATAATTCGCCAAAAGTAAATTTGAGCAATATTGCTAAAGCCAAAAAATGCGACATCTCAGACTTAACCGTGATGATTCTTGAGCGCACACGCCACAATGAATTGATCGCCAAAGTTCGCGAAGCAGGTGCTCGCATTCGTTTGATTGGCGATGGCGACGTTGCAGGTGTAATTGCCTGCACCAACCAAACTGCCCGCATCGATGCTTACATGGGCACTGGTGGTGCTCCAGAAGGCGTGCTTGCTGCAGCAGGACTTCGCGTGATCGGCGGCCAAATGATGGGTCGTTTAATTTTTGGCGATAATCAAAAACAAATTGAGCGCGCTAAAAAAATGGGCATCGTTGATTTAAATAAAAAATATACCGCCGAAGAAATGGCAAAAGGTGACGTAATTTTCGCCTGCGGCGGCGTCACTGACGGCTATTTGCTCAATGGTGTTAAAAAATGCAGCGGCAAGATTTTTGTGAATTCTTTAATCATGGATTCTGCGGCGAAAAAAGTGATCAAAACTACTTCAGAATATCTCGGCTAATTTCTCAGAGGTCATAGGTCGCTTAAGTAAAGCGACCTATTGTCTTTCTTGTCTAGTCAGTACACCTCCAGTCCCCTACCCTCAGTTGAAAAATACTCTTTCTTATTAAATCCACCTATCCTAACGCTGCTATCCCGATTATAATTGCCAAAGACAGTGCAAACAAGATCTAGAGCCATTAGCCTGTCCCTCTAACTTCAGGCAACTTTAAGTTGATCTCTAATTTATCAACCTCTTCAAATAGGAGTAGCCATGACAATATTAAACACCCTCAGAGCAAATATTTCTGAAACATATGCAGCTTGGGAAGGCTTAAGTGACCAAGAGAAAAGACAGAAGATGAATTTGATCATACCCGATCATTCAGGTGGTGAGCTATTTGGAACATTTACAAGAAGCTCATTCTACAGCTGCAGCGCGCTACGATGCCCCAACTGGCGCAACCTATCACGATATTTTGGGGAAATTCAGAAATGACTATCAGAGAATTTTTGACCAAGATTTAGCCCTCACTAAAACTTCTGATATTTCGCCAGCATTAATGGCGCGTCTTACCGAAGCACAAAGCGATCCCGCAAAAGCATTAACTGCTGCTGAAAATGAACAACTTCTCAGCTATGATAAAAAATATATTCACGCTCATAGCCGCTCTGCCTTTAATTATGGCAGATTTTTAACTGAGACTTTGCCCCATCTTGACGAAGCCAGACGCGCCAAAATACAGGAAAAACTTATCGCAATTCAAGATAGCGAAGATGAGCAAGAAGTCTTGTCACAACTAGTTAGCGTCAATAAAGATTTTGATCTTGAGCTACATTCGGCGCATCTAGGAAAAGACGATTTAGAAAATCACGCTTTGCTAAATCAAATGAGCAATTGGCTGCAACATATTGCGCAAATTCCGCAAATTTTGCTAAGCGAAGATGCCAAAAAAGAAACGATTAAAATCCTCACATCACATCGCTCACCGCAGCAGATGGAAATTGTGCGCTCCGAGCAAATGCCCGACCAAAGCTCGATCGCAGCGATGGAGCAAGCTCTCGCTGAAAAAGGCATGAGCGCTGCAACCGGAATTGAAACTGAATTTCTGCTTCGCCCTTTACAACAAGACACCCGACCAATTGCAGAAAAATCTGCGGTTCAAAAAAATATGGAGATCAAAAAAATTCTTGGCGATCTCAATGCCAGAAGAAAAATGCAGAAAAAATATGGTCTAGAACCATCAGTGGCAGAAATTACAGATGCCCGACCCCTACTTGCCAAAATAGAAAATGAAGCTGATTTAGAAGGCGGAATATCTGCTCAAGATCACGCAAAAATAACCGATCACATCAGAACTCATTTTGATGAAAAAATGAGCCATCTTGACAAAAATGATGCCCGCAGATTTGGCCTTATGCAAGCTCGCGATGAGGTTTTAGATCAAGTAGCCAATTTCACCGAAGCAGAAACATTTTTTTATAAATTATTTTTCCTTACTTCCGACAAAGAAATCGACGCCGATCACTACCTTTCTTCGATCAGAAAAATTGACATGGATGGCATTTATTCGCCGTCAAAATCAAAAGCTGAAAATCTCGACAAAGCTTTGCCTTTAATTGCCAAAGGTCGCTTTCACGAGAACTTGCTCGACATGATTGAAGCCTGCGAAGTTTCATTTGGACCTTATCCTTTTTCGCAAGTGATGGAGCAAAAAACCAAGGCCATTGAAGGCATGAGAGAGTTGGCAAATAAATCAAATGCCTCAATTGATAATCCCAATATTCAGCTCAATCTTTCATTCCAAATCGCCAATCGCGCTGGCACGCCGCAGCATATTTTCATGCCTCACATCACCGGACGCGGAGCAGATGCTCACATGGAATTTAATGCCAAAAATTTCCGAAAAAATCAGAGCTTTTGTTGAAGGAAAATCCAGAGATGAATTGCTCGACCTTCTTGAAACTCCAGTGCAAATGCACAGCAATGGTAGATTTGAGGGACTAGATGCAGCGCCAATTACCGAAAGAATCGAGCGAGATAATATGCATTCTCTTCTCTCAAAAAGAGAATATATCGCTGAAAAATTTAGCCTTCTAAACAACGCCAAAAACAGCTTTAGCAGAGGAGCTCTTCAGTCGCAAACTGTTGACGAACCTCTTCCGCCGAAAAGTAGTGTTGAAAAAATTCACTCCGCATCTCAACCACAAATAACAGGCCGCGGAGCTTACGAAATTTAATTGCGAAAAAATTGCAAAAAATATTGCGGGCTTTAAACACCACAGGAGCCCCAATAATCTTCAATTTTGCAATTTACAAAATGTCCAACATCAAAATCATTTCGCAATATATTCAAAGCCTGCAATTCGAACTGCCTAGCGCTCCGCAAGTTTTTCTGCATCCGCAAGATAAACCAAATATCGCACTTTCAATCGACATTGATGCCAAAAAAATCGCTGAAGAACTTTTCGAAATTACGCTAAAAATTTCTGCCAATGCCACCACCGCAGACAGCCCGTTTTTTAACTGCAAATTGGCTTATGCCGGACTCTTCTCTTTGCAAAAAATCGAAGGCGACATGCTTGAACAAATTTTGCTAATCTATTGCCCGAACTTACTATTTCCTTTCTTACGCCGCATCGTCACCAACATCACATCTGACGCCGGACTTGCGCCATTAATGCTTGATCCAATCGATTTCGCTGATCTTTACAACCGCAGAAAAGCCTTGGGCGACGCTACTCCAATCAATGACACAAAAAACTAAACTTATGAAAAAGATCTTAATCGCTTTATTCGCTTTGAGCTTGGCATCTAAGGCCAGCGCTGCCGATCTTTACAAAATTGATCCAACTCACGCCAGCATCAATTGGACTGCTAATCATTACGGTTTTTCTAACCAATCTGGAAAAATATCTGACGTCAGCGGCTCGCTAACTTTAGACAGTGCCAATCCGCAAAATAGCACAATCGAAGTGCAAATTGGCGTGGCCTCTTTGGTGACCGGCATGGCTAAATTTGATGAACATTTAAAAGGTGTCGATTTTTTGAATGTGGTAAAATTTCCAACCGCCTCATTTAAAAGCACTGCGGTTGCGCCATCAGGCAAAACTTTTGCTAAAGTTAAGGGAGATTTCACCTTACTTGGCATCACCAAAAACATCACGCTCGACGTAAAGCTGGTGCGCATCGGCCTTAACCCAATTAATCAAAAAAAGACCGCCGGATTTTACGCAACCACTTCAATTAGACGCTCTGATTTTGGCATTGTTTTTGGCGCTCCGGGCGTTTCAGATATTGTTAAAATTGTCATTGATCTTGAGGCCAATTTTGTTTCTGGAGATAATATTCCTCAAGCTGGCGCCGGACCAATTTTATCGGGATATAATGGCGGAAAAACCGCTCCAACAGTGATCCCTGAATGGAAAATAATTCCGACAAAAAGCAAATTAGAATTCAAAGGTACACACGATAAATCAGTGATTGAAGGCTCTTTCAAAAAATTCGATGGCAAAATTATCTTCGATAAAAACCAACTCAGCAAAAGCAAAATCAGCATTGATATTGACACCACCTCAGTTGATATTTCTTACGCCGAAGCAGTCAGCACTTTAAACGGCGCTGCTTGGCTCTCAACCAAAGCCTTCCCAAAAGCAACCTTCACTTCCAACAGAATTATTCTGCTCAGTGATCTTAATTTGAGCAACATGGCGGATTCAAATTTGAAAAATGTTGAAGATGTTCATTTAAATAATTTGAGTGACGTGCCGGTTACAACGAAAGGCGACGTCAATATGAAGCGCCTAAAAAAACCAAATACTTTCCGCGCTAACGGCAACTTAACCATTAAAGGCAAAAGCGTTCCAGCCTCAATTGACTTTGTTTTGAACAGCTATTCTCCAACCGAAGCCTCGGCTACCGGAAAACTCAAAATCAATCGCAGTTCTTTTGGTGTTGGTGATCGCGACGTAAAAAAAGCCAACGGCATCCAAGATGAAGTTGAAATAAATTTCACCGTCAGCGCCGAAAGATAATTTGTTTCACAAGAGCTGCACGCAAAACTTGCAAAACTGCATTTGCCTTCTAAGTTGCCGCACTCCTTGCAGGATAAGAATAATCAACACATACGGAGAGGTGGCCGAGCGGCTGAAGGCACCTTCCTGCTAAGAAGGTATACGGGTAAAACTGTATCAAGGGTTCGAATCCCTTCCTCTCCGCCAATAGCCAGTTTAAAGAAGTCCGGTAAAGTCCGGCAGAAGCAGATAAATCAAGACTTCAGAGCAGATTATAGTCCAAAACCATCCAAGAAAATCTCTTGACATCCAATCGTTTCTGGGGGCACATTAGGGGCCATAAAATTCCCCTGATTCACAGAAATATAAATTCCTATGCCCCTAACTGATATCAAATGTAGAGCACTACAACCAGCACAAAAAACCTACAAAGCTTCCGATGAAAAAGGTCTTTATCTTGAGGTTACATCGAGTGGCAGCAAGTACTGGCGCATGAAATATCGATTTAGCGGTAAAGAAAAAAAACTAGCTTTTGGGGTTTATCCAGAAGTATCACTTAAAGAAGCGCGAGACAAAAGAGATGCAGCACGAAAGCAGTTGCAAGAAGGCCTCGACCCCTCTCACGAAAAGAAATTATTCAAACTAACAAAGACACTTAACGCCGAAAATTCTTTTGAAAATATTGCACGCGAATGGCACCAAAAGCAGACTGCGCGCCTTACCGCAAGGCATAGTGATTATGTTTTAAGAAGACTTGCAGCAGATGTTTTTCCTCACATTGGTTTTCGTCCGATCAATCAAATCACAGCTCCAGAGCTTCTTGCTGTAATTCACAAAATCGAAAAACGCGGCGCATTAGACATCGCACATCGCGCACTTCAAACCACCAGCCAAGTCTTTAGATACGGCATCGCAACGGGCAGAGCTGAAAGAGATATTGCGAGCCCGTCGCAAATCTAACTTCCTAAAAAATTCAGACTAAAAAAATCTGGTTCAGAACTTTTAGAAATTTCTTGCTCGATTTTTTTGGAATTTTTTTGATTTTTTCTGCGTTTTGGTTCGCAGTTTTGGTAATTCTTGGT
>CAIRMX010000026.1 GCA_903879805.1 uncultured Alphaproteobacteria bacterium | reverse complement strand
TACATTTCGTAAGTTTATAGGTCCCTTAAGCAAAGGACGAAGTCCGTCGTAGAAGGGCCTGAAACTCAGTGTTCCGGCCCTTCGACGACGCGCTAAAGCGCTTTGCTCAGGGACCTATTAAAATAACAAACAAAATAAATGAACTCCGTAACACTCACAAATTCAGCTCTCGATCGCGTTCGCGAAATCAAACAAAAAGAAGCTAACCACGAAAAATTCTTACGTGTTTCAATTTCTGGTGGCGGCTGCAGCGGCTTTCAATATATCTTCGAGCTCGATGAAAAATCACTTGAAGGCGACATTAAAATCGCTGAAGAAAACTCCCAAATTCTGGCAATTACCGACGAAACTTCTTTGCCATTTTTAAACGGCGCTGAAATTGATTTTGTCAAAGAGCTCGGCGCTTCTTACTTCAAAGTTAATAATCCAAACGCCAAAGCCAATTGCGGCTGCGGCAGTTCTTTTTCGGTTTAAACATGAAATCTTTTCAACAAATTATTTTCGACCTACAGCAATTCTGGGCCAATCAAGGTTGCGCCGTTTTGCAACCAATTGACCTAGAAGTTGGCGCGGGCACTTTGCACAGCGCTACGGTGCTTCGCGCTTTGGGCAAAAAACCGTGGAAAGTTGCTTACGTGCAACCTTGCCGCCGCCCAACTGACGCGCGCTACGCTCAAAACCCCAATCGCCTTTCGCATTACTACCAATTTCAAGTTTTACTAAAACCAGCTCCCAAAGACATTAAAGATCTTTACCTGCAAAGCCTTGATTTGATTGGCTTAGACACCAAAAACAACGACATCCGTTTTGTTGAAGATGACTGGGAAAACCCGTCAGTTGGCGCGTCAGGTTTGGGCTGGGAAGTTTGGTTCAACGGCATGGAAGTTTCGCAATTCACCTACATGCAGCAAGTTGGCGGCATTGAATGTGAAATTGTTGCCGGCGAAATCACTTACGGCCTTGAGCGCATCGCCATGCATATTCAGGGCGTTGATTCCATTTTTGACATTAATTGGAACGGTCTTGAGGGTGATAAAAAAATCACTTACGGCGATGTTTTCAAACAAAGCGAAATCGAAAATTCGGCGTTCATTTTGGAGCATGCCGATATTGATAACTTGTTTAAAAATTTTAGCGAAAGCAAAAAGCAATCTGAAATTCTAGCAGCAAAAAATCTGCCGGTTCCAGCCTACGAACAAGCCTTAAAAGCTAGCCATATTTTGAATTTACTTGATGCCAGAGGTGCGGTTTCAGCCAATGAACGCGCTTCTTACATTGGGCAAATTCGTGGTTTGGTAAAAGCGGTTTGTGAGTTAGTGGTGGCGAAGGGATAAGGATAAATTGAGTTTGTGAATAACCACCCCAACCCCTCCTTGAAAAGGAGGGGCTTTTAGTTCGAGCTCGGTTTCGAGCACTCCCCTCCTTTTCAAGGAGGGGTTGGGGGTGGTTATTCAAGAATTCCAACTTTTTTAAAAAACAAAAAACCAAAATTTTATGACAGAATTCGATCCAGTTATCTACCTCGAAAAAATCATTAATTTACTAAACCAACTTCCAAGCATCGGGCCATTAGTTTTGGTGATGTGTATTTTTTACGCTTACAAAAAATTCTCGATTTTTTCCTACCTCTTCATCTTAACTATTTATTTTTTACGCTGCGATTTTGGACAATTATTCTGGGGAACTTACGCTTTTTTAGCCACATTCCTTGCATTTCCATTGGTTCGTAGAATTGTGATTACCAGCAACCTAATTGTCTTAATCAAAAAACTTGGGCTACTACCAAAAATTTCCGAAACCGAAAAAATTGCTCTAACTTCAGGAACCGTTTGGGTTGACGGTCAGCTATTTTCTGGTCGCCCAAATTTCAAATGGATCTTCGCTCAAAAATATCCGCACCTAACTGCTGAAGAAAAATCTTTCATGGATAATGAAACAGAAGAGCTTTGCAAAATTTGCTCTGACTACGAAGTGCAACATCTGCGCGACTTACCTGAAAATGTTTGGAACTTTTTGCGCGAGAAAAAATTCTTCGGCATGATTATTCCAAAAGAATTCGGCGGACTTGGCTTTTCAGCTTATGCCCACAGCTGCATAATTCAAAAACTTGCTTCACGTTCTGTGCCTTTGGCAATCACTGTCATGGTACCAAATTCTCTCGGGCCTGCTGAACTTTTAATGCATTATGGCACTAAGGCGCAACGCGATCACTATTTGCCACGCTTGGCTGATGGTCGCGAACTTCCTTGCTTTGCCCTAACCGAGACACTTGCAGGATCTGATGCCACTTCAATCATTTCAAACGGCGTTCTTTTTAAAGATGAAAAAGGCGAAATCAAAATTCGCCTAAATTGGAGCAAACGCTACATCACTCTTGGCGCTTACGCTACTGTGATTGGAGTTGCTTTTCAATTGAAAGATCCAGAAAAACTTCTTTTTGACAAAGAAGATGCTGGCATTACTTGCGCCTTGATCCCGCACACCACTCAAGGTGTTCGCCAAGGTCGCAGACATGATCCACTTGCCACTCCATTCGTAAATTCTCCACTCAATGGCGAAAATGTTATTGTTGGTTTAGACGCCGTAATTGGCGGCAAAGACGGACTTGGCAAAGGCTGGAAAATGTTAATGGAATGTTTAGCGGCAGGACGCGGCATTTCGCTTCCTTCAACTGGAACTGGTGGTTCAAAATTGGTGGCACGCGTTGTCAGTGGCTACTCGGCAATTCGCCAACAATTTGGCGCCGCAGTTGGAAAATTCGAAGGCGTTGAAGAAGTTTTAGCTCGTATTGCCTCACGCACCTATGCAGTTGACGCCATGCGCGCCTTCACTGCCGGCTCAATTGATTCAGGCGATAAACCAGCCGTAATTACTGCAATTGCGAAATATCACGGCACCGAAATATTTCGCCAAAACATCAATGACGGCATGGATATTTTGGGTGGTCGCGCCATTATCCGCGGGCCCCGCAACCTTTTGGCAAACGCCTATTTCTCAGCTCCAATTTCCATCACAGTTGAAGGCGCCAACATTATGACGCGCAGCCTAATCCATTTCGGACAAGGTGCGATCATGTGTCACCCTTACGCTTACAAAGAAATGGAAGCTTTAGAAAAAAACGATCTCAAAGCTTTTGACCGCGCATTTTTTGCTCACATTAATCACTTAGTCAGCAATTTTGCACGCTCAATCATTCTCTCTCTAACTCGCGGCTATTTCAGAAAACCTTTCAAAAATGGCGTCATCGGAAAATATGAACGCAAAATTGCTTGGTGCTCTGCAACTTTCGCGCTACTTGCTGACGTGGCGATGGCGAAATTTGGCGGCAATTTGAAACGCAAAGAAAAAATCAACGGCCGCTTTGGCGACGCTCTTTCTGCAATGTATATTGGCGTTTGTATCCTGAAAAAATTTGACGAGAACGGTCGCAAAAAAGAGGAAATTCCTTTGGTTGAACATGCCATGAAAGAGCAACTTGGCAAAGCTCAAGTTGCAATTGACGGGCTTTACCAAAATCTTTTTGGCTGCGTTGGAAAATTCTTCTTATTTCCTTTTGCAATGTGGTCGCGTTTCAATGCTTTTGCGTGCCCAGCTAGCGATTCTTTGGGACATAAAGTTGTTAAAAACTTCCTAAAAAATGGCGAGTTTCGCGATAATTTGACTGACGGAATTTTTGTTTCAAAAGACAAAACTGACAATCTCGGCCGCATCGAAAACGCCATGACTTTGAATGAAAAAGCCTTAGTCGCTTTTGAAAAAATCAAAGCTGCGATCAGACGCGGCGATTTGCCGAAACGCCGAGTTGAAGATTTGCTAGAAACCGCTCGCGAAAAATCAGTGATTGATTTGCAAGAGCTACACGCAATCAACGACGCTCAAACCGCGGTTCTGGACGCGATGCAGGTGGATGAATATTCACTGGAAGAATATAAGAAAATTTAATTTAGCTTAAATGATCCTCCTAATCGACAACTACGACAGCTTCACCTACAACCTCTATCACTACTTGATCCAAGCCGGTGAAAAAGAGGTTGTGGTGAAGCGCAACGACGAAATTTCCATTGAAGAAATCAAAAAACTAAATCCCCGCGGCATTGTTTTGTCGCCCGGACCTTGCACTCCAAACGAAGCTGGAATTTGTTTAGAAGTTATCGAAAAACTAAAAGGAATTTTCCCAATTTTTGGCGTTTGTTTGGGACATCAATCAATCGGCCAAGCCTTTGGCGGCAATGTGATAAAGACTTACCCGATGCATGGAAAAATCAGCGAGATGATTCATAGCGGCAAAAATTTATTCAAAGGCCTGCCCTCACCTTTCAAGGCCACGCGCTATCATTCGCTGATTATTGAAAAAGAAACTTGCCCGAAAAATTTGGAAGTTACGGCGTGGACTCAAGATGGCATCATCATGGCAATCGCTGACGAGAAATTGAAAATTTACGGCGTACAATTTCATCCTGAGTCAATTGCCTCAGAACATGGGCATCAGATTATTCGGAATTTTTTGGAACTAATTTAAAAAAAGTCATAGGTCCCTGAGCAAAGCGTTAGCGTCGTCGAAGGGCCCGAAGCTCCGAGTTTCAGGCCCTTCGACGACGGACTTCGTC
>CAIRMX010000025.1 GCA_903879805.1 uncultured Alphaproteobacteria bacterium | reverse complement strand
TGATGATCAGTTAAGGCAAAGAATCCAACTTGCGCCAGAAGCATTTACCAATGCTGGATCAATTGGCGCTTACACATTTCATGCACTTTCTGCATCAAGCGACATCAAATCAGTTTCGGTTAAGAGTCCGCATCCTGGTGAAGTTTTGGTAACGATTCTTTCTAAAACCGGAAATGGAGTTGCCTCAGAAGAGTTGATTGATGCCGTTTTAGAAAAGCTAAGTGAAGAAGATGTTAGACCTCTCACCGATCAAGTTTCAGTGCAAAGCGCTGGAATAGTTAACTATTCTGTTGAAGCAGTAATCACGGTTTACTCTGGTCCATCTTCAGCAGTCGTTGAAACCGAAGCACGCGCAGCTTTGGATAAATTTTTAGATGAACGACATGCAATTGGAAAACTCGTAGCACTGTCGGGAATTTATGATGCTCTTCATGTGGATGGTGTAAAAAAAGTTCAGCTCATAAATCCAAGTGCAGATGTTGCTACAACCAACGAACAAGCAGCTTACTGCAATAACATAACCATCTCAATCGTAGTTGATGAGTGACGAAATTAATCAATCTTTATTGCCACCGAATGCGACTCAATTGTTGAGAGATTTAGAAAGTGTGTTTGGCGATTCTTTTGATTTACCAACTCTCAATCGTTATGTGGTAAATCCTGATTTAGCGCCAGTTCATATTCTGCCATGGCTTGCTTGGGCATTATCAGTTGATGATTGGAGCGATAATTGGTCAGAGCAAATTCGCAGAAATGTAATTAAAGCAAGTGTCGAAGTTCATCGAAAAAAAGGAACGATTGGCGCATTGAAAAAGGCGCTACAGGCTTTCAATTACACAAACGTAAAAGTTGAAGAGTGGTTTGAATATGGCGCAGATCCTTATTTTTTCAGAGTGTTTTTTGATGTAAACGAACCTGGTTTTGATGTTAACATTTTACCACAAGTTCAAAAGGTCATAGAGAGCACCAAGAACGCAAGATCTCACCTCGAGAATCTTAGAGCATATCTTTCGGCAGAGATGGGTTTATTGCGCTTGGGAAGCCTGATTATTTCGAAGGAAATAACTGCAATCGATTCAGTTGTTTTTGATGTTGATGACGAAGTGAGCAACGAATCACAAGCACCACTTTTAGGAACGTTTTTTATCACAAAAGAAATTACCACGATCTATCCGATAGCTTAAGTGACTCAGCAATATTACAGCATCATAACCAATGCCGGTCTTTTAAAAGAGGCGGCAGCAAGTGGTCCTGGCGGATCTGCGGTAAGCCTCACTCACATCGCGGTTGGCGATTCAAATGGCGCCAGCTACAATCCAACCGGCGCAGAAACTGCATTAGTTCACGAATTATATCGCACCGCCCTCACCCATGTTGCAATTGATGGCAGCAATCCAAATCAACTAATTCTCGAAGGAGTAATCAGCGAAGAAATTGGATCATTTTACATTCGCGAAGTAGGAATTTTTGATTCTGACGGAGTGTTATTTGCCATCGGTAAATATCCCGAAACTTTCAAATCAACTTCAGCAAGCGGATCGGGGAAAAGGCTTTATATTCGGATGATTCTTGGCTTTGTGACAACGCCGGAAGTTGAGCTGATTCTTTCCGAAGATCTCAATAACGATCCGAATTTTAACGCGAATGTTATCGCTGAGTTGGCAGATATTAATACCGCTTTAATTCAGAAATTAGCCAAAGCGGATAATTTAGCAGACCTAGAAAGTGCCGAAGAAGCTAGGGTTAATCTCGGTTTAGAGATTGGTGTAAATGTGCAAGCATTCGCTGCGAATCTTGCTGCGCTCGCCGCACTAATTGGTGCTGCAAATAAAATTCCTTACTTCACGGCTGCGGGACAGATGTCCTTGGTCAATTTGTTTTCCAATAAGAATGCCATCATCAATGGCGATTTTAATATTTGGCAGCGCGGAATTTCTTTTGTCAGCGTTGCTGGCGGAACTTACATTGCAGATCGTTGGCTCTACCATAAATCAGGAACAATGGTTCATGATGTTTTGCGCTCAATTGATGTTCCAACAATTGAGCAAGCTGGACGAGCTTTTAATTATTCACTTCTAGTTGATTGCCAAACTATCGATTCTGCAATTGGCCCGTCAGACCATTGCCTAATTGCCCAAAGAATTGAGGGCTATAATTTTTTACCATTAGCTCAAAAAGGTTTCACAATTTCATTTTGGGTTAAGGCAACAAAAATCGGAATTTACTGTGTAGCATTTAGCAATGCAGGATTCGACAGATCTTGTGTTGCAGAATACACTATCAACACAACCGATACCTGGGAGTTCAAAACAATAAATGTAGCCGCTTCGCCGAATACAGGAACTTGGGATTATACTAACGGTATCGGTCTTGTTGTAGAATTCTCTCTAGCCATCGGTTCGGACAGGCAGACAATCGCAGGCGCTTGGCAAATAGGCGATAAATCAGCAACTGTAAACCAAGTAAATGCCTGCGACAACATCGCAAATAATTTTAGAATTTGCGGCGTTCAGTTAGAGTTGGGATCAGTTGCCACGCCTTTTGAAAATAGAAGCTTTCCCCAAGAGCTCGAGCTATGCCAAAGATATTTTGAAAAAAGCTACGGTGTGGCAATAGCACCTGGAACTATCACAAGCCAAGGTAGACACGAGATCAGTAATCAAAACGGTCAAAATAATCCAGCCACAGTTTCTTACAAAACCAAGAAAAGAACCGATACCTCCGTCACTCTTTACAGCAACCTAACCGGCGCCAGTGGCAAAATGTCGAACGGATCTGTCGATCTAAATGCGGGAGCCACGGCAGCAGGGGAAAACAGCTTTCACGCAGCTCTGTCGCTCACAACTACACTGACAAATCTAGACTTTCACTGGACCGCTTCTGCTGAACTTTAATTTTTTAAGAAATGGAAATTCTCACAGTCCAAGAGCAAAAAAACGGCTACGTTGTTAACGGTTCGGTTTTTGTACCGGACAATTCTCAAAATTCAGATTTTCAAGCAATTCAAAAATGGATTGCTGCCGGCGGAATTGTCGGAAAAGAAAATTTATTGGCTCAGGCAAAAGCGGCAAAACTGTCTGAAATAAAATCTTTGCGTGATCAAAAAAACATTGAGCCAATTACTGATTTAAAAGCCTTTGTATTCGATGAGGCAGGAAACAAAACCGAGCAAGAATCTCATTTTCTTTTTTATACCAATCGTCATCAAACCAATCCGGCTTCAGATCCGGAAGCAATTATTTCCAGAGCGTTAGATTTAGGCGCGATGCCTTATTTTACCAAAGATGCTTCGGGCAACAAAATAACCATTGAACTGACAGCAGAAATTGCCGCCTCTTTGCGTCGCAGCATAGCTCAAAGAAACGATGATAATTACAAAATCAGCAGCTCAATCGAAGCTCTAATTGAAGACGCTAAAACACCGGAAGAAGTTGAAGTAATCGCTTGGGAAGCAAGCACTTAGAAAAGAAGTCGCAAAGAATTTTTCTTACAAAAATCACATTCAAGAAAACGGGTAAATGACCCAAGAATATTACAGCATTATAACCAACGTCGGCTTGGCAAAGCATGCCGCTGCAAGCCTTGGTGGAGCGCCGATAAATTTGACGCACTTGGCAGTCGGAGATTCAAACGGAACTTCTTACAATCCAGTTGCAACAGCAACAGCGCTACACAATGAGCGTCACAGGGTTAATACAGCTTACGTCGTTGTTGATGAAGACAATCCGAATCAGCTGATTGTTGAAGCAATTATAGATGAAGAAGTTGGTCCGTTTTATGTACGCGAAGTAGGAGTTTTTGATGCTGATGGCGATCTTTTTGCAATCGGGAAATTTCCCGAAACCTTCAAACCAAATTTACCAAGCGGTTCCGGAAAGAGATTGTATGTTAGAATGATTCTTGGTTTTGCCAGCGCTCCCGAAGCAACCTTAATCGTCTCCGACGACATCAATAACGACCCGAATTTTTCGACCAATGTTTTTAATGCCTTAGCACAAAAACTTGCCAAAGCGCAAAATCTTGCTGACTTAGAAGATGCAACCGAAGCCAGAGAAAATCTCGGTTTAAAAATCGGCACTGATATACAGGAATTTGCACAGAATCTTGCAGCTCTGGCAAGTTTATCTCTTCAGCGCGGTGATCTAATTTTCATTGATGCATCTGGTGCTATAGCGCGACTGCCTAAAGGGAGTGCAAATCAGGTAATTATTTCTAATGGAACCGATATTGCCTACGGACCATCACCGAAAACAACAGGTGATATTGTTCAAAAAGTTCAGTTCCAAACAAGTGCGGTAGCTTCTGGAGTTACCACCATTCCCTTTGATGATTCTCCTCCACTGAGTTCCGAAGGGGATCAATACATGGCGCTTCCCATAACTCCAACCAACGCATCAAATTATTTAGACATCGAAGTTCATTTGAACGGACATACGAATACGGCAAATATTCCAATTGCTGCTTTATTCCAGGATTCCAATGCCACTTCCATAGCGACTTCTTCAGTGACCGATGCAGCGACAACTTTTAATATCCAAAAAATAACTTACCGAATGCTTGCTGGAACCATTGCCTTAACCACCTTTAAAGTAAGAGCCGGCGCAAACTCAGGTACTTTCACAATGAACGGCGAAACCGGCGCAAGAAGACTTGGTGGAGTTTGGTATTCATCAATCACAATTACAGAAATCAAAGCCTAGTTTATATGCTTAATTCAATCTTAGTAATAGAGGCGGTAAAAACTATTTACCCAAACATAAAAGGAGGGTTTTCTTACTGGCAAACCAAGCCGGATGGAACTCTGTGGGAAAGTGATATTGATGGTCTGGTATGGGAAAATACAGATTATACAAAACCAGATCTTGAGCAATTAAATTCAGTTATTGCGCTACTCTTAATTAAGGATGCCAAAGACAAAAAAATTGCCGAAATTAAAGCAATTCGTGATGCAAAAAATATTGAACCAATCAGCAATTATAAAGGCTTTATTATTGATGCTGATGGCACTGTAACTGCGCAGGAATCCTATTTTGTTTTTCATACAAATCGTCATCCAACAAATCCCGCTTCTGATCCGGATGCAATAATTTCCAGAACTATGGAATTGGGCTCCCTGCCCTACTTCACCAAAGATGCTAATGGCGATGAAATTGCAATTCAGTTAAACGCAGAATTAGCAGTTTCGCTACGTCAAAAAATTGTGGAAAGAAATAATAACAATTACGCACTTAGCAGCTCAATCGAGATCGAAATCAATAACGCGCAAACCACCGAAGAAGTTGATGCAATTACATTAGCAGCCTGGAGCTAATTCCTCGGACACTTCCTCCGAACTAAATCAAAACATTTTTAACTAATAAAAAAACTATGACTGAGCAATTTTTACATGGCGTAGAAGTCGTTGAAATCGACGATGGCGCAAGACCGATTCAAACTGTTAAATCTTCGGTAATTGGAATTGTTGGAACCGCATCCAAAGGACCAGTAAATATACCAACTCTGATTTTAGGTTCACCGGCAGAAGCGGTTACGATTTTTGGCTCTGATGCCAATTTCAGCATTCCTTCCGCACTTGATGCCATCTTTAAACAGACCGGCGCGATGGTTGTGGTGATCAATGTTGCTGATCCGGCAAATTCAGCACACTTAACGACAGGAGTTCTCGATCCAACTAAAATCACTCTAAGTGATATTGTTGGTGGCGTGGATTCTGAAACTGGAAAATACAAAGGTGTTTCAGCGCTGCTTGCTGCGCAGTCTGAAGTTGCCGTAACACCAAGAATTTTGATCGCTCCAGGATTCACTCATCAAACACCTCTTGATGAAGACGAAGAGCCAGTGGCAAATCCTGTTGTCGCTGAATTACTCACTGTTGCTGAAAGATTGAGAGCAATAATTGTCGCTGACTGCCCGAACACCAACAAAACCGATGCGGTCCATTATCGCGAGGATTGGGGAAGTTCAAGAATTTATCCTGCTTTTCCGTGGGTAAAAGTTTTAAACACCGCCAACAATACCATCGTTGAAAAACCATCGTCTGCAAGAATCGCTGGCCTTATTGCTAAGTCAGACAACGAGCGCGGTTTCTGGTGGTCTCCATCAAACATGGTGATCAACGGCATCGTTGGAATTTCTAAGCCGATTGATTTTGCTTTGGGTGATACCAACTGCACCGCCAATTTCTTAAATGAACACGATATTGCCACTATCATTCAGCAGGATGGTTTCAGGCTTTGGGGTAACAGAACCGCTTCAGCTGATCCGAAGTGGATGTTCTTACAAAGCAGGAGAACGGCAGATATGATCAACGATTCGCTTTTAAAAGCTCACTTGTGGGCAGTGGATCGCAACATCACCAAAACTTACATCGAAGATGTTTTGGAAGGTGTTAACAACTATCTGCGCTACCTGAAAAGCATCGGCGCAATCATTGATGGCAATGCTTTCGTCAATCCAGAGTTAAACACTCCTGATCAAATCGCTCAAGGCAAAATCACTTTCGATTTTGACTTCACTCCTCCTTATCCGGCAGAGCACATCACATTCCGTTCAAGAATGACTGATGAATATCTCGAAGAGCTTTTTTCTAACTAAAAACTAGAGACAAACATGATTCCTAAAATTTTAAAGAACTTCAATTTGTTCATTGATGGCCGTGGCTATGTGGGCAAAGTTGAAGAAGTAAATCCGCCAAAATTAAACATCAAAACCGAGGAGTTTCGTGCCGGTGGCATGGACTCTCCAGTGATGGTTGATATGGGTGTCGAAAAACTCGAAGGCTCATTCACTCTCCTTGAGTACGACAAAGATGTTTTAAAACAGTTTGGCTTGGTTAGTGGTAATGCCGTTCAGGTGACACTTCGTGGTGCTTTACAAGACGACACCACAGTTTCACCGATCATAATCAAACTGCGCGGTATGTATACCGAAATGGACATGGGAAAAATATCAGCAGGAGAAAAAGGAACGCTGCAATGCACTATCGCTTGCCGTTATTACTCACTTGAAATTGATGGTCAGCAGCTCATCGAAATCGATATCGACAACATGACCAGAAAAATTGGTGGTCAGGACAAGCTGGTTGATGTTCGCAAAGCACTGGGAATTTAATCCCACTTAATTTCCACAATTTTATTTCGCGAAGTTTCACCAGAAATTATTGAAACTGCGCTCTTTTTCACCTTCAGATATTTGGCTAACAGCTCAATTGCTGCTTTGTTGGCTTTTCCATCTTCTGGTGGCTGCTTGACTCTTATCTTCAAAATCCTTGCACCCGCGTCATCAAACCCATCTTCAGAAATTTCGTTTTGTTTGGCGTTGGGAATAACTTTTATAGAAATCTTCATTTAACAAAAAATATGCAAACCATTGAACTGAAATATCCGGTTGAAGCAACTGGTGAAACTTTCATCAATTTAACCATGAGACGATCAAAAATAAAAGATCGTCTTTTGGTCGCCAAAATGAAAACCGCCTCTGATGAAGAAAAAGAAATCAGGCTTTTTGCCAATCTTTGTGAAGTTGAACCGAAGGTAATTGAAGAGCTTGATGAAGCTGATTACTCAAATCTGCAAAAGGTGTATTTAGGTTTTTTCAATTCCGAGGGGATGTCACCAGAGCAATCATCATCCTCTCAAAAATAACTAACTGGCAACTTTCTGAAATCTCAGAAATGACTGAAGAAGATTTTTCTCTTTTTTTCGATGCCGCAATTGATGTTCAAAAAGAATACTCCGAAATAAAAACATGACCAACTCAACTCACGCTGCCGTATCGATTTTAATCGGTGCTGATTTGGGAAAATCATTCCGAGATTCTTTCAGCGGAGCGAATAAACAGCTCTCTGCACTTGGTGATGCAATTAAAAAGGTGAATGATAAAGCCTCAGAAATTGAGGCTTTCAGAAAATCATCGCGCGCTACAAAAGAAGTATCCCTCGCATATCAAGAAGCAAAACAAAAATTGAATCTGTTAAGCAGAGAGATGAGTTCATCTCTCAGTCCTTCAAAAGAATTACAAAATAACTTTAGAAAAGCTGAAGCAGCAGCACAGAAGGCAAAAACCGCTTTCATGGAATCTGCTCAAGCTACCCGCGCAATGGGTAAAGCCCTAAGCGCTTCGGGGGTGGATTTCAAAAATTTTAATGGTCAGCAAGAAGCATTAAACAAAACTCTTTCTGCACTAAAAAAGAATCAGTCAGCACTGCAAAATAATGCCGATGCCAAATCGCAAAACCTAAGTAATCGTGCCAATTATCGCGGCCAGATGGTTGATGCCGTTGCTCTTGGTGGCGCGTTATACAAAGCGGTTAAACCAGCAGTAGATTTTGAATTTGCCATGGCACGAGTTGGTGCTGTTACCGAGGAAGCGGCAAACTCTCCAGGATTTAAAAAACTAACTGCTAAAGCCAGAGAGTTAGGAAATACCACTCAATACACTTCCGCCGAAGCTGCTAAAGCCATGCAACTTCTAGGAATGTCCGGCTTTACCACTAATCAGATTTTAGCTGCAACTCCAGCAATTTTAAATCTCGCCATTGCTGACAATATGGAGCTTGGCGAATCAGCCGAGATCGTTTCCAATATCCTAAATGGCTTTGGTATGAAAGCTGAAGAAGCCGGTAGAGCCTCAGATATTCTGGCTCAGGCGGCAGTTGCTACCAGCACCGATGTTAGAACTTTAGGTGAAACTATGAAGTTTGTTGCACCAGCAGCAGCTTCAGTTGGAGGAACTTTAGAAGAAACAGCAGCTTTAGCTGGAGTGCTTGGCAATGCTGGCATTAAAGCAAGTATGGCAGGAACAATGTTGCGCTCTGCTTATCTGAGGCTTGCCGCTCCAGCAAGAGCTGGAGCAAAAGCACTTGGTAAAATGCGCGATGAAATGCAAATCTCTGCTGAAGAAATGCCCGATGTTGCTAAAGAAGCAATACTTGCCCAAATGAGGCTGAAAGGTTTGGGGGTCAAAATCTTCGACAAAGGCAAGATGCGTTCCATGATTGATATTTTGCGCGATCTTCACAAAGCCACCAAAAACCTTTCTGACGATAAAAGAATCGGAGCAGTAAAAGATATTTTTGGAACTTATGCCACTTCCGGAGCATTAAACATTTTTAAAGCCTTTGATAAAAAAGCTGATGAAACCGGTAGTGTTGATCAGGTTTTAGACAAAATCAAAAACTCTGCAGGCGCTGCAGAAAACATTGCTAATCGCTTAAACGATACTGCCACTGGAGCATTTAGAGAACTTGATTCATCGGTTGAATCAATCGGAATTTCTTTTGGCAATACTCTTCTTCCAGCAATTTCTTCTACAGCTAGAACGGTAGCTAATTTTGCTTCACAGGTCAGTGCTCTTGCTGAGAAATTTCCAGTAACCACCAAATATATCGGCATGACCATCACTGGCCTGATTGGTTTAAAAATTGCAACAATTGCTCTTGGCTACGCTTTTACTTTCATAAAAGGTCCGTTCTTATGGATGCATGGAGCATTGCTGGCAATGAGGGCCAGAATGCTTTTACTGGGACTTTCTATGCCAGTTGTTACGACTGCGATTAGGACGATGAGTCTGGCATTATTAACTAGCCCGATTACCTGGATTGTTGCTGGTATTGCTGGAGCTGCATATCTGCTAATCAAAAATTGGGATCCGGTTGGAGAATTTTTCAAAAATCTTTTTAGTGGGATTGTTGGATGGGCGCAGGCTGCTTTTAACTGGATCAGTAAATTTACAACTCCGCTAAAACCAATTGTTTCTGCGGTTGGTAATTTTGCCGGAAAAGCGTGGAATTTTGTCAGCGGAAATTATGATGCAAAAAATTCAAGCTCTTCAACAGCTGGAAGTATCGTTGGCAATTTTGATGTCGGCAAAAGCGATATTGGAAAGATTCCATCCTTCGAAAGGCCAAATATTTCGTCTGCATCAAGTGGAAATAAAGCGCAACAAATTTCAATTTCTGCACCAATCACCATCAATGCTGGCGGCAATATGGATGAGAAAAAAATTGCTGCTCAGGTGCGAATCGCCATTGATGAAACTTTCAGAAAATTATCCGCAAGAAAACTCGCTTTGAACTACGATCAATGATTTTCGATTCCTTTAAAAACCTTGGCGGCAAGCTAAATCTAAACAGCGCGCTTGGAATCAATATGATGATGATTCTTGGTGCTTATCGTTTTGCGATCAGCTCTGCCGCTTTTCAAAGTCTAAAAAGACAAAGCGAATATCGTTGGCAGGAAATTAACAGAATTGGCGCTGATCCAGCTTTGCAATTCACTGGTTTCGGTGTGGAAACAATTGATCTTGATGGCGTGATTTATCCGCACTTCAAAGGCGGACTTCGTCAGGTGACATTGATGCGTGCTGAGGCAGGAATTGGCAAGCCACTGTTTTTAATTTCAGGCAACGGAAATGCTTTTGGAAAATGGTGCATCGTAAAAATTTCAGAAAATCAAAGCGTTTTTATGAAAGACGGCGCGCCACTAAAAATTGAATTTTCAATCAGCCTTAAGCGTTATGGCGAAGATGCAAAGCCTGGAGTTAAAGGAATCATTCAAAACATCGTTAAAGCAATATGATCACTTATGTCACAAAAGATGGTGATGTGCTTGATGCAATTTGCTGGAAGTATTATGGCAGCACTTCGGGAACAGTTGAAAAAGTTTTAGAAGCTAATCGTCACCTTGCAGAACTCGGCAGTATTTTTGCCGCCGGCGTAAAAATTGTTTTACCAGATTTGGCTCAGGAAGAAGAAACAGAAAGCGTTAAACTTTGGTCGTGAATCCCGCATTTAAAATTACTGCTGATAAAAAAGATGTCACAGCGTTAATCGCTCAAAGATTGGTCTCAATAAACATCACTGACGAAACTGGTTTGGTTTCTGATACTTGCGAAATCCTTTTAGACAATCGTGATGAAAAATTAGAAATTCCACCGCGCGGTTCTGTTTTAGAAGTTTCTCTTGGTTACGAGGACAAGCCTCTGACAAAAATGGGAAACTACATTGTTGATGATGTCGAAGTTTCATCACCACCTTTGCAGATGCGAATCACTGGCAAAGCAAGCAACACGCTCGATAAAAATTTAAGCAAAAAAATCAAAGCGCCGAAGAGTAAATCTTGGCACGGATACACGCTGGTTGGAATCATCACCGCAATTGCCAACAACCATGGTTTTAAAGCAGCGATAGATGAATATTTCAAACAAATCTACATCTCGCATTTAGATCAAACTGACGAAAGCGACATCTCTTTTCTGAACACTCTGGCGCAAAGCTATGGTGCTTTTGCCAAGCTGTCTTTGGGGAGATTGTTATTCTTTCGCCGAGGTATCAGCGTTTCTCAAAATGGCAAAGAACTGCCAACAACAAAATTTTCTGCCACGCAAATTTCTGATTGGAAACTGCGAGTTTCTGACATGGAAAAATTCGGCAAAGTAATTGCTAAATGGCATAATTTTGCCACCGGAAAAGAGGAAGATGTTTTTGCTGGAACTGGCGATCCGGCTTACACGATGAGATATAAATTTGTCAGCGCCGACAGAGCGCTTGCCGCAGCAAAAGCCAAACTCGCAGAATTTAAACGCGGTGCAGAAAACTTAAATTTTTCCACCACAGGAAATCCAAAACTCAGCGCTGAAAACAAGATCACTTTCACCGACATCAAATATCTCAAAAACAAAAATTGGATCATCACGAGCGTTAACCATTCGCTCAGCGACCAAGGATTCACAACTCAAGTAACCGCAATCATCAAACTATCTGATGTGGAGTAAAATTAAAAAATCTGACGATGGAGAATTCATCATCACCAAATGCGAGTTGGAATTGCTGCTTGAACATGCCTCCAAGGAGGGTGCAAAAAAAGCTTTAAATGAACTTGGCCTTCACGATGAAAACGCACCAACTGATATCCGCGATTTGCGCGAGCTTTTAAAGGCATTTCGCATGGCGAAGAAGGACAGCTTCAGAATTTTAGTTAAGTGCATGGTCATCGCCTTCGTAACCATTCTTACCGCCGGATTTATCTCGCTTCTTGGCGATCATATCAAACTCAAATAAAAAATTTATGCCGCAATTTGGAAAAACGTCATTGGAAAAACTCGCCACCTGCCATCCTGACTTACAAAAATTATTTGGTGAGGTGATCAAGCATTACGACTGCGCCATCATTGAAGGACACAGATCTGACGAAGATCAGCTCAAAGCATTCAACGCAGGAAAATCAAAAATAAAATCAGGTGGCATGCACAATAAAACACCATCGCTCGCAGTTGATGTTGCGCCATGGCCAGTTGATTGGAATGACAAAAATAAATTTTACCATTTCGCAGGTAAAGTTCAGGGCATCGCACAAATGCTGAACATAAAAATCCGCTGGGGCGGAGATTGGGATTCTGACAATGATCTCAAAGATCAAAATTTTTACGACTTACCACATTTTGAATTAGTAACAGAGTAACCGTGGCTTGCAAATTTTTAGAAGATTTTAACGGCAACAAATCATCAAAAAGACTGGCTGGAGCTTTCTGTTTGCTAACTGGTTCATTGATGAAATTTATCCTGTTTCTTTATGGGTTACGACATGTCACGGCAACGCCTTTTGATCGTCTTGATGGATGCGCAGACAGCTTGATTTATGTTGGTGCAGCTTTGATTGGCTCAGGATTACTCGAACTTTTAAGGCAAAGCAAAAAATGATCCCAAACTTACTGGCCAGATTAGCAGCAATCGCGGGCGCAATAATTGCCACTTTCACTCTCGGAAATTTTTACGGCAAAAAATCACAAAAAACCAAACAGCTCGAAGAAGATTTTACTGATGCAACTGAATCAAAAAAACGCCAAGAAAATCGCCGTAATGACGATATTTCTACTGTTAAGCGCCGGATGCAAAAATACATCCGCAGATAGCTTCTGTTTGTGGGCAAAACCGATAACTGTCAGTCAAGAAGAATACGACACGATGTCCGAAGAAACCCTCCGCCAAATCGACAATTTTAACCAAGAATTTGAGGAACATTGCGGTCAGTGAAGATAAGGCTCCAGATAGTTTAAAAATCTTCTCATTCCACTTGATATATGTTTTAGCTGAAGTGATCATTGGTTCACAGAGCCTTACAAATAAAGGCTTTGTAAAGCTTTTTAACTTAAAAACGAACCGATGAAAATAATTTTTAAAGGACTTGTAGAAGACGCTAGATTTTCCAGATGCACCGATGCTGAGGCCACAAATTTATGGACTGCTTTTGCAGCGGCACTTTTACCTTTTGCTAAGGCCAATACCGGAAAACCACATTGCGAAAAAGCCTATTACGACAATCTGGTTGGTTTTGAGGGAGTTGAAGAAACCGGTATCGAAGAGTTTGAACTGACCATTGAAAAAACTGAGTCAGACAAAGAATTCGATCACTTCAGCGGGAAATTTAAATGCGATAATAAAAACCTGAAGGTTTTGGCAAAAATCAGAAAGGGATAGATTATACCAAGCTTGCAGAGTTTTGGATCAACATAGTTCTTAAACAGGATAAATTACCCACCAACACCTTTAAATTTCTCAACAAATGCTGAGATTTTTTGGAAAACGCTCTGTTTCTTCTTCCGATGCTCTGGGTTTAGCGGACTCATTTTAGGCAAAATAGCATTCAGTTCTGTTCCACTGTCGCTGGCGAATTCGCGTTTGATCGAATTGCTGATATAACGCTTTGCTGCTTCAGCATCGAGACTTTCAGAATTAATCAGTTCCTCAACCTCGCGCAATTGCTCTGCTCGAGCAAAAGTGTAAAAGGCATCAATCACGCTGGCCTTGTCGCCAATCTTATCAAGATCGGTTTGATTTATGAAGTCGACCAGCAGGCTCTCTTTTGCGCGGTTGCCGATGCTGGCTCGAATCATTCGTCGTACATCTTCAACCAATGCAGCCTTATCTTTGACCTTTCTATTGTTCTCAAAAATCTGTTCCAGAATGTAATCTAGATTGATTTCCTGGGATTTTAGCAAATCCACTTCAAAGACTACGTCATTCCAATCGATAGTGGATTTTTCTTTCTCATTGACCGCTTTTTCCTTGCGCAACCAATCTCGGATATCGTTGTAGGTCGATCGGTAATCCTGAATTTTGCGCTCTGCTGGTATTTTGATGGTTTTAAGTGCAGCCAGAGCATCATCACTTAAATGATGTTTTGCTTTGAATGCCTCAACTGCCTCTGCATCATTCATGTCAAGGCTCTGCAGGGCTTTAAGACTTGCAAATTCATCGTAGTTTTGAAGCACATTTTCTACACGCAAATATTCACCAAACAATTTGGCAAAGGCTTTCTTGTCAGACTCTTTTTCGATGTCATCGGGATTGGGGAAGTGCTGTTCCAACTCACTCACCACCTCCACAAAGCCACGCCGTGCTTCACCGGTCACTACATCGGTAAAGCCCTCCATGTATTCCTCGTAACTCTTCTCCAATACCACGTTCTTGGTATTTTTATCGCCAAACAAGGTGATGGCGTCAATGGTAGCCTGCTCTAAATCGCGGAAGGTGACGATATTGCCAAAGGTCTTGGTGGCGTCATAAATACGGTTTGTGCGTGAATATGCCTGCAGTAAACCGTGGTAACGCAGATTTTTATCTACGAACAAAGTGTTAAGGGTTGGGGCATCAAAACCGGTAAGGAACATGCCAACCACTATCAGCAAATCAATTTCCTTGGATTTAACCCTCTTGGCTAAATCGCGGTAGTAGTTCTGGAAACCATTACTATCGACGCTGAAATTGGTTTTAAACAGCGCGTTATAGTCGGATATGGCCGCGCTTAAGAACTCTTTGGCACTACTGTTCATGGCAGAAACATCAAAGCTCTCGTCCAGAATTTCTCCCACGGTATCTTGTTCTTCATTGGCCGCAAACGAGAAAATAGTGGCTACTTTTAGAGGATTGTCGCTGACTTTTTGTAAATCCTTAATCGACTCATAATAGAGCTTAGCGGCATCAACGCTGCTCACGGCAAACATGGCATTAAAGCCTTTGGCACCGAATTGCAGACGATGCGTTTTCTGCCGGAAATGGTTTAAAATGTACTGCGAAATTTCCCGAATACGCTCGGGGTGTAACAAGGCTTGCTTGTTTTCTGCCGCATTGAGTTTTTTCTCGTCCAGTTCGCTTTCAATCGCTTTGAATTGTGGACGCACATCGTTGTAGTCCACCTTGAACTTCAATACCTTTTCATCACGAATTGCGTCGGTGATAACGTATGAATGCAACTCACGCCCAAACACGCTGGCGGTGGTTTCTGCGCCAAGGGCGTTTTGAGGGAAGATCGGAGTACCAGTAAAACCGAATTGATAGAACTGTTTGAATTTTTTCTTTAGGTTCTTCTGGGCTTCTCCAAACTGGCTGCGGTGGCATTCATCAAAAATAAACACCACTTGCTTGTTGTAAATTGCCAGCTCGCCCTCGCTTTTCATCAGATTGTTGAGCTTCTGGATGGTGGTGACGATGATTTTGTTGTCGTCTTTATCTAGGTTGCGCTTGAGACCAGAGGTGCTGTCAGATCCATTCACGCTGTCCGGCGAAAAGCGCTGGTATTCCTTCATGGTCTGGTAATCTAGATCTTTACGATCCACCACGAAGAAAACCTTCTCGATAAATTTCAGTTCCGTTGCCAAGCGCGCCGCTTTGAAACTGGTCAGCGTTTTACCAGAACCAGTGGTGTGCCAGATAAAGCCACCACCATCAAGATGGCTCCAGTTCTTTGCCTGATAGGAACTGTTTATTTTCCACAAGATGCGTTCGGTGGCGGCAATCTGGTAGGGGCGCATAACCAACAAGGTATCGCTGACATCAAACACCGAGTAATGCAGTAGCACATTAAGCAAAGTGTTTTTCTGGAAGAAAGTTGCCGTAAAGTCTTTCAGGTCTTTGATCAGGCCGTTATCCGCCTTCGCCCAATTCATGGTGAAGTCGAAGCTGTTTTTATCGCGCTTCGTGGTATTGGCAAAGTAACGCGTATCGGTGCCATTAGAAATGACAAACACTTGCAGATATTTAAACAACGAGTTCTCGCTGTTAAAACTCTCTTTGCTGTAGCGATGTATCTGATTAAAAGCCTCTCGAATGGCAACGCCTCGTTTTTTTAGCTCAACTTGTACTAGCGGCAGGCCATTGACCAGAATTGTCACATCGTAGCGATTGGCATGTTTGCCGGCTTGCTCAAACTGCTTAATTACCTGCACTTTGTTACGGGCAATGTTCTTTTTATCGAGCAAATAGACGTTCTGAATACGGCCATCGTCGAACACAAAATCATGAATGTAGTCGTCGTGAATTTTGCGGGTTTTATCAACAATGCCATCGCTTGGTTTGTCCAAGTAGGTTTCTACAAAGCGTAGCCACTCTGATTCCAAAAATTGCAGGTTATTCAAGACTTGTAGCTGCACGCGCACGTTGGCAAGCATCGCTTCTGAAGTGTTTAGATCTGGCAAGAAGTCGTAACCTTGATTAACCAAGTCAGCAATAAGCTCGCTCTCTAAATCACTTTCACTTTGATAGCGCTCAGAGGCCTCCCATTCTCGCGTGTATTTATCTAGAATGATGAAGCTATTTGACTCGACGATGGGTTTTGTGTGTTCAGTCATTTTTCCGCTCCTTCTTAGGCAAATAGCCGTAATTATTAATCAAGTTATCAAGCAAGAGCTTAACGGTTTGCTTTTCGGGCCCTGTTGGCTCTGCAACCTCTTCATTAGATAGTTTTGAGTGGCTGGCAAAATGCATAATGAGCCTTAGGTAAGCTTTTTTATCACCCTGTACCGTATCTAATAGATCTACCCACTTTTCATATCCAAGAAAGCTGGCGGTTTTTTCATATAGGTTACGCAATAGCGTAAAGTGATATTTCTGAACCTGATTTTCGGCAATCGCCTTCTCAATAGTTTGTTTTAGGTGCAGATGATAGGAAAAGCTATTGTTTGAGCCGCCATCTTTTTTAGTCAGATCAAAAGTACCATCCTCAAAACGCTCTAGCAGATAGCAGGTTTTGTTATTTAGCTCGTTGTGTAACACGTTATAAAAAAGTGGACTGTGTGTTGTTATAATAAACTTCGGTTCAGATTTACTCTCTTTGATCAAACCAGCCAAGCTAACTGCCAACTCAATTAAGTGATTCTCATCAAGGGAGCTCACGGGATCATCAATAAACACATATTCTAACTGGTCATAACGATCCGTGTCACGCTCACTGACTTCAGCGATATTCAAAGTATCAATGACCTGACCGATGAGGCTGTAAAAAATGCTCCAGATGAAATTACTTTCTTCACCTTTAGAGATTTTGATGTTTTCACTTCTCTCTTCATTCCCACGCTCAAAAGAAAAAGTGACCTCTGAGAAATCTTCACTAAATTTCGGGGTTAACTTATCGCTAGTGTATCGCTGAAAATGGGCGATAGCGGCTTGGTCTTGTCCTTGTTCTTTTAGCACCCATTGCGTGTAGGCATTGGGATGGATTTTTAATTTGCTCTCAATGTCGTTGTCCCAGTAAAATAGATCTTCAGTAAAGGCGTTGTAATAAATCACCTTTGGCTGAAGGTTTTCTGTTTCGCCATCCTCTTCGTTTTTAGGTGCGATAAAATCTTTAAATTCCCGTGAAAGGCGTGTTTTTCCTGAGCCATTGAAAGCATAGATCAACTGTATTTTTTTATCGGCGTTCTTTAGTGCTTCAGCTATTTCGGTTAGCGTCTTACTCATCTTATACTGCTACCTCCTCAGCCTTTGGAAAGTTCAGCAACAAATCGCGGTAATATTCATATTGCTTCTGGCGTAACTCAATTTCGCGGGGCAAGCCTTCTTTGATGGAAGTGGTGATGGTATCAAATTTATCCAAAATGGTAACGATGCGATCTTGTTCCTCAGGGGAAGGAATAGGGATCAATATTTTGCTCAAGTCATCAGCATTCACTCGCCTTACTTTTGTGCCAGTAATATATGGTCTTTTCTGCTTTTGAAATTGCTCGGTTTGAAAAAAGTAAGAAACGTATTTAGGGTTTAAGTTGTGCCTATAAATGCAAGCATCACTACTTACTGCGATGTCTGCGCTTCCTAACCAAGCAACAGCCTTACAAACATCTTCATCGTTTTCACTTGTTGTCGCTATAACTAAATCTCCTGATTTAGCTTTGCGGGATTTCTTAGCAAATTCCTCTGAAACAAACGTTTTCGTCTTATCGGTATATGTGCCATAATGCGTGTAGATTTGACCGTAGTGGATGCAGCCAACACCCGTTTCAGTGAAATCTTTTTTCTGTAACCCTCCACCTCGAATGAATTTACCAATACGGTCATGCCCCATAGGTAAATGCTCAACTCCACTATCAAAGTTCAACAACTGTTCGCGATAATAGTTATATTGTTTTTTGCGGGCGGTAAGCTCGGCGGTAAGCTCGGCGGTAAGCTCGGCGGTAAGCTCGGTGAAATTGTCCAAAATTCGGACAATTTCCGCTTGAATTTCAAGCGATTTTTTTGGGTTTTTTGGGCATGGAATGGGGATTGGGAATTTATCTGTATCTGGGGTTGCAATTTGCGGCATCTGCATTTTGCTGCCAAGTCCCCGAAAGTAAGGCTCATTCAATTTTAGAAAGTAATAGACGTACTTAATTTTGATGCTGTCGTCGTTAGAATAGTATGACCACATTTCATTTTTATGAGAAAAAGGTGCGTCATAATACTCAAATTCAATATTGCCGCGAGATTTAACGATAATAGAGGGCTTCCGGTTTATATCCTTTGCGGGTATATCCTCAAAATTGACATATGCGATAGTTCTGCCACCAGCAAAAACTTTTAAGGGAGCTCCATCTTTGTGTAATTGCTTCATCCTACCAGCAGTGATTTGAGTGCCTTTGCTGCGAACAAGCACTTCTCCCAACGGTTTCCTCTGCACCTCCACACCATCCAGCAATTTTTCTAAGTAGCTCATGCCTCAATCTCCGCAACAATTAAATCAATTTCGGCACGCAATTTGTTAATCTTTTCAACTGTGTTTCTTAGCTCGACATTGAGCTGGGTAATATCGGTTGCCTCGCGATTGTCTTTGGCTTCAACATAGCTGCTGACTGACAGGTTGTAATCCTTGGCAACAATCTCTTCATATGGCACTGACCTAGCAAAATACTCGACATCCTCTTTGCTATCAAAGGTCTGCATAATCTCTTCAAGATGCTTGTCGGTTATGATATTGTTATTGGTTTCTTTTTTAAACAGACCACTGGCACCAATAAACTGCGTGGTCATGTTAGTTTTATTTTTGGCAAGAACCAGAATTGTCACGGCAATGCTGGTGCCATAAAACAAATTGGGTGCCAAAGAAATCACCGTTTCTACATAGTTGTTATCCACCAAATATTGACGGATTTTCTGTTCCGCCCCTCCGCGGTAAAAAATACCAGGAAAGCACACAATCGCAGCGCGGCCTTTGCTGGAAAGATAGCTAAGCGCATGAAGCACAAAAGCAAAGTCTGCTTTAGATTTAGGAGCAAGCACTCCTGCAGGAGCAAAGCGATCATCGTTGATCAATGTCGGGTCATCAGAGCCTATCCACTTCACGGAATAAGGAGGGTTGGAGACGATTGCATCAAAAGGTTTATCATCGCCAAAATGCGGATTACACAGGGTGTCTCCCAGCTGGATATTAAACTTGTCGTAGTTGATGTTGTGCAAAAACATGTTCATGCGGGCAAGGTTGTAAGTGGTGTGGTTGAGTTCCTGACCAAAAAAACCTTCCTCAATAATATGCGCGTCAAAATGCTTTTTAGCTTGCAACAACAGGGAGCCAGAACCGCACGCTGGGTCGTAAATCTTGTTCACGCTGGTTTGCTTGTGCATAGCAAGCTGTGCAATCAGCTTAGAAACATGCTGCGGGGTGAAAAACTCACCACCTGATTTGCCAGCGTTGGCGGCATAATTGGAGATGAGGAATTCGTAGGCGTCACCGAACAGATCAATCTGGCTGCCATGAAAGTCGCCAAACTCCAGCCCAGCTACACCTTTAAGTACGGCGGCCAAACGGGTGTTTTTGTCTTTCACTGTATTGCCTAGGCGATTGCTGGTTGTATCGAAGTCAGCAAATAGCCCCTTGATGTCGCTTTCTGATGGGTAGCCGCTCGCAGAGGATTCAATTTCAGAGAAGATTTTGACTAAATCAGTGTTCAGACTTTCATTGGTGTTGGCGTTTTTAGCGACATTGATGAATAACTGGCTGGGGTAGATGAAGTAGCCTTTGGTTTTGATAGCATCATCTTTGATCTCTGGAGTAATCACGCTATCGGACAGTTCTGCATAATTGATGCTTTCGTCATCAGCTTCAATGTAGAGGGCAAAGTTCTCGCTGATAAAGCGATAAAAAAGAGTGCCAAGCACATATTGCTTAAAGTCCCAGCCATCGACTGCGCCTCGAACATCGTTGGCAATCTGCCAGATCTGGCGTTGTAGAGCGGCGCGTTGTTGAGCACTTGTCATATTTATTCTTTTTTAAGTTTTCATCATTGTTAAATCCTGCTTTTTGAAAGAGTTTAGTTGAAATAAGTTGAAAAGACAATTGGCAAATCATTGCCTTTGCAAAGCAATGATTGCTGAAAAAATGTTTCGGTAGCGGCATAAAGACTATGCTGTTATTGCTTTTTAGAAGGTTTTGTGTAAAATTAGATTCTTCTTACTGATTTTTGTTTTTTGCCACGGACAAAATTCTCAAAAAAGATTTGGGCGCAACATAACAATTTAAGATTTGTTTAATCTGAATGAGAGCAAATTGGGGTCAATCACTAGACAGCGACAATATAAAGAATCGCTAATGCTTTTTGCTGTTCGCAAAGTTTCTGATTTTTCTTTTTCACTTCTTCGGGCGTCAAAAAAATTTCTAGTAAATCTTGCGGTTATTTCTTTGCTGTTAGAGCAATTTCTTTTTGTTACTACCTCTTCAGCTCGTGCAGCTGATCTTCCCATTACTCCTGATGGTTCTACCAACACACAAATAGATCGCGCTGCAAATAATGTTCCGATTGTAAATATCGCCGCACCCAATGCTGGCGGGCTTTCTCACAATAAATATAATGACTATAACGTCAATCAAAGCGGTCTGATTTTAAATAACGCCATTGGTAGTCAAAACGGCGTTACTCAAACTCAGATTGGCGGACTCATTAATGACAATGCTAACCTAAAAAATTCTGGTGCGGCTTCAATCATTCTCAATGAAGTAACATCAAACAATATTTCTCAAATTAACGGCTACACCGAAATTGCAGGCAAGAAAGCTGATCTAGTTCTGGCGAATCCCAACGGCTTTGTAATGAATGGGGCAGGGTTTGTTAATGTTAGTAGATTTAGCGCAGTTGTTGGCTCTTCAAATCAATTTAATCCCAACCCTAACGATCTTACTTTTAGGCTAAGTGATAACGCTTACGCCGCAACTCATGGATTTCTTCCCAAATTAACAATCATGGGAAGTGGTATTGATTTAGAAGATATTACATCAACTGACCTTGTTGCAAATTTGATGAATATCGTGGCGCCAGTTTATGGTGGCGCTAACGATGTTAACCTTCGTACCGGTGATCAAACTTTTAATTACCTAACAAAAACTGTCACTTCCGATAACACAAATCCTGGCAGTAATCTTCCAAGTGAAGTCGCAATTGACGCATCGGCTCTTGGAAAAATTCAAGCTGGCAGAATTTTTATCGTCGCAACAAAGGAAGGATTTGGGATTAAATATTCCGGCGATCTTTTGGCGTCACGCTCAGGAATTATAATCGACAACCAGGGCAATATTGATTACAACAATATTGCCTCAGAAGTTGGTGATATCTTGGTTACCTCTCAAAAAGGATCGATCACACAAAGCGGAATTTCTCAAACCAAAGATTTGGGAAGCGACATCACCTTAAATGCTTTTGGTAACATTACCAACTCTGGACAATTTGTAAGCGCCAGAAATATCAAAATTGATTCTGGTGCAACTTTTAAAAATGACAGCGCCGCTCTTAACCTAAGTGATAATGATTTTACCATTGATGCAGTTGACTTCACCAACCTTGGACAAATTTCTGCCAATCTCGATCTTAAAATTACAGCCACCACATCATTAAAAAATTCATCAAAACTGGTTGCAGGAAGGGAGCTAACTTTAAGTTCGGCGCAAATTACCAACGATGATTCGATTTACGCTGGAAATAAAATTAACATCACCGCTTCAAATTATCTCACCAACAACAAAGATATTATTTCTCTTGGACTTGGATTGGTAGAAGCGGAAGATGGAAGCCTTTCAGGAAATGCTGATGACGGAATTGAGATCACTGCCAAAACTCTGAATAACCAATCACAAATTGCCTCTAAAAATAATATCACGATCAACTCTGATGCTTTGAATAATCTCATAAAGCTAGGAGATGATGAGACTACAGGAACAATCTTAGCTCTTGGCGATATTGATCTTAATGTGGTTACAATCGACAATTCAAATGCCGAGATACAGGCAAAAAAGAATCTTACTTTACGCAACCTTGTGTTAAATGCCGCTGATGTTGCAACGCAATTCTCAGTTACAAATCAGACAACGAGCATCACCAACGCTGGAGGAAGTTTTTACGCAGGAAGCCTTCTTGATTTTGATTTAGGAAATTTAGCTGATTACACAATTACAGGAAGTTTACAAAGCGCTGGTAGTTCAAAAATAAAAGCAAACAACATCGTTAATAACGGAGATATTCAGTCCGATGGAACAATTGAAATTGAAGCTGCAGATAAATTTGTTAATGGTGTTTTGTCTGGTGACAATTCTAACACAAAAATTGTTTCAGGAACTGATCTAAAAATCACTTCAAACAATCTTTTAAGCAATTATGCGACCCTTTCTTCAGGAACTGATCTAAGTCTTACCTCAAAATACGGCAATATTAACAACAATGTTAATGCCGAAATTGTCGCTGGCAAAAGATACCAAGTAGAGTTGGAAGATGGCAGCAAGGCTTGGGTTAATAGCGGTAAACTTAATCTATCTGCTAAAAATGGCACCGTTTATCAAAACTCGCTGCATTCTTTAGTCTCAAATGGCGATCTTACTTTAGATGTAGATGATTTTGAAAATACTGGTCGCGTTGATATTGCCGGAACCTTCACCCTTAATGTTGCTAATAACCTGGTTAACTATGCTGGTGCGATGATTTACTCCGGCGGCAATATGGAGCTAAATGTCGTCAATAATTTAACAAATAATGAAAATGCCGTAATTCACTCTGACGGCACTCTTACCATTCAGAAATACGCAGAGACCAGCCCAAGTTATGTTTCGGGAAATAACAGCGCTAATCAGATTGATAACATAGCTGCAACGATTGAAAGCTCAGGAAAATTAACGATTAACAGTAAGGCTCTTAATAACACTGGAATAAATTACGACCCAGATGGAAGTGGATTTTTTGGATATAATAAAAACTTATTAGTTTCTAAAGGTGGATGGGGCGAAGGATATTTTAACTTAATGAATCAAGACGAAATTGTTTCAACGCTGAGAACTAAGCAGGCCAAAATAACTTCCAGTGGAAATATCGAGATTAATAACGCGGCAGTTAAAAATTATAGTAGTTCAATTTCTGCCTCAGGAAATATTGCCATTAATAATGGTTCTTTAAATAACGAAACCGCTTCAATTCTTGTTAGCGGATTGCAGCAGAAGTATGGTAAGCATTCGACCTCAAAAAAATGTAGTTGGACTGGAAGCTGCAACACAAATCATTACTACGATACAAGCTGGTCAACTTACAGCGCCAATGCTACATCGGCAGATGTAGCCAATATAAAAGCTGGCGGAAGTTTTACTCTAAATGGCGTAGCTCAAGTAAATAACGGTTACCAGAATAGTTTTACCGGAGCGACAATTGCCTTATCTTCGTCCAGACAAACTGTAATTGAAGAAGCCGGAACTGTAGATGTTGATTTGACCTCATATTTCCAAGGTTCTGAAAATGTTGGTCTTTTTACCAAGAATCAAAATCCCAACGGACCACTTTTTGAAACCAGAAGCCAATTCATCGATCAATCCAAATATTTTGGTTCTGATTATTTTTACCAAAGAATCGGTCTCGATTTAACGGATGTTAATACTCAATTTGAGTTGCAAAGCAAAAGATTAGTCGGTGATCAGTTCTTTCAAACCAAGATTATAGAAGAACAGCTTAAAACAATTTCAAAAAATTCTTTTTTATTATCCGCCAATGAAACCAGCGTTAATGGCCAAATCAAAACCCTTCTTGATAATGCGGTTGAAGAATATGTCAGACTTGGCTTAACAACTAACACAACTCTTACAAAAACTCAGATCGATTCGCTTCAAAAAGATATTGTTTGGTTTGAAACCAAAACCATTGATGGCGCAACATACATAGTGCCAACAATTTATCTTACCCAAGCAACAAGAACCGCTCTTAAAAATGGCAATTTTGCCGATAAATCAACGATATATGCTGGCGGCGATATCAATATAAATTCTACTTCTGGCTCAGTTAAGAACACGGGATCAATTATTGGAAACAATGTAAGCGTTGTTGCGGCAAACGATATTGTGAATCAGAATTTTTCAAACATTACCGCGCTTGATTCACTTTCTTTAACTTCCACAGCTGGTTCAATCACCAACTTCTCACAACTTAAAGCCACAGGCGCTTTATCCCTTTCTGCTGCAAAAGATATAACCAATACCTCAGCGGTTTTAACAAATGATTCGTCTTTACTTGCTTCAAATGGTAATGGGATTTCTAGCTATGTTTCAAACAATACGGGATCGGATGGAAGAAACAAAAACATATCTTCAGAAATTCTTGAAACAGCCGGAATTTCTTCTGGAAATCTAACAATAAATGCTGGCGGTGATTTCACCAACCTGGCGGCAAATATCGTAACAACCGGAAATGCTGAAATTACCGCTGGCGATGATATCAATATCGCAACTCTTGAACTAAGAAACAGAACAGAAAAAAGCTGGGGAAATAGTAAAAAAGGCGGCTCAAGCGTTTCTGATGTAACGACCAATATTTCTTCCAATATCAGCTCTCTTGGCTCATTAGCTTTAATAGCTAGTGGAAGTGGAATTGACTCAGAAACTTCAGGAAAGTTGCAAGGATCAAATATCCAAATTACCGGATCAAATCTCAGTGCCTCAGATGGCATAACATTAGCAGCGCAGGATGACGTAAATATTGAAGCCGCACAAAACACCTCTTACTTTGAATCAAAAAGCTGGAAACAAGGTTTAACAGTTTCAAAAAGCTCAATTTCTGGCAATCAATCAGTAACTAACGTTTTGTCTAACCTGACTTCTGATAGCGGAAATATCTCGATTACTTCTGGCTCAGATACAAATCTGATTGGAGCAAAATTAAAAGCTGAAGATGTAGAAATTGCCGCTGGTGATGAGGTTAATATTTACTCGGTTTCTGACCAAAATAAATCTTGGGCTTCATCCACTAAGTCTCGGAGTTTTTCTGGCATAGCTGGTGGCTTGGTTGGCGTATCATTCATTGCTAATATTGCGCCACTGACTCTAGGTGGATTAATTTTAGCTAATCAGGGTCTTAGCAGTAATGACAGTTCTAAATCTTCATCTCAAACAGCTGAAAAAACCTCAAACCTTGCTAGTGTAATTGATGCTTCAGGTGCTGTTTCAATCGCCGCAAATCAAGATTTAACAGTTTTAGGATCTAACATTTCTGGTAAAACTGGCAGCCTAGTTTCCGACCAGGGAAGTGTTAATATTTTAGCGGCACAAGAAATTGAGAAAACTACTTCATCAAATAGCGAAACAGCAAGAGCAACTAATGTTCCTGGTTTTAAAGGTGTTAAGCATACCTCTAGCGAAAGCACTGAAAATATCACAAATATCGCATCTAATCTTACATTTACTGACTCGCTAGCAATTCAAACCAATGGCAATTCGTTAGATTCAGAGCAAAAAGCTGATGTTAATATCAAGGGCAGTAATTTAACCGTCACCGACGGTGATTTAACCATCGCTTCAAAAGGTAACGTTACGATTGAAAACGCGATTGATAGCGCATTTAAAGAATCTTCCAGCAAGAAGCGCAACGAAACCACAAAGAGCTTCTCAACCTCAACAGATTACGTTGAAACTGCAGCCTCATCAAACTTAAGCGCCAATAACATCAACATCTCAAGCCTTGGTGACACAACAATTCAGGGCAGCAATGTTGATACCAAAGAAAATCTAATTATTGGCTCATTTACCATCGCGCAAAATTCTGACGGCTCTTATCAAAAAGATGCTAACGGAAATTACGTCACAACCGCTGGAACAACCGTTGATAATTTAACAATAAAAGACGCCGATCTAAAAGAATATCACTACGCCCAAAGCGGTAAAGGTTACACTGGGGTTGCTGGTGCGGCAATGCGTGCATTACCGTATGCTTTGGCACCTTTGCAAATTGCTTCAAGTATAACCAAAGACTACATGAGCACTTACTTTCCTGATTTTTACGAAGACTTTATCATGAAGGCGACTCCGATAGGCCTTTCAATGAAGTTGGTCGATAAAGCTGGCGATAAAATGGGCGCAATCAGAATCTCTGAATCAACCGAAAGCCGCACCGATAAAACAAACTCTCACGCCTCAAACATCAATGTTGGTGGCTCAATGATGACTAACTCGGTTGGTGATACTTTAGTAAAAGGCTCAAACCTAAATATCTCTGGAGATCTTTTAGCAAATTCTTTGGGTAGCTTCACCGTTGCCGCCGGAACAAATACCGAAAGCTCAACCTCACAAAGCTCTTACGAAACCGCTGGCAAATTCCACTCAGAATATCAATCAACCAAACTCAATTATCGCGCCGGCGTCACCAAAGAATTTGTTGAAGAAGGTAGCAACTCAAGCTCTTCAACCGTTGCGTCATCAAACGTAAATATTGGTGGCTCTGCTTTGGTTAATTCTTCAGATGAATTCGCTCTTCTTGCTTCAAATTTTGTCACCGGTTCTTCGGCTGAAATTATCGCTAAAAACAATCTAAGCATTTTGGACGGTCAAAACAAACAAAGCTCTAGCTCTTACTTAGACAAGCTAACTCTCGATACCGGCATTCAAGTTGGTAATGCTTACGCTGATGCTGCTTATGCAATTGTTGACGCTGTAAAAGCGCAAAAAGCCGTCAAAGATGCTTATGATAAACTCGAAAAAATTGAAGATTTAAAAGGTCAGGGAATGGCCAGCTCAAAAGCAGTTGAGCGCGCTAAGTATCAAGTTGTTTTGGCTTTGATCAACGCCGGACTTTCTTCAGCCGCCGCAATGCAAGCAGTTGGAAATGCTGGAAATGCGGCTTTAACAAGCATGGGAACTGGGTTTTATGGTTCAGTTTATGCCGATATCACCAAACTTAAATCAACAACTACAAGTGAATATTCACAAAGCGTTGCTTCGAATTTAATTGCCGGAGATTCGCTTTCTCTAACTTCTGGCACTGGCGATATCAACATCACCGGCTCAAATGTTTCGGCAACTAATGGCGATTTAAACCTAACGGCAATGTTGGGTAATTTGAATGTTAACGCTGGCGAATCTACCGCATCCCAAAGCTACAAAATGAGATCGCAAAGTTTGGGCGGAAGTGTCGGCAATAACGGATTTTCTGCTAATATCGGGATGAATGAAGCCGAAAGCAGCCAAGACCAAACAACTTACACCAACAGCCAGATTCTAGCACAAAACGGCTCACTAAACATTAACACCGGCAAAGACACCAACCTATTCGGCGCTAACCTACTCGCCTCAAATGTGAATATGGATGTTGGCGGGAATCTTCTTCTAAAATCACGCCAGAACCTATCTGAATCTGATTCTTACAATATCGGAATGTCGCTTGGAATTAGCGGAGATTCAAGTGGTGCTAATGGCGGAAGTGTTGGCTTTAGCTTAGGAAATGGTTATTCAAACCGAGCTTGGGTTGATCAGGTTTCATCAATCATCGGGACTAATTCGGTTAACATTAACGTAGATAACAACACAAACATTGCTGGTGCGGTTATTGCCAATAAAGACAAAGACGGAAATGATCTTGGTAATCTAAATCTAAGCACAGCTTCATTAACTTATTCTGATCTCAAAAACTTCTCAGTTTCTGAATCAAATCAACTTGGCCTAAATCTTCAGGTTGGAAAAAATCCAAATAACCCAACTGCAAATGGCAACCTTGCAATAAATCTTTCAATGCAAGGAAGTGAGTCATCTTCCAACACCAAGGCAACTGTTGGACAAGGCAACATCAATGTTGGCGGAAGTTTAAATGACGAAACAAAACTCACTGGTTTAAATCGCGACATCAACAACACCGAACAAAACAAAAAAACCGTAGTCACCAGCGACTTTGAAGCCAGTTTAAAGATTGATATTCGTCTTCTTTCTGCAGCTGGAAATTTGATGATTGGCGATACGAAGGCGGCTAGCGCAAATTGGAATAGCTACGTAGCAGAAACACAAAGAGGATTCAACATAACTTACGATGCCTTGGCAATTCCCCTTAACTCTTTGGGAAAAACAATTTCGGGAGATGTGAATGGCTCAGATGCAATTCTTGCGACTGGTAAAAATTACCAAAATCTTTACCAATTAGCTTACAATCAAAACATCGTTTTAACCGATCTTGCCGGCGAAGGAAAGTTAATTGCTTACGATGGCAATCAACTTGATGCCACTGCTCAAGCTAGATATGCCGACGGTTTCTACGACAGAAATTCTGACACCGCAGCAATCAACGCCGATTCTAACAGAAGCGATTCTAGTTTGGCTGGCTCTGCAGCTCACGAAGGTGGCCACAGAATGTTTAACAATAACGGTCAATCTTACACGCTTTCAGAAGAAAATGCCTCTCACATGATTGGCGATTTTGCTGAATCAAGATGGGATACATATCAGTCTGGCAATACTTCACTTAGAGCATCGCTTCCAACTTCATCAATTAACTTCAATAACAACTTCTACGCCAACAATGTGAAGTTCGGAAATGATGTGAATCCATCGCTAAATAAAGCGATAGATCTTGCTTCATTAATACAAGGAAGCGCATCTCTTACACAAAATCTCAATAATAAAAATTATTTAGGAGCTGCAGTTGATGCTGGTGGAGTAGCTATTGATAGTATTGCACTTTTTACTGTTTTACCTAGTGGAGCTGGCTTGGCAATTAAAGCAGCAAGAGCCGCTGATAAGACTGCTGATGGGGTTAAGTATTCTCAAAGAGAACGAGTAATCGCCAATATTAATGAAAGCAAAGCAGCCAGAGAATCATCTAATTTCAGCACTTATGTTAAAAATGAAGGAAAAGTCCAGGAAGATCTAGGGATTTGGCCACCAAATGATGGTTTTGAAGGAAATATTCATTACAACGCTAAAGACGCTTTGTCGCCCGGATATGAGTTTGATAGATATGGCAAAAATACTGGAAGATTCGTAGCTCCAAAAGATACGCCATTTGAGAATAGATCACTTCAAAGCGCTGCAAAGAACCAAGGGAAATCTTCTTATGTGGTTGTAAAACCGATAGAAAATATTGTTACAGGTACCTCAATTCCATGGTTTGGTCAGACAGGAAGAGGATTGCAAAATAAGCTACCGGATTCAATTAAGAATTTGGAGTCGCAAGGTTATATTAAAAAAACTAATTAACTTTTATGAATACGGCAGAGTTAAGAAAAAAATTGCTTGAGTTGGGAATAGATGAGTATGCTTTTGTGATAAATGGTAAACCTAATTATGAATGTACCTGTATTCAGGAAAAAAATGGAAAATGGGAAGTATTTTACTACGAAAGGGGCGATATTTTGGACAAAAAAGTATTTGAGACAGAAAATGAGGCCTGTGAGCACATGCTACAAAGTATGAAAGAAGGATATTATATAAAATAAACAGATACGCCACGAATCTCAAGAAAATGTAAAAACAATGAAAAAATTTTAACAAAAAACCTTAAAAAATTATGAAAAAACATCTAACCGCATTATCACTAATTTTAATCCTCTCTTCCTGCCAAAATTCTTTTAATTCTAGAATTTCAAGCAAAGAAGATTCTGTCTCAAATGATCCGGCAAAAACAATCGTTTCAACTTACTCGAGTGGTCAAATAACTCTCAAAGATGTAAATCTTGAACTCGAAAAACTGATTGCAAAAAACGACAAACTCAAAGGTTTAACTTTTGACAAACTAAGCCAAGAGCAAAAAGAAGCTGTCATCAAAGAAGTCATTATAAAAGAAATGGCACACAAAGAGGCTAAAAAAAGAAAGCTTGATAAAGACGACGATTATCAAGATGCCTTAAAGAATTTTGAATCAGAGATGCTCAAACAAAAACTTGTTTTTGCTTTGGCAAAAGAAGCTGCTGACGAAAAAAATGTGAAGAAAAATTACGATGAATTAGCCGCAAAACTTAAAGATAAAAAAGACATCAGAATCAGTTATATCGCAGTTAAAACTGCTCAAGAAGCAGAAGTTCTGGTTCAAGTTCTTGTAAAACATCCAAACTCATTTGCATCTCAGGCTAAAAAGAAATCGCTCGATCGCGAAGTTGCCAAAAAAGGCGGCGACTTAGGATTTGTAATGGAAGACTCACTTCCATCTGAAATAGTGAAACAAGCTAAAACAATGAACAAAGGTCAGGTTTCTAAACCAATTCAGCTTTCCAACGGCAAATGGGCAATAATTAAGCTGGAAGATGAAAGACCAGCAGAAATTGCACCTTACGAAAAAGTTAAAGATGCCTTGGCGCAAAATCTCGCTAAAAAAGCAATTGAAGACTTCGTCTCACAAAGTTTTGAAAAAGCGAAGATGAATATTTTGGTTAAGTAATTTTTACCAAAACTGTTTGGGCAATGTTTTTAAAACATGCGTCTAGTTATTAATTTTTTTAAATAAAAAACTTATGAAAAAAACCTTATCTCTGATCGTAATCGCAGGATCGTTATTAGCATCAAATGCTTATGCAAAAACCGAAGGAAATTATGTTGGAATCGATATTTTGCGCTCATCAGTTCAACATAAATATCAAGATACCTCTATTAAGGACAAATCAACTGGGTTTGGCATAAACTATAAATACGCCTTCAATTTTGATAAAATATTTTTAGCTCCTGGCGTCTTTGCAGAAAGACTTGGCGCAAAAACAACTGACGATCAAAATGAGACCGCTTCAACAAATTATCGCTATGGAGCTAAATTAGATTTGGGCTACGACGTTACTGATAATTTTGCAGCTTACTTCACGAACGGTTTTGCTAATTTTAATTACAAATTGGATGACCATGCGGGCTACACTGAATCAAAATCTGTTATTGGTTATTTTTATGGCGCCGGCTTGTCATACAAAATACTTAAAAATGTGACAATGAATTTGGAGTACAACACTCAGTCACCTAGTTTTACAAACACCTATGGTGTAAAATTTAAATCAGATGTCCGAGTTGCGAAAGTTGGAGTTTCTTACAATTTCTAGCTTAAGAAAATTTTAAAAAAGCCTCGCGAATAAGGTTTTCGCGAGGCTTTTGTGCATCAATTAATTTTCAGATATCTCAAATGAATTAAGATGAATGAATAAGACTCAACCTCTATCCAAAATATTTATTTTGGCTATTTTATTGATATCAGCCGCTGTTTGTGATGTAAAAGCTCAGAATGCAGACCAAAACCTCATCAACCAACAAGACTGGATCACGCGCCAGCAACAAAACAAAATCGAAGAAGATCGTCGTTTAAGAGAAGAAGAAACTATCAACAAAGAGCGCTCTCGTAAGAAAAAAGAAGCTGAAGAAGAGAGAAAAAATCAGGCGCCTATTTCAGGAAAGCCCGCTGAATGTTTTACGATCAAATCAGTTGCCTTGATTGATGCAAATTCACTTTCCAAAAGGCAGCAGAGAAAAATAACGTCACCATTCATTGGCAAGTGCGTTGAAGCAAAAACTCTGACCGAAATCATCGCTGCGATTCAAACTTTTTACAATGATGAAGGATATGTCACGGCGCGAGTTTCTGTGCCAAAGCAAAATATCCAAAGCGGTAATTTAGAGCTAAAAATTTTAGAAGGAAAAATTGATGAGGTGATTGTTGGTGATAACCACTTCACCGACAAAATGCAGGAATTCACCGCCTTTGGTTTTATGGAAGGTGAAGTATTGAAACTTGAAGACATCAACCAAGGAATTTACCAGATCAACCGCCTCCCTTCAAACAACGCTACAATGAAGATTGAGCCGGCAGTTACCGAAGGTGATGCCAAGGTTTACATTGCCAATCAAAAGAAATTTCCGGCGCGAGCAACGGTCGGTTACGATAATTTAGGAAATGAATTTACAGGAATTCGCCGCACCAACTTTTCTGGCGGTTTAGACAATCTGCTTTTCTTGAATGACACAATAAACCTGAGCTACTCAACCAACTTAAATGACGACAGCCAGACTAAAGACATTAAATCATTCACTTCAGGCATCTCAATTCCATTTGGTTACAACACTCTTTCTTACGATTATTCCAGATCAGAATTTCGCGGCACAAATCAAGGCACTAACGGACCAATTCGTTTAACAGGCTTTTCAGAAAGAAATAGCGCAACAATCGACCGCGTTCTTTTAAATAAAGGCAATTTCCGCCTTTCAACAAATGCTTCGCTAACAACCAAATCTTCTGCCAGCTATTTAAATAGCGAAAAAATTGAAACTTCTCAGCGCAAATTAACCGTCGGCAATATCGGTTTTACAATTTCAAACTACTTCAAAAGCGGCGTTAATCTTTATCTCAAGCCAAGTTATTCAAAAGGTTTAAAATTGCTTAATGCCAAGCAAGATGGATTAAATTTAACGGCAGATACACCAAAAGCGCAGTTCGATTATTTTAAACTTTACGCATCACTTTCTAAGCGCTTAACAATTCCAAAAATCGAGATTCCATTTACACTCTCAACCGAGATGGATAGCCAATATTCCAAGCAAACACTTTTTGGTACTGAGCAATTTTCTGTTGGCGGATATTATTCAGTGCGTGGATTTAGAGAAAATTACATCACTGGTGATTCGGGATATTATTTCCGCAATAAAGCTAATTTTAATATTGGATCACTTGCCGCACCTTTCGCAAAAAACAGTGAGGGATTTTTTGCTAAAAACTTGGCTCACTTAAACAAATTTGCCGTGGAACCATTTTACGATTATGGCTATGTAAAAAATAAATATGTCAGCAATGGTGCGGATGGAAGGCTTGCGGGCGCTGGTATAAAAACCTTGTTTAGCAGCAGCTATTTTAACGCATCTTTGACTTACTCTTGGGCAACCAATCAATCGCGCTTAATCACCTCGACCACAAAAGAAAATAAGCTGATTTATTTCGAAATCAGCGCGAGCTGCTGTTAAATAAAGCTTCTGATCTTTTTCTTGCAGGATTCTTTCATTAAGTTCAAAAGTTTTTGAACACTAATTTTTAGAATTTCTAGGTCTTCCTTTGAGATGTAATAGTCTGGATCATAGCGACCGCCAATGTAAGCGTATTCAAGTAAATTAAAACGATCTTCATCTTCCTTTTTTGTCTTCGAAAAAATATCACTGAATTCATCAGAGCATTGCCCAGCTTTTTTGCCAAGAATTTCTAGAAAATGTTCACGCGGGGTGTAATTGGTAAATACCAGAAGAGCCCCTTTGTAACAAGACTCGGCAGCTTGATGAAGGTGAAATGCCGCCTGAGTCAAAAAGCTGTCATCTTTACTAGCTTCAAACTTGCTCAAATTTGAGTTGTAATCTTCAAGAAACCGCTCGGCCTTTGTGAACCAATAATCGAAGTGTTTTTGTGCAATTTTTTGTTTTTCTTCGGCACTTAATTTCTTTTCTTCGGCTAACTCAAATTTACCAGTATCAAAAAGCAGGATTCCTTCTTTTTTGATGTCAGAGAAAAAATATTGCCCTTCAGAAAGTTTTTTATTCAGCTCTTCAATATCGTGAGTAAGAATTTTAGGAAAGGCGGTTAGATTAAGACTTTGCAGCTCTTCAGAGACTCTTCCCCATAAAACAGAATTTAGGGCCGCATCTTTCTTTCCGGTAACAACCAAGATATCGTAATCAGAAACATGGCCAGTCCGGCTGATTGGATTTAAATCTTTTTCCTCTTTGTAATTGCCTCTGGCGTAAGAGCCAAAGAGTATGACCTTCTCTGTATTGTCGCAATTCTTCTTAATGACGGCAACGATGCGTTCTAGCTCGTTCTTTTTAGCATCCGGTAAGTGGTTTGTCGAATTTTCCATCAAAAATATTCATTAATTCAAAAGGTGCACTCTTGCATAAAAATGCCAGAAACTCAAGCCCACAAAGCTTTTTTTGTTAAGTGAGCTTGAGTGAAAATTTTCTAGAAGTCTTTTTTCAAAGCAATTGAGAAGACATCAACTTTTGTTTTATATTTTGCTGAAAGGCTTGGAACTGTGGCTGAAGAGTTAGAAATATTCATATTTGCCGCTCTGTAAAATTGGTGAGAGTATGCGCCATCAAAAGCCCAACCATTACCAAGTTTTTGGTTAAAGCCAAGAGTTGTCCAAACTCTATCGCCACCAGGAACTCTTGGGCCACGATTTGCATCAGTGACTGCATCTTTCTCGTAAGCAGTACCAACTCTGATCAAAGTTTTTTCATTAACTGTGAAGTTTGCACCAACTGAATGAAGGAAAGAATCGTGCCAGTTGAAAGTTGTGGTATCGTTGAGATTTGAGTTTTGATGAGCGTTAACCACGAGGCTTTTTAAGCGAGACCATCTTGTCCAAGTGGTATCATAAGCCAGTTCCACTGTTTGGTTTAGCTTGTAAGCGACACCTGCAGTTAAAGATTCAGGAGTTGCGGTTTTGGCGTTGAAATCAGAATACATTCCAAGATCAGCAATTTTGGTTGTTCCTGACAAATTGTAATCGATTTTTGAGCGATAACCTAAGCCAACTTTTAACTGATCGTTAAATTTGTAGCTTGCACCAAGGTTATATCCATAACCCCAGTCGCTACCACTTAATTTTCCAGTTGCGTCATTGCCGCCAGTAAACACGGATTTTGTAAGAGTTGCTTGATAATATTGAGCAACAACACCAGCGCCGACAGAAAGTTTGTCAGATAGTTTGTAAGAAACTGAAGGGTTAAAATTTACAGTTGAGATTGAGCTTTCAACCGCCTGATATCTTCCAGCCCAAGTTGGGTTATATTTTGTGGCTAGACCAAAAGGTGAAGTTACCGATAAGTTGAAAGTGGTTTTGTCGTTGATTGGTGTGGCTAAGTAGAAAGCTGGAATGAAGTTATTTGAACCAGCATTTCTTGAATCACCGCCACTTACACTTCCACCACCCGAGAATTTTCCAGCAGCTCCATCAGAATCAACGTCAAGTTTAATGTAAGTCATGGATGCAATAAACTGATTTTTATCAAGACCCGCAGTTACTGAAGGGTTGAAGAACATATCACTAACATCATGAACTCCGGTAACGGAGCCGGCATAAGCATTTCCCAGCCCAGATGCTGAGGTTGAATCGGTTGAGTATCCCGAAGCAAAAGATTGGGTGGTAGTCGCGGCCAAAATAGCCAAAGCAGAAAGAAGGTGCTTGTGATTAAATTTCATGTCATTTTGTTGGTTTGTTAGTCAAAAAAATAAAAATCGCTCTGTCAGTCTATCCATTTAGCCAAAAACATCAACATCATTGAGTCAGTTTAACTAAGTTCACTTGGTGAGTGTTCAAAAATGAGCAGGATATAAAATTTATCTGATAAGAATTTTAACTTCGTTTTTCAGATCTGAGTAAATTTTTTCTAAGTCGTCTATCCAATTTTTTGGCGCACTTCCATCTTTGATTTTTGGCTCAACTATTTTTGTGTAATTAAACAATCTGTCAGCTCCGATATTTGCGGCCATTCCTTTGATTGAGTGAATATGAAGTAGCAAACCTCTTACATCTCCAACGCTTTTACTTTGGGAAAGTTTCGACATGATTTCATCGCTGTCTTTGATAAAAAGGTCAAAAATTGTAGCCCTCTCTTCTTTGCTAAAATGTTCAAGTGCACTTTGATTTAAGTCGCAGAATTTTACTGAATCGCCGCAGCTTGATTCTTTATTTGCAACAAGTGCGCTTTCGATTCCCGCTTCTTTTTTTATCAAATAATTGGCAATAATTTTTAGAAGTAATTCCGGCTTACCCCCTTTGATAAAGTAATCCGTCATTTGGCATTCAAAGAAATGGTGAATGTCTTCTTTGTCACCATCGCCACTTAGCGCGATAATTGGCATTTCATTGTGATGACTAATTTTATTAGATGCCTCAATTGCCCTGATTTCTTTTGCGGCATCATCGCCATCATGAGGCGGCATGTTAACATCAGTGATCACTGCGTCGAAGTCTGATCTACCAGACGCATCAAGGCTCTTTTGATAAATTTCCAGCAGCTCTTTTCCGTCACTCGCTTCAACTACAAAAAGACCTGATGACTCCAAACTTCGTTTTGTCATCAAGCGATTTATTTGCTGATCATCGGCAAGGATTACTTTTTTTCCGTGAAAAATTCTGAGACAGTCTTCTTTCGTTCCAACGTACGACATATCATCCTCTGAGTCGGTCATCCATTTACTGACGCCGCGATACAAAATATTATCTCTGGATGACTTGCTCAAATAGTAATTGAAATCCTTCTGCGAAATCTCGCTTCCAACTTCTTTTCGGAACGATTCTCTGTTTAATGAAGTTAGTGCGATAATTGGAATTTCTTTGTCGTATGATCTGATTTTTTTTGTAGCCTCAATGCCGCTAATTTCTGGCATTTGAACGTCCATTAAAATCAGCTGATATTTGTTTTGCCTCGCCATGCTGATTGCTTCTTTACCACTTCTTGCAACATCACAGGAAACATAAAGTAGGATTTTTTCTAACTTAGATTTTGTGGTAATTAAGTTCACTTCTTGATCATCGACCAACAATATTTTTTTCTTCTTACCTTCCAATTTAGCTCTTCTGACCTCTTCTTCCGAAAGATTCGGAAACAAAAGAGAAAATCTCGTCCATTTTCCAAACTCAGATTCGCAAATTATATCGCCGCCAAACATCTGCATATTTCTTTTGCAAAATGACAGACCCAAACCAGTCCCTTCTTTTTTGCCGGAGGTGTAAAAATCACCAAATAATTTTGGAATGATGTGTGGTGGAATTCCTGGACCAGTATCGTTAACATAAATCGCATTATACTCAGTTCCGCTAATCGTTCTTTTTTCAGTGCCAACGGTAACGACAGATTCAGGAAATTGATTCAGGTAATAAAGGGCGTTTTTAAGAAGATTGAAAACGATGTAAGTTAGGCGATCTGGAACTGCTTTGAGTAAAAAATTATCGTCCCCATTTCTTGGTGGCAGAAGTTTAACTTTGGCTTTTTCCTCATCGTTTCGGTAACCAAATTTTTCGATAATATCTGGCAAAATTTTATCCGGCTCAAGATAAACAAAGTCTTCGGGATCAATTTTCTTTTCGCTTAAATCTCCAAGGATGATGTTGATGATATTATTGGCGTTGGCGATTGAATCGCTAATATGTGAGGTGAGGTTTAGAAGTTTTGATTTTGCAGTTGGGATGATGCTTACTCCTGGCACCACGGAGCTTTCGCTGTTATACTTAACCTGATAACTACTTCCGTTTTGTTTATCGAGATCAGATGCTAAATCATTGATTTGAGCTCCAACTAAATTGATCGCATTAAGAGGGTTTCTAAGTTCGTGAGCAATCGATCCGGCAAGAGATTTAAAGATTTTTGCTCTTTCTTCGTTGGCAATACCCTTGGCATTACTGTAGCTGAAGACCAGTCCTGAAACAATCGCAAACGCAAAAGTCGATAAATAAAGAATCAGATCGAGGTTTGGATTTTGAACTGAGATCGGAACATAAAATGTCAGACTGACGGCGCTATGGACAAGAAAAGCGCACCCAACACCAATTGCGAGATCAAATAAAAACACAAACCAATGCGGAACGTACATAATCAGTATGTAGAGCATTATTAATTCCCACATAGGCCATGTTTTGATCATGTCATTATTTAGCGCTGTCAGCGTTATCAAAAATGGCAGATTGAATATCAGCATGAAATGCCAGTAGGCAGGAAAAAACTTCTTAAACGACTGTGGCCAGTGATCTTTTGTTGCAAGCAATAAGCAAATTAAGCCTGCGCATGTTTTAAGCGGGATGGTGTCCCACGGCATCTTAAAAACATAAAGGTGGAGGATGGCAAACAATGGGTGTCCAACTGTTCCAACGAGTACAGCAGCTTTCAAGTTATCCTTCGTTATGAAAGTGCCTCTTCTGAAAGCATATTTAAAATAAGCGATTAGATATGCCAAAACACTACGAATATTCCCGGTCATCAGATTTTATACGGTCGTTGATTACAAATTTTTAAAAAAATCATCATAAACTTGGTCTTTGCTATTTAAAAATCTTTCGAGGCCAAAAACGTTTATGCGACCAGTATTGTAGCTATTTTGGACACTTTTTATCAAGCAGAAAGAGCGCAATGTTATCAAATAAGTCTTATGTTGTTAAAAAGACTGCTGATTGATTTCGGATTTTTTAGATAAAAAGCCGCGATCTTGTCTCGAAATGAAACGATGCCTCAAGCGCTGCAATGGCGCTTCTTTTGAAGTTATTTTGACACAAATCATCATCACCTAACAAACATACTCACGAAATACCATGAAATTTATTCGTAATCGGTGCAGTATTGCCGAATGTGGCAGCGATCTTTGGTAACAAATATGAGAGGTTTGATTGGAGGCGCCAAAGTTAAAATTAAAACGATATATCTCTCCTGAAGAAGTTCGCTCGAAGCTGCCCAAAGAAGGAGGTCTTGGCTTTTTATTTCACTCCACAGACTGGGAAACCCTATCATTTGCTTACGATAACGTTAAAGAAAGAAGCCCGTCATTTGAAAGAGAGTTATGGGACACTCCACCTTTCGTAGCCTCAGAAATGTATGATGGTGATGGGATAATCGGGGTTAATATCGCCATGCCAGTTCCAATAGATATGTGGATAGGCTCCTCTGGTGGAATGAGAGAATTTAGAGCAAAGCAATTTTTCCCTGCTTTGGAACTTGCTGCTGAATGCAATTTAAGAATGGTGGCAATGGGTGCTTCAACCCCTTATGTCTGCAACTATGGTAAGCTTCCACGACCTCTGGCAAATCCATTTATAACAACGGGTCATGCTGCAACTGCTGCAACTTTAAAAAAATGGGCGGTTCATGCTGCAAAACAAACAAACTGTGATTACGAAAAGATTAGTTTAGCAATTTTTGGAGCCGCTGGAAGGCTTGGAAAAGCTGTCAGTCAATCAATCGCTTATTCATCTACTCCCCAAGAAATAATTTTGATCGATCTTTACGATAAAATGGCTCTGCTAAAAACTCAGGCAGAAGAGTTGCTCAAAATAACAAAGTGTAAAGATTTAAAAGTTTCCATTTATTGCTTTGAAGCATCAACTGCTATGCCAGAATTTGATGGCGCAATTTTAGTGAGTAACAACAGCGTTCCTTATTTAACTGAGAACGACTTAAAGAGAGCAAAATTCTGGATTGATGATTCTCACCCTCGTGCTGCAAGTCTTGAAGCGGAGCTTGGCTCAAGAAATGACACCCTTTATGTTGAATGCTATGCGAGAGGACCGGAAGGCTTTAACACTGGCTTCCCATTTAGATTACCAACTTCTCAGGATTGTTATACTTGCTGCGCTGAAGGTTATGTGGCTTGGAAAGAAGGAATTAGCGAAGATTTTGTAACCGGCATTCCGGATGTTGAAAAAATTGATCTGGTAGATCGTCTTTTGGATAAATACAAATTTAACCTCGGGCCATTCTCAGGGAAAAATGGCGACATGATTAAAACTGTTCCTCAAGCGAAATTAATCACAGATTCACATTTTATTCAAATCGAGTCCGAAGCTCTCGGCGATGTGATCAACTAGTTTTCCATTAACCTGACCGCTTACCGCAGTTAAAGCTTCCTCTCTAGTCATCAATCCTTCTCTAACATCTCTTGCCAAAGGAATAACGTACGGATGCAAATTGTATTTCTTTTGGTGAATTGCGATGCCGAGGGAATTTAACTGGCAGTTGGTAGAGCAAGAATCAGTGCTTTTCATTTTACGCCAATCAAGCTCTCTTTCTATCGTTTCATAAACTTCATGCTCGTTGTATTTGTTGTATTCGAAGAACGGCACAAGATTCATTCTCATGATTTTTAGCTTCTTCCACAACGAAATATTAAAGCTGTCGATTACATCATTTTTACCAAGCGCTTTAAGCAAATTGATCATTGGCATAATCATGTTTTTGTAAACATCTGTTAGCCCATCAAATTTCGAATTCATGTCATATTTTTTCTGTCTCAACTGTCCTGGAGTTGTGCCAACCACAATGTTTGGAATGTCTTTTTCTGCAGCAAGTCTGATTGAATGCAAAGCGATTTGAGTGAAGCAAGGCCAGCATGCATGACCAATCATAAACGCCAATTCCTTTGAACTTTCTTTGAGTCCAGAATTTTCAAAACTGGCATTGAACATGGTTTTGGTCAAATTCCACGATGGTTTGTAAACGATATGATCAACATTAATCTTTTTAAGAACTCTGTCGATGTTGGCGTAAGTTTCTGGTGGAATAAAATGATTATCGAAGGTGAAGGCAAGAACTCTTAGTTTGTAGTGATTAGCCAGTCTGTAAAGCATGTAAGTGCTGTCTTTACCACCGCTGTAAAGCACCATGCAATCGTAAGGATGCTTTTTGCTAACCTTTAATGTGGAGATCATTTTTTTCTCCAAGGCAACATAGTCGCGATCTAGATATTGTTTTTCTTTTTCGTAATCAGTGCAAAAATTACAAACGCCATCGGCGTTAAATGAAATGTTTGGAATCTGTGATGTCAGAATGCATCTGGTGCATGTTTTTATTTCGGTCATAATATCTTTACGCAAATTTGATAAAAATTGCCAATAGTCGTGCGCAACAGATTACACTATGATCGAGCTAACACAATAAAAAACAAAAACCCCCGATGAAAATATTGAGCTTTGTATTATTTTTTGATGATATTTTTCCCTTGTCTTGGGATGGAGAAAAAGTTCGAAAAGATGCCTTCGCTTGTTCAGTTGAAAAATCTCGAAATAGAAAGCCAAGTCCTCAAGCCTTATTTATCAACACTCTAGACCACTTGGAGAAAAAGTTCGAAAAGGTGCCCACACAGAGCCACTCTGCGTGGCTATGTAAATTCATCATCAAATTAAAGGGCTGCTTCAAGTCAAATAGCAGCTTCACGCCATTCATTCTTAAGTTCGAAAACATAAAAGCTATCAACTGCCTCTTTTCGGTGATTTTCGAACTTTCAAAAATCTCATAAGCTTTGGAAGCCAGAGAAATCAAGCTGGTAAGCGTCACACCAAACTGTTCGTCAGCGTCGTTATGAATCTTCAATTCGGCGTTAATCTGTCTTTGTCTTTCCTTTAGCTGGGTTGCTTTTTTGTCATATTCATCCTGTGTAATACTCTTGGAAAGACGCATATCCAAAAGAGTATCAAATTTTTGCTGAAGCTGAGCATTTTCTTTTTCAAGACTTGTGACTTGTCTCGCGTGAAACTCTCTTTCAGTTTTAGCACTATCCATCAAGTGCTGCTGCAATATTTTAAAAAGATCTTCAGGAACTTGCAGAGATTTAAAAACCTTCTTTATTTGCTCCAACATCACCTCTTCTTTGATGAAGATTTTCTTGTCAGGATTTTTAGGGTCACGACATATCAAATAAACATATTTGCCTTTCTTAAGGTCGCACGAAACCAACCTTTCAGAAACATCGCAGCGCAACAATCCTTTGAAAATAAAATCCTGCTTAGCCTGCCTAAAAGCCTGTTTTTTGTAGCTCAGTCTTACCGCTTGGCATTTATCAAATAATTCTTTTGAAATCAGTGGTTCGTATTTGTGCTTATAAAGCTCTGAACCAACCCTCATGAAACCGTAATAAAACGGCTCTTTTAGCAGTGTGCCATAGCCGCAAAAGCTAATCAAAGTTGGAAGCAACTTTGGTAAACTTTTGCACAAGCTCTCATTAAGATGAAGGAGGGCCCTTCGGAGTCGGCGTTCAGGCGCAGGCTTCAAACCACTGATAAGTGATCGT
>CAIRMX010000024.1 GCA_903879805.1 uncultured Alphaproteobacteria bacterium | reverse complement strand
CTTCGACGACGCTTACGCTTTGCTCAGGGACCTATATGAGTTATTATTTTCTCGGATGGCTTTTGCGATATTCTTTCGGCAGTTGAAATGCTCCGCGCCAAATTCCAAGTTTTTGTTTTTTGGCGGCTTCTTCAAGACCATCCATTTTTTCATCAGATTCAGTGAAATTGTAAATCACCGCCATGCCATTTTTTACCAATTCTTCGTTGATTGAAATTTCTCCAACAAAACATTTGCCAAGAAAGCGATCATATTTGTCTTTTTCGGCGTACATACATTTCACTTCTTTTTTCTGCGCAAGTTCCACCAAAAAGTTGCGACTGACCTGACCACAGGCATATTCCGCATTCTTTTCATCGAAACAATTTTGATTATATTCCGGCGCATCCAAACCAAAAAGCCGCACTTCTTTGTCACCAACTTTTAGTGAGTCTCCATCAATTACTGAGGTTTTTCCTGAGAAGCTTTTGTTGAATTGCAGGTGAGATTTAACGCGGAAATATTGGCTTTGCGAGCTTGCGGGTTTTGAGGTTGCAACTGTGAAAAGCGTAGCGCAAAAAATTCCTAGAAAAGTGACGGCAAAAATATTGAGGAGTTTTTCTTTCATGGTTTTTATTTTTTCACAAAAAACCTGCCATCTTCTCTGTTTAAGATGACAGGTTTTTGGATTTGGCTTGGATTAGCTTCTAACTAAGCGATGATAATCATCCATCAAATCAAGCGTCATTTGGTTTGGTTCTGGATATTTATGCTTGTCTTCAATTGAGCCAACGCGGGTGATTTCGGCAGCGCTTCCAGTAATGAAAACGTCAATCGCATCATTCAATTCTTCCGGTTTGATGTGGCGTTCCACAACTTTAATGCCGCGTTTTTTGGCAAGTTCAATCACGGTTAAACGCGTGATTCCATTCAAAAAAGCATCTGGAAGTGGCGTGTGCAATTCGCCGTTTTTCATTACCAAAAATAAATTAGCACCCGTCGCTTCAGCCAAATAGCCGCGATAATCAAGCATCAAAGCATCATTAAAACCTTCGCGCTCAGCTTCATGTTTGGAAATTGTGCAAATCATGTAAAGGCCCGCGGCTTTTGCAGCAACTGGTGCGGTTTCAGGAGAAGGGCGTTTATATTTGGCGAATTTTAATTTTAGTCCCGCACGGCGCGCCTCTTCCGAATAGTAAGGAGGCCAAGGCCAGCAGGCGATTGCCACGTGAATTTTATTGCCTTGGGCAGAGATTGCCATTTTTTCAGAACCGCGCCAAGCAAAGGCGCGCATGTATCCGTCAACAATGTTATTTTTTGCTACAGCTTCTTTTTTTACTGCTTCCAATTCTTCAACCGAAAAGGGCAAATCAAAACCCAAGATGTTTGCTGAAGCGTGTAATCTTTGTGAATGCTCAAGGCTTTTGAAAATTTTTTTATTGTAAACTTTTTCGCCCTCAAACACGCAAGAAGCGTAGTGCAAGCCGTGATTTAGGACGTGAACTTTAGCATCCTTCCATTCAACGAATTTTCCATTGTACCAAATAAAACCATCGCGCTGGTCAAAGGGGATAAGGTCTGACATGTTTTGAATTTTTAAAATTTTAGGAGGGGAAGTGCGAAAAAAATATTCGAGGGAATTTTCTTTTGGAAGCAGAGATTTATAAAAACTCCCAAGTCATGCTGAGCCTGTCGAAGCATGATTCAAGCCCGTGCCATGAATCATGCTTCGACAGGCTCAGCATGACAAGGCGGTTGAATTTTCTTGAAATTATCTTCAGTAAAACTGATTTTGACCCGCTTCAAATCTCTCGCAAATAATTTCCATCAAATGACAAAAAATTATCTAATCACTGGCGCCGCCGGATTTATCGGCAGTCACTTCGCCATTAAAGTTTGCAAACTTGGTCACAAAGCAATCGTTCTCGATGCGCTTACTTACGCCAGCAATCTGGAAAATTTAAACGAAATCAAAGATTCGCCTTTATTCAAGCTAGTTAAAGGAAATATCTGCGACGCGGAGCTTGTGACAAAAATTTTAGAGGAAGAAAAAATTGATTTTGTCGTCAATTTTGCTGCTGAATCTCACGTTGATAACTCAATCAAAGCACCAGAAACATTTATTCAAACCAATATCGTTGGCACCTTTAATTTGCTTAATTGCGCGCTGAAATATTGGAAAAATTTAGACTCAGAAAAAAAATCACAATTTCGTTTTTTACATGTTTCAACTGACGAAGTTTACGGCTCGCTAGAAAAAGATGATCCGAAATTTGATGAAGAAAATCCTTACCGTCCGAACTCGCCTTATTCAGCGTCAAAAGCCTCATCGGATCATTTGGTGCGTGCTTGGTTTGAAACTTATGGTTTGCCGGCAATCATCACTAATTGCTCGAATAATTTTGGTCCGCATCAGCATCAAGAAAAATTAATTCCAACAATTGTCTTTTCAGCTTTGGCCGGAAAACCGATTCCGATTTACGGCACCGGCGAAAATATTCGTGATTGGATTTTTGTGAAAGATCACGCCGACGGCTTGCACAGCGCACTTCACGAAGGAAAAGCCGGCCAAACTTATTGTTTTGGTGGAGATGCCGAAAGAACCAACCTACAAATTGTTTACAAAATTTGCGAAATTTTGGATGGCTTTAAACCAAGAGCTGACGGCGCTTCTTACGCCACGCAAATTAAATTTGTTGAAGACCGCTTAGGTCACGACAAACGCTACGCAGTTAGTAACTCTAAGGTTGAAAGAGAGTTAGGCTACAAAGTTTCTAAAAATTTCGAAGAGCGTTTAAAAGAAACCGTGATTTGGTTTGTCAGCAAAATCTAAAATATTTTTTCATGAGCCAAAATCCAAATCTCACCATCATTATCCTGACCTATAACAGCGCTCACATCATCAAGAGCTGTTTGGATAATCTCAATTTTGAAAAATATAAAATCGTCATTGTCGATAACGCTAGTCGTGACAATAGCGTGGAATTTATTAAAGAAAATTTCCCCCAGCTAGAGTTGATTCAAATCGCCAAAAACGGCGGCTATGGTCGCGGCAATAATGTGGCTTTGAAGCAGGTAAAAACTGAGTTTGCGCTGGCTCTAAACCCCGATGCAATGATCTTAGAAAAAGACATTGATTTGGTTTTGTCCGAGATGAAAGCCAATGAGAATATTGCCATTGCCGGTCCGTTAATCTTAGAGCAAAGCTCAATTTCTCAGGAAGCAATCGATTCTGAAAAAGCCAAAATCGAAAAAGATTTTAATGGCGCGCGCGACATGTATTACGAAAAAATCGGCAATGGTTTTGATTCAAAATTTGTCAGCGGCGCTTGTCTTTTTTTGCGCATGTCAGTTTTTCAAAAACTGGGATTTTTCGACGAGAAAATTTTTCTTTTTTACGAAGATGACGAGCTTTGTTTGAGAGCAAAAAACAATGGTTACAAAAATCTAACCTTGCCTGAGGCCACTGTTTGTCACGTTGGCGCCTCATCTTCGAAAAAAACTCTACGCGGAGTTTTTAGAAGAAATTGGCATTTAAAAGGTTGGGCCAAACTTTATTGGAAAGAAGTTCGCAAAGGAAAATTCAGCGCTAAAAAATCAGCACTGCGTTTAACTGCTTCTTATTTTGTGAAGTCGCTTATCGCTTTGGTAAAAGCCGAGCCCGAAGAAATGGCCAAAAATTTCGGCTCTTTTGCAGGCTCCGCAGCGTTTTTGTGCGGCATGTCGGCATTTAAGAAAGACGGAACGGGCAGGGGATAAAATCTAAATTTCTTAATTAAATTTTTCACAGATATGAATTTTACAGTTACAACAAATCAGTTTGAAGGTCTAAAAATTATTGAGCCAAAATTGTTTAAAGACAGTCGCGGTTATTTTTATGAAACCTACAAAACAGCGGCTTTTAAAGAGATTGGTATTGCTGATGAATTGGTGCAAACTAACCAATCATTCTCTTACGAAAATGTTGTGAGAGGACTTCACTTTCAAACTGGTGAACATGCGCAAGCGAAATTAGTGCGTTGTTTGAGAGGTGAAATTTATGATGTGGCAGTTGATCTAAGAAAAAATTCACCAACTTTTGGGAAGTTTTTTGGCATTCATCTTTCGGATAAAAATCATTTAATGTTTTACATCCCGGTTGGGTTTGCTCATGGATTTTCGGTTTTATCTTATGAGGCGGAAGTTTCTTACAACGTGTTTGGAGGATCTTATAATAAAGAGTCGGAAGGTGGAATTCGATTTGACGATCCGAGCTTAGAAATTGATTGGCAGGTAACAAATCCCATTGTTTCTGAAAAGGATTTGGTTTTGCCATTTATAAATGATTTAAAAATTCTCTTCTAAATGAAAACTATACTTATCACTGGCGCAGATGGTATGTGTGGGAAGGCTGCTGCTAAGGTTTTTGTGAATGCAGGATATAATGTTTTGAAGGCGGGAAAAGCTGCTCTAGATATAACCGATTTGAATAAGGTGCGGGATTTTTTTACACAAAATAAAATTGATTTTGTGCTGCATACGGCCGGTTATACAAAAGTTGATGATGCTGAATCTAATCAAGAAATGGCATTTTTGGTTAACGCCGAAGGTGCAAAAAATATTGCAATTGTGTCACGAGAAAAAGCTATCCCGATTATCTATGTTAGCACAGATTATGTTTTTGATGGTGAAAAAGGTTCGCCATATTTAGCGAGCGATAAGACAAATCCAATCAATATTTATGGTGCATCAAAGCTAGCGGGAGAAGAGATCGTGAAAAAAGAAAATCCCATGCATTACATCGCAAGAACCAGTTGGCTTTATGGTGAAGGCGGAAAGAATTTTGTAAGTACGATGATTTTTTTGGCGAAGAATCAGAAAATAATCAAAGTGGTAAATGACCAAATTGGTTGTCCGACTTTGGATTATGATTTTATTGAAGGCTTGAGAAATTTAATTGAACGAAAAAGCCCTTTTGGGACCTATCAAATTTGCAATGATGGTTATGTTAGTTGGTTTTACTTTGCTAAAAAGATTTTTGAGATTTTAAAAATTGAAGTTGAGTTACTTCCAGTGACTACGGAAGAATTTCCTCGTCCGGCAAATCGTCCTAAATTCTCTGCAATGCAAAGCGATATTCCTCTAAGGAATTGGGAAGATGCTTTAAGGCATTACCTTTCTTAAAGTAGAGTTTTTGGTAAAGATCAGGTTCTGATTTGAATCAGGTTTTAATAATTTGTGCTAAAATTAATTTTGATAAAATGAAAAAAGTTTTAATTACCGGTGCAACCGGCATGCTTGGATGCTACGTTAGCGAACTGATTGATAAGAAAAAGTATCAAGTTTTTTGTCCAACGCGTACAGAATTTGATCTAAAAAATCTCGTTCAAATTGAAGAGTTCATTAAAAAAAATACGCCAGATATTATACTGCATCTTGCTGCTGAAACCAATGTTGATCTATGTGAACAAGATGTAGCGCACGCAGCTTTAATAAATTGTAGCGCAACTGAAACCATCGCAAAAGCGGCAAAAGATGTTGGGGCGTGGATGACTTACATATCTACTTCGAATGTTTTTGGCGCGCGTGGTAAATTAACTTACAACGAATTGGATTTGCCTGATCCGGAAAATTATTATGGTCGTTCTAAATTATTTGGTGAATACATGGTGCAAAAACATCTAATGCATGATTCGCTAATTGTAAGAGCAGGTTGGATGATTGGCGGTGGGCCATCTAGAGATCAAAAATTTGTCGGAAAAATAATTGGCCAGATAAAAAATGGAGCCACAGTTTTGAACGCAGTTGATGACAAATATGGAACTGTGACAGTGGCTTCTTCTTTGGCGGCTTTTATTTTGCGTGCAATGGAGGGAAGGCGAACTGGGGTTTGTCATTTTGCCAGCAAAGGGCTAATTACCAGATTTGATATCGCTAAACTTGTTGCTAAGTCCTTAAATTTTTCGGGAGAAGTGATCCCTGTGAAATCGTCAAAATTTCCTTTGCCGGCCCCAAGGCCAAATTCAGAAGGAATAACTTCGGTGTTTCTAAAAGAGTCTGATGGCATCAGTTTTGTTGAAGATGACATCAAGAGCTACGTTGCTGAATTTTAAAAAATAAAATTATCAAGATTATGAAAATGCATTGCATGGTGGTTAAAACTCAAGATTGGTTCAAGAATTCAAGAATAAAACTGAAGCAAAAAAGAAGAGCTTTCAAAGCAAAAATCAGAGAGATGATTTCTGGAAGATCTAGTTCAAAAAAAGAGGATAGACGTGAAGAGCCTAAAAATGAGAATCTGTCAAAAATCATTAAAGAGCAAAATGAGGTAAATTATTATAACTGGAAATATCCGAATTTTCACCAAAAGGATAATGTAAAACGTTTTATATGGTTTGTGCCGGACTGGTCAAATGTTTGGGGCGGCGGTCACTATACTTTATTTCGTTTCGCCAATCACTTTGCTAATAAAGGCAATATCGAAACCATTCTTTTTATTTACAACGACACTGGACGTAGAGCTGTTTCTGAAATTGAAGCTGAGTTAAAAACGGCAGTAAAAAACTGTAAACTAAAAGTAGTGACCAGTCCTGCACTATTACCTTCTTGTGATGCGGCATTCTCTACAACGTGGCAATCTGCTTACGATGTGAAGGCGTTTCCATATGCTAAAGAAAAATTCTACTTTATGCAGGATTATGAAAGTCAGTTTTATGCTTATGGCACTCAATCGATGCAGGCAAATAACAGCTATAAATTTGGGTTTCACGGTATTACCGGAGGACCTTGGTTGCGTCAGAATTTCGAGTATTATGGTGGTAAGGCGCAAAATTATATTTTTTCGACTGATAAAGATATTTTCTATCCGCGTGGAAATGGAGAAGTTAGAGAGAAAGTTTCGAAAATTTTCTTTTATGGAAGGCATTCAACCGAGAGACGTTGTTTCAGTCTTGGTATAGCTGCACTTGGAAAAATTGCTGAGGCTTATCCTGATGTAGAGATTGTTATTGCTGGTCTAAAAATTGAAGAAGGAATTTTGCCTTTCAAGGCCACTTTGTTAGGTAATTTAAGTTTGGAAGAGACGGGTAATTTATATAGAAGTTGCGATATCGGTATCGCGTTTTCTGGAACAAATTTGTCCTATCTTCCTGTAGAGTTAATGGCTTCGGGATGCCCGATTATCACTAACAACGGTCCTCAAACTGAGTGGTATTGCACAGAAGAGAATTCAATGTTGGTAGATCCTGTGGTTTTTTCTGTTGTGGAAGGTTTTGAGAAATTATACAAATCGAAAGAGTTGCGCCAAAGATTAGTCAATAAAGGTTTGGAAAAATCTAAAGACACGAGTTGGGAGAAGGAGATGGATAAGATTTATGACTACGTTGTGAGTAAATTGTAATTGCTTTGTGCTTTGCGAGGAAGCTTTGAAATGACTAAACTAACTTTAGTGATATTCGATTTTGATGGCACTATTACCACTAAAGACACAATGCTGCATTTGGCTAAGCAGCATTATGGGTTGGTAAGATTTTGTTTTGGAATCTTAAAAATTCTGCCGCAAATAATCCTGTATAAAGTTGGGATCATTCCAAATCTTCGAGCAAAAGAAGCTTTCTTGACGCACTTCTATGGCGGAATGAAGTATGATGAATTTGTTGATTTGTGCACCAGATATTCTCTTCGCGATATTGATTTTATAATCAAAAAACCAGCTGCAGAAAAAATTAAATCTTACCAAGAAGCTGGTCACAAAATGATTATTGTGACAGCGAGCGTGCTAGAGTGGGTTGAGCCGTGGGCTTTGAAAAATGGATTTTGCAAGGTGATCGCATCAAGAATTGAAGTAAAAGATGGGAAATTAACTGGAAAAATTCTGGGAAAAAATTGTTACGCAGACGAAAAAGTTAGCCGTTTTGTTGCTGAATATGGATCATTTGAAAACTACCACACAATATGTTTTGGAGATTCAAAAGGAGATGCGGAAATATTAAAAATATCCAACGAAGCCTATTACAAAAAATATGAGTAAAATTCTAGAAGTGTTAAAGCTAATCAGGGCTAAGCAATGGATTAAGAATGGCTTCGTAGCTATTCCATTTGTGTTGTCTCTGAAGTTTTTAGAAATCAATTTCGAGAACTATGTCAATCTGCTCTTGGCGATATTTTGTTTTTGTTTGGTCTCCAGCGCAGTTTACATCTTAAACGATTTAGTTGATCGCAAGGAAGATTTACAACATCCCAAAAAGAAGAAGCGCCCTTTGGCAAGCGGCTCTATTTCAGTTTCTACTGCTTTGGTGCTCTTTACTTTATTAATTTCCGCCTCTTTCTTTATTACGGCGCAACACTTTCCTCCAAAGGCTTCACTGGTCATCTTTCTCTATTTTCTTAACAGTGTTTTCTACACAAAATTCACCAAACATTTCGCGATATTTGACACGATTGCGATATCTCTCGGCTTTGTCTTGCGGGTATTTTTTGGAATATTTTGTTTTGAAACCCCCATCTCAAAATGGATAATTTTATTAACCTTTACGATCTGCCTATTTTTAGCTTTTGCTAAGCGTAAAAAAGATTTTGAAGATGGCTGTGTGAGAAAATCTCTAAAAGGATATACCAAAGTCATGCTCGATAAATTTATCGTTATCTCTGCGGTGTTAGCAATTTCATGCTACGTTATGTACACTAACGAAATGGTTAACCTTAGTGATAATTACGGCTTCACCCTGACCAATATTTTTGTGATTTTTGGTGTGTTTAGATATCTTCAGGCGTTGCATCTAGATACCACCGACATTGGTGATTCTGGAATTATAATTTATAAAGATTTGGTCTTTTTAATAAATATTCTTTTGTGGGGAATGTCTTTAATTGGATGTTTAATTTTTAGCTAACAGAGGCGCTTTTGGCAATCATGACAACGCCGGTTAAAATAAAAAACACTCCTAAAATTTTCCAAAAATTGATAGTTTCGTTGAAGAAGTAATATCCAAAAAATAACACCAAAACATAACCAATAGAAAGAAACGGGTAAGCAAAGCTAACCTCAGTTCGTGATAATGCTGCCATCCAAGTTATAATACTCAGTCCGTAGCAGGCGAAGCCAAAAATTAGAAAGGGATTTTTGGCAATAGTAAGCGCGAGATCAAAATAATTAGTTTCGGCAAAATCAAATTTTCCAATCAGCATCATTCCTTTTTTAAGAAAAATTTGAGCTGCGGCGTTTAGAAAAACGCTCGTTAAAATTATGACGTAATTCATTGTAAATTATGGCGTGAAGTGAGGGGTTAAAACTTTAGAAATAATTGAAGACAGTAAGCAAAATAACAACATTTAACGATGCAGAAATTTTTTATAACCGGAGCTGGCGGATGGCTTGGTAAAAGTTTAGTCAAAAATATTTTAGACGGAAAATATGGCTGCGGCTTGGTTAGTCCAAAAGACATCACAGCTTTTTGCTTTCCGGGTGAAGATATTAAATTTCTCAATGATTTGGGAATTAAAATTTGTCAGGGCGATATCAGAGATATTGAGGCGATCAAATTATTTCTAAAAGAAGCGCAAGGCGGCACCGTTATTCATCTCTGTGGAATTATTCATCCCAAGCTCAAGACCAGCGATTTTTTTGACATCAACTATTTGGGCACGAAACACGTTCTGCAAATTGCCAAGCAAAATGCTGTTAAGAAGATTGTTTTAATGTCTTCTAACTCGCCAATTGGCTGCAATAAATCTAACAATGATGAAGAGGCATTTGATGAAAAATCTGCCTTCAATCCTTACATGAAATATGGTCAGTCAAAATTTTTATTAGAAAAAGCTGCAGCAGATTTTATTTTAAATCATCAAAACCCCAAAGTTACAGTTGTTAGAGCGCCATGGTTTTATGGCCCAAATCAACCGGCGCGCCAAACCTTGTTTTTTCAATTAATCAAAGAAGGAAAATTTCCCATTATTGGCGATGGCAATAATAAAAGATCGATGGCCTACACCGATAATCTTTGCCAAGGTATAATTCTTGCAGCACTAAGCGATAAAGCTGACGGGCAAACTTATTGGATTGCAGACAAAGAGCCTTACACAATGAATGAGATTATTTCTACGGTTGGCAAAGTTATGGAAACGGAATTTGGTATCGAATGTAAAAACCGTGTAATCAAAGTGCCGTCATTAATTTCTGATTTGGCTTATGTTGCAGATAAAATTTTGCAAAATTGCGGTCTTTATCATCAAAAAATTCACGTCTTATCGGAGATGAATAAAAATATTTTCTGCTCCATCAAAAAGGCAGAAAACGAGCTTGGATATAAACCAGAATACAACCTGCAGCAGGGCATGAAAGAAAGCATCAAATGGTGTCTTGAAAGCGGAATTAAAATTTAAAACAAACTATGACAAAAAAAATATTAGTTACAGGTGGCAGTGGCTATTTCGGGGAAACGGTAGTTAAAAAACATCTCGAAATGGGTGACATTGTTTATATTTTGGACATCAATAAACCAGCTATTGCGCACCCAAATCTTTTTTTCATTGAATGTGATATTAACAGCGAATCACTCACTCAAAAAATAGATTTGGGATTTGATATTGTGCACCACAATGTCGCGCAAGTTCCAATTGCCAAAAATAAAAAAATATTCTGGCTAGTGAACAAAGATGGTATGGAAAATCTTTTAAAATCTTGCGAAGCCACCAAAGTTAAAAAAATTATCTACACCTCTTCAAGTGCAGTTTATGGGGTTCCTAAGCGCAATCCAGTTTTAGAAACTGACTTACCTCATCCAATGGAAGATTACGGTAAAGCGAAATACGAGGCTGAAATTATTTGCGAAAAATACATCGCAAGAGGCTTGGATATTTCTATCATTAGACCGCGCACCATCATGGGTCACGGCAGGCTGGGCATTTTCTCAATATTGTTTGAGTGGATCTATTCTAACGCCAATATTCCGGTGCTAAGCGGCGGTAAAAATATTTATCAATTTGTGCATGCTGATGATTTGGCTGACGCCTGTATTTTAGCGGCTTTAAAGCCCGGAAGTGCAAAATATAATATTGGTGCGGCTGATTTTGGTAGTATGGAAGAGGTTCTTAAATCTTTGATTATCGCCACTAATAGCAAAAGTAGAATCAAATCAATTCCCCTGAAATTAGCTGAGATTGGAATGAACCTGACGAGCCTTATCTGCATTTCGCCACTTGGGCCATATCATGCTTTGATGTATGGCAGATCAATGTATTTTGATATTTCAAAAGCTAAAAAAGAATTGGGCTTTAGTCCGAAATATTCCAACAACCAAATGTTCTTAGAAAGCTATCAATGGTATGTTGAAAATCGCCAAAGCATTCTAAATCAAAGCGGCGCTACTTCACTTCATCGCAAGCCGGTGAAGCAGAAAATTCTTAAATTATTTTCGAAAATATTTTAAAATGATGAAAAAACTTGTGACGGCAATTTCTCAGGCGATCTGTTATGGCGAGTCAATAACTTGTCCAGAGGCTTGCAGCGAGTTTGTTTGGTCGCAAGTTGAAAATTCTCCTTGGCACATCAAAAGCGGGTTAAAAATTGTTGGATTACTTTTTCTGTTGCTGAGTTTGATCTATGGTTTGGGTAGGCCATTTTATTCTTACGATTCAAAATATCGTCAAATTACCTTCATCGAATTTTTTGAAGATCTGTCAAAAACCACCAGAATGTTTGTCAGTTTTATTCGCTCAATGAGCCTAATCTACATTTGTGACAACAACTTAGCATGAGCGACAAATTTCAAATCAGCGAAGAAAAAATTTTACAATGCTCGTGCTTAGTTATTGGCAGCGGTCCGGGCGGACTTACTGCCGCAAAGAGATTGGTTGATGCGGGTAAGGATGTGATTTTGGTAGAGGAGGGTGATTTTATTAAAACCTCTGAAAGTCAAAAATATAAAAATTATCAAAAAATTAACAGCTTGTGGCGCAATGGCGGCATTACTACCAGCTTTGGCAAAACCTCTGTTTTATATGCTGAAGGAAATGCGGTTGGTGGAGGTGCTGAAATTAACAGCGGAATAATGCAAAAAGTGAGTCCACAGGTTTTGTCTGGTTGGGTGCAAAATAATAATATTAAAGAGCTGACTGCAGAAGGTTTAGATGAGCGTTATGACAAAGTTCTTAAGCTTATAAACCCAACAGAGCCAAAGCCTCATCCTAGTTCTGATATTTTAGTTGATGCTGCAAAAAAGCTAAATTGGAAATCAGAAACTCTAAAAATTGCTTACGACCATCAGGGCAATAAAAGTTCGGTGAGTAAAATTATTCTCGAAGATTTGCTAGAAAATGGCTTGCGACTTTTTGCCAATCTCAAAGTTGAGAAAATAAAATATAAAAATAATCGCGCTTACCAAGTTGAGTGTCTGTCGCTAAATAAGTGCCGCGTTACTATCAAGTTTGAGCAGCTATTTTTAGCTGCTGGCGCCATCTACAGCCCGTTTTTACTTCTTAAAAGCGGTATTAAAAAATCTATTGGAAAAACTTTGCAATTTCACCCAACTCTAAAAGTTGGCGCGCTATTTGATCGCAAAATTAATGAAAATCCGGCTGTAGTTCCCGGTTCTGCAATTACAGAATTTATGCCAGATATTCGGATTGGCGGTTCTGTTTTTACCAAAGGATTTTTTGGAATGTTCTTAAGTGAAGACTGGAAAAAGCGCAGATGGATGTTTGATTTGAGTGATTATTGCGGCATTTATTACGCAATGATTAAGCCAAAAGGTAAGGCGCGAATTTTTAAAATTCCGTTTCTGCCCGATCCGGTAATTTTTATAAAACTTGAAAAAGAAGACAAAGATTTACTGCAAGAGGGTTTACAAAAACTAACCCAAGCAGTTTTTGCCGCTGGTGCAAAATTTGCCTACCCGTCAATTTTTGGTCACAAGGGCTTTGCAAGTTGCGAGGATGTGAAAATTACTAATTTTAAGAATTTAAACTTAATGACTATTCACACCTTTTCTTCCTTGCCAATGGGGGAAAATGATTTTTGTCCGGTTGATTCATTTGGAAGATTAAAGCACCTAAGCAATGTGATGGTTTGTGATGCCAGTATTATTCCCTCAGCTCCTGGAACTAATCCACAAGCCACAATTATGGCGTTGGTTGAAAGGAATATGGATCACTTCCTGACTTAACGCGTCTGATTTTTTAAGCGCTTTTGCAGATTTTTATCAAGCCAGTCGGGGTTAAAATCTTTCGATATTATGGCTGCTGTTAAGAGGTCATCACGCGATGCGGTAATGTCAGCTCTAATCCAAACATTCTTCACAATCGATGTTGGTAGGTATTTTGTTTCAAGAAGTTTTTCGATGCAGCTCAGATAAGATGAAGTTGGATAGCCCCAAATTGCTGATTTGAAGTAGTAAATAATTTTCGGAAGCTTTGCTTCCATGTCGCTGCAAACGTCAATTTTATAGCCAGATATTGGATCTTGAAAATATTTATCCTGCCACGGCAAGTAATAATAGTTTCCTGACGCTGGCAGGCGATCAATTTTAATGTAGAAAAGTAGGTCATAAGGAAATTGCTGAACTTTCTCGTCGGGTCCGACAATTGTTCTAAGTAAATTAAACTCTTTGGTTTCGGATTTCGACAAATCACCTTTCATTCGGCTGTAATATTTTTTGGTGGAAACGTCATAGAGATAGGTTCTTACAGTCCATGGGGTTATTAGAAGGCTTATAAACAAAAGAGATGAGATGATTAGTGTATTTTTTGGTAAAGGTGACTTCCAGCTTTCAAAGCGACTTAAAATATGGCAGATGGTTACTGATAAAAATCCCAAGGCCACAATTACTAGAGTATCGATCTGAAAATTATCGGCTGATCTGGGAGCTGATCTTGGATTGGTAAAAATTACTCCCAGTAGCAGCAATGCACAGTACGTAAGTGAGATGATGGCAGTATCCTTCTTTTCTTTTCTCAAGTTTATAAAAAGCAGGAAAGAAAATATGCCAACGGCAGAAGAAATTGTGTATGATGGCCAAGCCGATGAAAGTGGTGTGGTTGAGGTAAAATATCCTATGATTGGTACAATGAAATGCAGGACATCAAAAGGAGCGTAATTGGAAAATTTGGCGTAGATAATTTGATTAAAGTAAAAATGGAAAACTCCGTAACCTTTAATATCGCCGAACAAATACAGATAAGTAGTAACTGCTGCAAGAGAGGTTAGGGCGCCAAAAGCTGCATGATAAAGGCTTGTTTTATTTGAAGCCTGATTTTCATTTTTGATGAATGCGCTAATAAAACATATCAAAGCTAATAAGCCGCAAGTCACTACAAAAGAGTAAGCAGAAAAAAACGTAAATCCTAATGCGAGTCCACTTAAGTAAGCACCAAGTCGCGAAGCTTTGTTGCCGGTAACGATTGGAATTACCAAAAGAGCCAAGACGCAGACTACAAGATGCCCTGCATAAATTTGATAGAGCGCCAGCATCAGGCCATAAGTTGCTTGTGTGGTCGCAAGACCTAAAGCAAAAAAACCAGCAGCAAATAAGCGGTAATTAGTTTTTTTAATAGCCGGAGAAAATGCAATTGCAGCAATAGCGCAGAGAGAAAATAATATTGGAATGAAGCGATAAATTGCGATGTCGCGTGAACCAGTGAGCCAATAAAATAAATGCGCGATCATGTAAGAAAACGGACCGTGATGAGCAAACATGTCTTTGTAGAGATGCATGCCATCGGTAATTAGCATTGCACCAACCAGCTTTTCAGTTTCGTCATTGAAGTCTGGGCCACCGCGAAGAATATTAGCTAAAAAGGCGTAAAGCGCTAAAGATAAAGTAAAAAATATCGCAGGAATATGCTTCTTGAGTGAGGATTTATTCATGATTTGTGAAGAAATGTTCTTAGTTTTTCTAAGCTAAAGATTCCAAATAAGATCTATAAGGTGAGCCTTTTTTATATTTTTTCTTCAAGACATCAAACTGCTCCTCATCAATAAATCCCTTGTTAAAGGCCATCTCCTCGATGCAGGCAACTTTTAATCCCTGTCTTTTTTCAATAGTGTGAATGAAGAGAGAAGCTTCCAAAAGTGAATCCGGAGTTCCGGCATCAAGCCAAGCAAATCCACGTTTTAATTTTACGATTCCGAGTTTTTTCTCTTTTAAATAAGCATTGTTCACGTCGGTGATTTCTAGCTCGCCGCGATCTGATGGTTTTAGATTTTTGGTAATTTTAACCACGTCAGAATTGTAAATGTAGAGACCAGTCACTGCCAAATTTGATTTTGGGTGTTTTGGTTTTTCTTCAATTGAAAGTGCTTTTTCACCATCTTCATCAAACTCAACCACGCCATATCTTTCAGGGTCTGAAACGTGGTAGGCGAAAACTAATCCGCCGATTTTTTTTGATTCAATTTGTTTAAGTTTATCTTCGATACTTTCGCGATTAACTTCAGCGCCGTAGAAAATATTGTCTCCCAAAATCAGACAAACATTTTGCTTACCGATGAATTTTTCACCAAGCAAGAAAGCCTCGGCGATGCCTTTAGGCTGGTCTTGCACGATGTAGCTAAGTTTTAATCCGTAAGCTGATCCATCGCCCAAAAATTTTTCAATATTTGGTGTGTCTTGTGGGGTGGAAATAATCAAAATATCCTTGATGCCAAGATTCATCAAAGTTGCTAGCGGATAGCAAATCATCGGTTTGTCGTAAACCGGAAGAAGTTGTTTGCTAATAACATTTGTAAGGGGCGCAAGTCTTGTGCCTGAACCGCCGGCGAGAATTATTCCTTTCATGATTTTACTCCGGTTGCATTATAAAAATTCGCTCTTTTTTAGCGTCTAAATCTTTGATTTGAATTCTGGTTCCGTCAACTACCGACTCAACAAAAATGATCTTAGCTGCGTGATATTTATCCAATTTGTAATCGTAAAATTGGATGACCAATCCTTCGCGAACTAAATTTCCTTCTTCAATTTCGATAGTTGATTTTTCGTCGTAATCGTAGCCGGTCCAAGCAAAACTTGGGTTGGTGACAAAAAAAATCGCAGCAAAAAATGTCGCGAAAAAAAATGACGAAGTTTTTTTAGATAATGAGGAAAACATGGGTTGACTTTTGGTGTGGTAGTTTGTTTATTTCGCGCCCGCTTTTTTCTTACGAAGCGACATCACTTTCATTTCTACAAATTTTTCTTTCAAGAATTGTTTTTCGGGGCGTAGCGCAGTCTGGCTAGCGCATCTGGTTTGGGACTAGAGGGTCGGGAGTTCGAATCTCTCCGCCCCGACCAATTCTTTTTTTTCGTCGTCTTTTGATTGCTGGTGGGGCTTGGAAAGTAGCTCTACGTCGGTCATGTATGTTGAATACACTCCCTCCTTCGACCCACTTTCCAAGCCCCACCAGCAATCAAAATACTTAGAAAAAACCTCTCCTTATTTTTTACGATTTTTTTTATCTAGAATCT
>CAIRMX010000023.1 GCA_903879805.1 uncultured Alphaproteobacteria bacterium | reverse complement strand
GCTGGCTTGAAGATGTTTTTGATATGCTCTGGCCATGCGGTGTATTTGGTCTCAGAGATTTTGTAGGAGCTTTCAACATACTCATCCGGATTGTCGCCGTGCTTTCTGATAGCGGTGACAACATCCTTGAGTTTTTCTTGATCCCACTCGACTTTTTTTGCCAAAACAGAAGTGATTTTGAAATCACCATCTGTGAAGTGAACTGTGCCGGTATCTTTGGAATCAAGCCTGCGAATGTTCGATGCAACATCGCGATATTTTAGCGCGATGCTGTTATCCAACCATTCTTTAAGCATTTTAGCTCGCTGAAGATGTTGTGCCGCTTGCTCTTGAAGCGACAACAATTCTTCGGGGGGTAGCTTTGATAAGTTTCCAACCGGAATATTTGGAACTTGTTCTAGTGTGATTTTATCTACCATCTTGCACCCCCTGATTTTTTGATTTCTTTTCAAGGAAGTTTTCTTCTTCGTATTTCTTGATGGCGCTTTCAGAATATCTAACTCTGTTACTGATCCTGACATACTGCGGACCTTCGTTAGTTAAGCGCCAGCGCTGTAGAGTTTTTCGAGAAAGTCCCCATTTTTTGGCGACACATTTCTCAGAGTAATAAGTTTCTTTTGTCATTTGTGCTTTGCGTTGATTGATAAAATCAAAGTCACTTTAAGCCCAAAACGGACTTGGTGATTTTGACTTGCGCAAAGCTAAAAAGTGGGGGGTATGGAAATCGGTATGGCAGCGGTATTAAAACCGGTATTATTTTACCTATACTGCCAGACTTGCTTGAGGAAAAGTTGCGGGATTAGTTGAGGTTCAGCCAGTAATAGCCTTTGTTGTCGTACTGCAAAATATTCTGGCGAATATTTTTTGAATCTGGATTTCTGAATAAAGTTTTTAACTCGGTGCTACTTTCTGTTACTTCCACCATTATCTCATCTTTGTGAACTGGCTTTCCTGCTTTGTATAAATACTCAAGAACATCCGCTTCTTGTTTGGTAAATCTAAAATATTCGCCGTTAAAACGCGCACTTCTGTAGCCCGTAGTAAAGCCATCTTTGCCGGTTTTTATCATCGCTGATTTCAAAACGCCTTTATCGATGTGAAAGTCTTTGTTATGGACAGAAAGACAGCTTTTAAGAGGGACAATTTTATTGCCGGCGATCTTGGAGTTGAAGTAACTTGGAATATCGCTGCAACTGGTCAGGATTAAACCCTGAAAGTTTGATTTTTGGTGATTGAGCGCTTTTTTAATTTTATCAAAGATCTCTTCTTGTCTGATTTTTCTGGCGAAAAAAATCGGAACTTCCAAATCTAGATTGGCAATACCAACTCTCCAGAGCACGTTTGGTAAAATTTCTTCACAATCTCTTTCGTAAAAACCGAAGTCATGACTGATATGATTGACGATCCAATCCAGCTTCAAATTGTACTTCGTCAAATTTTCGAAAGAGACTGAGACGAAATTGTTATCTTCATCAAAATATCCAGGCTGGCTGTTCTTAAAGCACAGTTCTTCTACATCGCCATTTTGATTGACGCAGTAATTCAAGCTGTCGGTCACAAAAGCATTATTTGACACGAGATTGCTCATTTCATCAGCGAAGTGAGTAGCTACTCGGTGAGTTACTGACGGATTATCATTTTCACATATGTCACAAGCAAACAGGAAGGATTCCTTAGATAGCTGATTGTTCATCGCGGTAAGTATTTCGAAGTGAAGGGGAGGTTAATTGCATTAAGAGGTTCTCTTCAGCAATGTCGCCCTTCTAGCAAGCCCCACGATTCTAAATATTTGTTGATTACAGGGTGTTCATTGGTGGTTTTGCACTGACTAAAATAGCTGATTTTAACCAGTATTTTGTTGTTTTTCTTCTTGTCTAAAACGCCATCATAAAAAACTACGTCGAG
>CAIRMX010000022.1 GCA_903879805.1 uncultured Alphaproteobacteria bacterium | reverse complement strand
GGAAGATGCGTAAGAGCTAACTGTTGCGCTGGCACTGTAAGATTGATTTCCTTGAGCGTGAATCACTGTCGAGTCTGAACTGTAACCCAAAGCTAAACTGGTATTGGGACTTCCAGAAGTTTCTCCGATAAAATAATTGTTACTGCCGCCACTTTGTCTTTTTTCCAAGACCATGATTGTGTAGTCAGTGCCGTTTAAGAAAGAGGCGTCCGAGATTTGCAAATAGTTGGCAGTGCTACCAACAAACTTAATCGCATGAACGTGATTGATGGTATTGGCATAAGTTGGACCAGTGCCCACCGCAACCTACTAAAGGTTTAGCAGCATTACTACTTTGATCGTACTAAGAAGTTACCGCTGCTCCATCACTGGCTTGAGAACTATCAATACTAGCGCTTAAGCTGGTTTCTAGCCAAAGCATGTTGTCTTTAATTCCCGGAACTGGCGAAGAACGAGCTAAACTTTCTGCAGCAGCTAAACGAGATTTGGCAATTAAGCGAGTTCCGATGAAAGTTCCAGCAAGCAGAATGCCGATGATTAGAATTACTACGGAGATTTCAATTAGGGTGAAGGCTTTTGATTTTTTACCTATTTTAGATTGTCGCATCATTTCTAGAAATATAATCGGATCCACAAACGCACATTAAACTATAATTTGGCATGAGAAAGTTTTTTAATAAAAGTATCTGCCTACTCAGTCAACACTTCGCAATTACCGTTATCGATGTAAGCATCTAATCCAACAGTAGTGATTTCTTTGTAACGACTGTCACCGAAAACTCTGATTAAAGTGCCGATTGGGCCTTCGGTTTGGATGTTGAAGAAAATGCCAGTTTGTTTGAATTCGGCTTTGTAGGTATCGCAATTATCTTGTTCGCAACGAGTGATCGTGCCTTTGGTTTTATCTAAGGTTATAGAAGCCGTAGCTGGTCTTTTTGCACATTCATGTTTAGTGCAAAGAAAGCCGCTTTTTGGTTGGCATTTAATTTTTTTCCAAGCTTTTGCAGTTTGAAAATTTTTCTCAGCTTCAACGAATAATTTTTGAAAATCAGAAGGCTGAATTTGCGCTTCTTCGATTGATTCTTTGGTTGCTGGCGCAACTACAGGCTTAGAGCTTTTAGCAAAAGCTGTTGCTGAAAAAAGCGCTAATATTGCGACTAAAAATAATGATCTGATTTTCATGGGAAGGTTGGTTAGTTGGGGAGGTTTTATTACTTTAGGAACACTTGCTTAGTGTAAATAAAATAGAAACAAACTTGTGTAAGAATGGTGCACCCGAAGAGATTCGAACTCCTAACCTCCTGATCCGTAGTCAGGTGCTCTATCCAATTGAGCTACGGGTGCATATTTGTAATTTAGTAACGCTTCGCCTTATCTGCCGTCCCTCACTAACGTTCGGGATGACAACTTAATTGCCCGAAACAATTACCAAATAAAAAGCTTGAGGATTTAACACCTCAAGCTTTTCAAAATTTTATTTGTCTGAAGCAGCTTCTGCTTTGCTCTTTTTTTCTCTAGCTTCTTCTTTTACAGCAGCTTTTTTTCGTTTAGCAACACCAAGTTTCTCACGAACTAAATTTTCTAACTCGTCAGCAATTTTTGGATTTTCTTTCAGGTAATTTTTTGTGTTTTCTTTACCTTGTCCGATTTTATTTCCTTTGTAAGCATACCAAGATCCTGATTTCTCAAGAATCTCGTTTTTCACTGCCAAATCAATAACTTCGCCTAAACGAGAAACGCCTTCGCCGTAAATAATTTCAAAATCAGCAATTTTGAAAGGTGGAGCAACTTTGTTTTTTACAACTTTAACTTTGGTTTCATTACCCAAAACTTCTTCTTGGTCTTTGATGGCAGTTCCTCTGCGGATATCAAGGCGCACCGAAGCGTAGAATTTTAGTGAGTTACCGCCAGATGTAGTTTCCGGAGAACCAAACATCACACCAATTTTCATTCTGATTTGATTGATGAAAATGATGGTTGAGCTGGTTTTAGAAACAGTTGCCGTAAGTTTTCTTAAAGCTTTGCTCATCAATCTAGCTTGCAAACCCATTTGATTGTCGCCCATGCCACCTTCAAGTTCAACTTGCGGAACAAGCGCTGCAACTGAATCGACAACAACTAGATCAACAGCGCCAGAACGAATTAAAGTGTCAGCAATTTCAAGTGCCGCTTCACCATTATCTGGTTGAGAAATGATTAGCTCTTCTAAGTCGATGCCAAGATTTTTAGCGTAAGCTGGATCAAAAGCATGCTCGGCGTCAATAAACGCACAAGATAGTCCAGCACGTTGCGCTTCGGCAATTGCGTGCAAAGTTAGTGTGGTTTTTCCTGAAGATTCTGGTCCGTAGATTTCGATGATTCTGCCGCGTGGATATCCGCCAACACCAAGTGCGATGTCGAGAGAAAGTGATCCGCTTGGAATAACTTCAATATCAGTTACCGGTCTAGAACCGAATTTCATTGCTGAACCCTTACCGAATTCTTTGTCGATTTGGGCTAATGCTGCGTCTAACGCTTTTTTACGATCGCTCATAATTTTTCCTTTGTGGTTGAAAAGAGGGTTATTTTTTTAGCAATTCTAGCATTGTTTGACCAAGAGTTGCCGGGCTATCAGCCACAACAACGCCAGCTTCTTTCATGGCGTCAATTTTACCTTGCGCGCCACCTTTACCGCCAGAAATAATCGCACCAGCGTGACCCATTCTGCGTCCTTCTGGAGCAGTACGGCCAGCGATGAAACCAACAGTTGGTTTGCTACGACCTTTCTTAGCTTCAAGTCTCAAAAATTCTGCAGCTTCTTCTTCGTCAGTTCCACCGATTTCACCAATCATGATCATGGCTTGAGTTTCAGGGTCAGACAAGAACATGTCTAAACAATCGATGAAGTTAGTTCCGTTAACCGGATCGCCACCAATACCGATACAAGTTGTTTGGCCCAAACCAGCTCTAGTTGTTTGGTGTACTGCTTCATAAGTTAAAGTTCCTGAACGAGAAACGATACCGATTGATCCTCTTTTGTGAATGTGACCAGGCATGATACCGATTTTGCATTCATCCGGAGTGATAACACCTGGGCAGTTTGGTCCAACCAATCTTGATTTTGAACCAACTAAAGCTTTTCTAACTTTAACCATGTCTAAAACAGGGATGCCTTCAGTGATGCAGATGATCAACTCAATTTCTGATTCGATTGCTTCCAAAATAGCGTCGGCGGCGAACGCTGGTGGAACGTAGATTACCGATGCGTTGCAATCAGTTTTTCTTCTAGCGTCATAAACAGTGTCGAAAACTGGTAAAGCTAAGTGGTTAGTGCCACCTTTGCCGGGCGTAACGCCACCAACCATTTTTGTTCCGTAAGCGATTGCTTGTTCAGAGTGAAAAGTACCTTGGGCTCCAGTGAATCCTTGGCAAATTACTTTGGTATTTTTGTTAATTAAAACTGACATTAGATTTTAAAATTAGTTTGAAATTTCGGCGTCTTTTACCGCTTTAACAATTTTTTGAGCAGCATCTGACAAATCGTCAGCTGAGATCACGGCAAGCCCTGATTTGGAAATGATTTCTTTGCCCAATTCAACGTTAGTACCTTCAAGACGAACTACTAAAGGCACGCTCAAGTGAACTTCTTTAGCTGCTTCAATGATACCGTTAGCGATGATATCGCAACGCATGATGCCGCCGAAAATGTTCACCAAAATTCCTTTTACGTTTAGATCAGAAAGAATGATTTTGAAAGCCGCAGTAACTTTTTCTCGAGTAGCGCCTCCCCCAACGTCAAGGAAGTTAGCTGGAGAAGATCCGAAAAGTTGAATGATATCCATGGTAGCCATTGCAAGTCCGGCGCCGTTAACCATGCATCCGATTTTGCCGTCCATTTTGATGTAGCTTAGATCATATTTTGAAGCTTCGATTTCGAGCGGCTCTTCTTCATCTAAATCACGCAATACTTTAAGCTCGTCATGACGGTGCATTGCGCTGTCATCGAAATTAATTTTCGCATCCAAAACAACGATTTCACCTTCAACAGTTTCAACCAATGGATTGATTTCCATTTGTGAAGCATCGGTTTCGTTGAAAGCTTGATAAAGTGCGAAAACCACTTTTGAGAATTTTTTCAAAGTTTCGCCGGTCAATCCCAAAGCAAAACCCATCTTGCGAGCGTGGCAAGCTTGGATGCCAGCAGCTACGTCAATTTTAACTGAGATGATTTTTTCTGGGTGATGTTCAGCAACTTCTTCGATTTCCATGCCGCCTTCAGTTGAAGCCATGAAAACGATCGATTTAGCTTTGCGATCAACAACAGCAGATAAGTAATATTCTTTTTTGATGTTTGATCCAGCTTCGATATAAAGTCTTCTAACCAATTTTCCTTCAGGGCCGGTTTGTGGAGTAACCAAAGTCATTCCCAAAATTTGTGAGGCCTTTTCTTTAACTTCTTCAGTTGATTTAACAACTTTAACACCACCAGCTTTACCGCGGCCGCCGGCGTGGATTTGCGCTTTTACAACAAAAACTTTGTGACCAGCTGCTTCTAAAGCTTTGGCAGCTTCAACAGCTTCAGGAACTGAAAATGCAGGGTGGCCTTCAGGCACAACAACGCCGAATTTTTTTAACAGGGTTTTAGCCTGATATTCGTGGATATTCATTTGTAAGTTTGATTTGAAATTGAAATTGTTTTGGTGGCACAAATCTGCGAAGAGGCGGCGCACAATAAATTTCGATTTTAACTTGGCAATAACTTAAATGAAAAACATCCTTTTAACCAGACCGCACGAGCATTCGCATGAGTTAGCAGAGCTTCTAGAAAAAGCCGGATTTGCCACATTTATTGAGCCACTTTTTGTGGTGAAAAAGAACTCGGTTACCAAAAGAAACCGCAACCAAATCTCTGCCGTAATTATCACCAGCGCCAATGCTTGCGATGCTGTAATTGATTTTGGATTTTCTAAAGATGTAAAAATTTTCTCTGTCGGAAAAAAAACCGCCCAAAAATTAATCGCTCACGGATTCACCAACATTATTACGGCGCCCGAAAATTCTGCAGAATCTCTCAAAAATTTAATTGCTAAAACTGCAGATCAATCATCCGAGATCCTTTATTTTCAAGGATCCGTCGTCACTCTGGATTTTCAAAGCGAGTTAAAGAATGTCACCAATATTTTAGCTTACGAAACATTCGCCAACGAAAATTTCTCAACCGAATTTCTAAAAATTTCTCAGCAAAAAACTTTCGACCAAGTTTTGCTCTTCTCTAAAAATTCCGCGCAAATCTTTTTTAAATTAGCGGCGCGGCACAATCTGCTTGAATATTTTGCGACCTCGCAAATATTGTGTTTAAGCGAGAAAATTCTTGATTGCGTGAAAAAATTTGGATTCACCAATTCCACAACTTTTGCAGAATTTCCAATTTTAAAAAAATTTTATGACTGAAGTTTCCGTCGAACAAAATCAAAAAAATAAAACAGAAATCGCAGCACGAAAAAAACAAAAATTTATCACCAAATTTGTTATTTTCCTGTCACTGATTTTCTTCGGCTATCTTGGTGTAAACCATTGGAAAGAAGGCGTCGCCAAAAAACTTCAAGCCCAGCATGAAGCCCAAAAATTCGACAATGTTGAAAGTGAGATTTTTGATTTATCGGGTGACCACGATGCCCAAAAAGATGAGAATTTGGCCGACATTGGCGCCAATGAATTAAGAGAAAAAGGCGCGGAATTTATTTATCACATGCTGCTAAAAAATCAGGTGCAAATCACTGATTTAACCGCACAAATTCAAGCAATTAAAGGCGAATTAACTAAATATAAAAACCAAGAAAGAATCGGCAAAATGATTTTGGTTTATGTCGAATTACGCCAAGAAATTTTCGCTGGTAAATCTTACGATAACGCTCTCAAAAGTTTCGAAATTTTGGTCGCACTTGACGAAAATCTGCAGACAAAAGTTATCAAATTAAAAGAAGTTTTACCTGGATTTTCTAACCAAGAAAAACTCAGCAAATCCTTTGCCGATCTAATTCCCGACCTCATCACTACCAAAAACAATACTCCAAATCCAACTCTACTTTCCAAAATTCGTCGTAATATCGCGAAGCTCGTAATCATCAGAAAAATTGATGGCAAAAATACCGGCGAAATCGATTCAACAATTTTTCACACCGAGAAATTTTTGAAAGAAAAAAACTACCAAGAAGCCATGAATTATCTACTTTCACTTGATCCAAGCTACCACGAAATTGTTGCCGATTTCTTAAATGATTTAAGCATCGCAATTGAAGTGCAGAAACTCGATTCTGAAATTTTAAATTACCTAAAAAGCCTCACCTAATATGTTTGCAATTTTATGGTTTTTATTCATCGCATCCTCCATCGCCATATCGCTAGTTTGGCTGTTGGATCATAATGGCACCGTCATCATCACTTGGCTCGGATATGAGGCGAGCACCGACATTCTAACTGCAATTCTAATCGCAGTTTTTTGCGCTTTGATGATATTTGCCTTCTCTTACATTTTGGCGAGAATTTTGGCGATAAAATTTCCCAATCTCTTAAAAATTCTTTTTAGAAAAAGTCATGCAAAACGCTTAGAAAAATTGGTCCTGCGTCACCACCAAGCCTTTGATATCATGACGCAATTGATGTTAGCGCTTGAAGTTGCTGATAAAAAATCTGCCACCGATTTGCAAAAAAGATTCGTCAAACTGATTAAAAACCCGCCGCTAAATAATTTTTTCTTGGGCAAACTCGCCTTTCAAGAACAAGAGTTTCTCAAGTCTTCCGAGCTATTTGCAAAATTCGGTGAAAATAAACATGCCAAAATTTTGGTGCTAAAATCGAAATTCAAATTGGCTTTGCAAAACCAAGATGAGGTCACCGCGATTGCTTACGCCAAACAAATTTTATTGGTAAAACGCGACAGCTTTGAAACCGCTACAACTTTATTTGCCCTCTATAAAAAACGCGGGCTTTGGCAAGATGCCAAGGCTTTAATTTCTGAGTACGGCTCAGAACAATTTAAGGATGAATTGCAGAAACGCGACACTGCCGTAATCAACGCCGCTTTAGCTTTTGAAGCCTATCAACAAAAGAAATTTTTATTGGCGATTAAGCATTCAAACCTCGCACTTAAAGCCGAAAATAATTTTTTACCGGCGCAAGAAATTGTCTTAAAATCTTGGCTAAAACTTGGCTTCACTTTCAAAGTAAGTTGGAAAATAAAATCTTTGTGGCGCACCAATCCGCATATAATTTTTGCGGAAATTTTTGATTTGATGAATCGCAAATCTTCAGCAAAATCACGCATTAAATCGATGAAAAAACTGGCTGATTTAAATAAAGAATCAGCTTTAGGAAAACTGGCAGTTGGCATTGTGGCCTTTAGAGCCGGTGCTTTCCAAATTGCTAAAGATTACTTACATCTCTCGCTACTCCAAGAAAAAACTTATCGTGGTTATAAACTTCTGGCCTTTGCTGAAAAGGCTTTGGGCAATGACCTCGATTGTAAAAAAAATCTGATCAAATCAGAAATGCTTAGCAAAGACGATCATTATCTTTGCAATTCTTGCTTCCATTTAAGTTCAAAATGGAGCGCCAAATGTACTTCTTGCGAGTCTTATGATTCGCTAGAATGGAACTCTTAAAATTATCTCAAATCATGACAAATAACATCTCTCAAATCATTGAAAACGCTTTTGAAAAAAGAGCTGAAATTAACTTGAACACTCAAGGCGAAATACGCGATGCAGTCACTCAAACTCTAGCCGCACTCGATGCCGGACAAATCAGAATTTGCGAGAAAAAAGATGGCGCTTGGCAAGTTAATCAATGGATCAAAAAAGCAATTTTGCTTTCTTTTAGACTCAATGACAATTTCTTAAGCAAGCAAGAGACAGTAAGCGGCAATGCTCTTAGCTATTTCGATAAAGTTCCTTTGAAATTTGCCAATTGGTCTGAGGAAGATTTTCGCAAAGCGGGATTCCGCGCCGTTGCCGGAGCCGTTGTGCGCCACTCAGCATTCATTGCAAAAAACGTAGTGCTACTTCCATCTTTCGTAAATCTCGGCGCTTACGTTGACGAAGGCACCATGATTGACACTTGGGCCACGGTTGGTTCTTGTGCGCAAATTGGTAAAAATTGCCACATCTCGGGTGGCGCTGGAATTGGCGGTGTTCTTGAGCCTCTGCAAGCTAATCCGGTAATTATTGAAGATGATTGTTTCATCGGTGCGCGCTCTGAAATTGCTGAAGGCGTTATCGTTGAAAAAGGTTCGGTAATTTCGATGGGCGTTTATATCGGCGCTTCAACAAAAATTATTGATCGTGAAAGCGGCGAGATTTTTTACGGTCGCGTTCCTGCTTACTCAGTTGTGGTTCCCGGTAATATCGCTTCAACTAAGGGCGACAAAAATGTTTCGCTTTACGCTGCAGTAATCGTGAAAAAAGTTGATGAAAAAACTCGCTCAAAAACTTCGGTGAATGAATTGCTGAGGGATTAATGCTCTTTGACGCAAAATTCCTCACCATACTCGCTTTCATCGCAATTAACTTTTTGACTCTATTTGCGATCAAAACCCGCACCACCATTGTCACCGGATTAATCATTTCCCACTTAATCGCGGTGCTTTTTTTCAGCTTGTCGATTTCCAACTACAACTCGTTTAAAGAGATTGTTCTGGCTCTCATCATCTACTCAATGGTGATTTTATTCTTGGTTTCAAACTACAATCCAATTTATCTCGCTGGCAACGAAACCACTAAAATCAAGCGTTCCAAGCTGTGGCTACTTTTCATTCCGCTAGCCTGTGTAATTGTCACAACGGTTTTTTTAGCGCTATTTTTAATCGCCAAAGATTTGCCAGAAATTTCCAAAACTGTTGCCGACAAACAAGCCACCAAGCAAAATGAAATCCTGCAAAACCCAATGATTCTGCCATCTCACCCCGTTCACATCGCGGTGAAAAAATATTACTTAGGCAGAAAATTTGAAGGCGAATGGACGGACACAACTTACGTCGCGCTTGAAATGAATGACCACAAAAGAGCCCGCCTTAAAGATAAATTATCTGACAATTTTCTGCTCAAACGCTCTTCCGATGTAATTTTAATCATAGTCGCCGTAAGCACGAGTTTGCTGCTTTTGGGCGCTAAAAAAACCGAAAATAATTCATGAGTTTCTACCAAATTTTACGTCCGGCAATTTTCAAACTTGATGCCGAAAAAGCCCATCACGCTGCCATAAATTTTTTAAAATTTTGTCCAAAAACCGCGACGCTTTTTTGCCTAAATCGCCATTACGAAAATTTACGCAGCAAGCTTTGGGATATTGATTTTACTAATCCCATCGGCATGGCTGCAGGCTTTGATAAAAATGCTGAAATCGCTCTGACATTAGAAAAATTTGGCTTTGGTTTTGTCGAATGCGGCACGGTGACTCCACTCGCGCAGAAAGGAAATGAAACGCCAAGAATTTTTCGTCTCGAAGAAGATGCCGCAATTATTAATCGCTTAGGATTTAACAATTTAGGTGCCGAAGTTTTTGCTCAAAATGTTGCCCAAATTTCAGCAAAAATGCGCACACCTTTTGCCATTAATATCGGCAAGAACAAAGACACAGAAGACGCGCTTTTAGACTATCTACCGCTGCTTGAAAAATTTTACGAAAGCGCGGCATACGTCACGGTGAATATTTCATCGCCCAACACCAAAAATTTGCGTGATTTACAAAATGAAAATCAGCTCGATTTATTTTTGAGCGAGATCATGAAGAAGAAAAATCAGCTGCAAATTTTGCACAAAAAAAACACGCCAATTTTGTTAAAAGTTGCGCCAGATTTAACAGTTGAGGAACAAGAAAAAATCGCCATCACCGTTTTAAAAAACCAAATTGACGGCATGATTATTAGCAACACCACAATTGAGCGCGACTTAAATCTACAAAGCGCTCACGCTAAAGAAATCGGCGGCTTAAGCGGCGCGCCTCTTTTTGCTAAATCAAATGAAACTCTAAAAAATTTCTACCGCTTCACGGGCGGAAAAATCCCACTAATTGGCGTTGGCGGAATTGCCTCAGCTTCTGACGCCTACGAAAAAATCAAATGTGGCGCAAGCTTAGTGCAGATCTATTCCGCTTTTATTTATCAAGGCTTTGGACTGGTTGAAAAAATCAAAAAAGATCTCAGCCAAAAAATTGCCGCCGATGGATTTAAAAATATTTCCCAAGCTGTCGGAACTAAAAATTGACAAAAAAGTTACGAAAAATAGCTTTTTAAAAAACCCTGTTCCACCCCATCATCAATAACGATTAACCACATCTTTATGACAAAATCTTCACCTCTGATCGCCACCTCCTTAAATTTTGAAAGCAAAAAAATCCGCCGCATTTTTCACCAAGATGAATGGTGGTTTTCGGTAATTGATGTTGTTGGAGCTTTGACTGAAAGCTCTATTCCCAAAAGATATTGGGCCGATTTGAAAAAAAATTTGTTGGAAAAAGAAGAATTCCAACCGTACGAAAAAATCGTACAGTTCAAAATGTTAGCTGAAGACAACAAACTCAGAGAAACCGACTGCGCCAACACCCAAACCATGCTGCGCATCATCCAATCAATCCCTTCACCAAAAGCCGAGCCATTTAAAATGTGGTTAGCACAAGTTGGATTCGAGCGAATTCAAGAAATTGAAAACCCAGAACTTGCTCAAAAACGCACGCGCGAAATTTATAAAGCCAAAGGTTATCCCGATTCTTGGATCGAAAAAAGAATGCGCGGAATTCAGGTTCGCGAAGAATTAACCGGAGAGTGGCAAAAGCGCGGCGTTAAAGAATCGAGCGAGTTTTCAATTCTGACCGCTGAAATCTCGAAAGCGACTTTTGGCCTTACACCAAATCAACATAAAGATTTTAAAGGGTTAAAACGAGAAAATCTGCGCGACCACATGAATGATTTGGAACTGATTTTTTCAATGCTCGGCGAAGCAGCAACTACTGAAATTGCTAGAAACACCGATGCTCGCGGCTTTGGTGAAAATAAAGTTTCAGCGCGAAAAGGCGGCACAATTGCGGGCAATGCGAGAAAAGATTTAGAAAAACAAGCCGGCAAAAAAGTTGTAACCAAAGAAAATTTTGTTGGATTAATCAAAGATTAAAAACCGTGAAAATCATCGATCACATTGAAACCGAGAGATTAATTTTGAGATCTTGGCGCGAGGAAGACGCTACTACTTTCGCCGCAATTAACCAAGATCCGCGAGTAATTGAGTTTCTGCGCGGGCCTTTGAGTTTGGGCGATTGCCAGAATTTTATCACAAACGCCAATTATCATTTTACCAAATATGGTTTTGGATTATGGGTAGCAACGCTCAAAGAAACTGGCGAGATGATTGGTTTTGTTGGCTTAAACGTTCCTGATTTCGTAAGTCATTTCACACCTTGTGTTGAAATCGGCTGGCGTCTTGCTGCAAAATATTGGGGCAAAGGATATGCTTTTGAGGCGGCAAAATCAGTGCTTGAAGTTGGGTTTAAGAATTTTGGCTTAAAAGAAATTGTCGCTTTCACCGTGCCAAAAAATCTGCGCTCAATTTCGGTGATGGAAAAAATCGGCATGAAACGTGATTTCGCCGGAGACTTTGCTCATCCAAAGTTGGCACCAGATCATCCGCTGTCGCAGCACATATTGTACAGGGTGCAAAATATAGAAATTTGACATTGAAAAGAACAGGCTTACGATGCGCGCAAATCCTGCCTCGACAAGACTTTTTAACACCGAAGAAAGTCTTTTATCCAAACTTAAAAAAAAACAAAAAACATGTCTACTCTAGTTAAATTCAGAGACCTTGGTCTGTCTGAAATGATGCTGAACTCTTTACGCAAAAAAGGCTTCGAAGAACCAACGCCAATTCAAGCAAAAACCATTCCTTTCCTTCTTGCCAATAAAAAAGATTTGATCGGCAAAGCTCAAACCGGAACCGGTAAAACCGCAGCTTTCGGGATTCCGATCATTGAAAATATCGTTCCTGATTCAAAAAAAGTTCAAGCAATTATCTTAGCTCCTACCCGCGAATTAGCGATTCAAGTTGCTGAAGAATTAAGCTCTTTTGCTGAAGAACAAAAAACCAGAATCGTTGCCGTTTACGGTGGTCAACCAATTGAACGTCAAATCTCTCGCTTGCAACGCGGTGTTGATATTGTTGTTGGAACTCCTGGAAGAATTTTGGATCACTTAGAACGCAAAACTTTGGACATCTCAAAAGTGTCTTACATCGTTTTGGATGAAGCTGATGAAATGCTTAACATGGGTTTCATTGATGATATCGAAACCATCTTGAAAGCCGCTCCAAAAGAACGCAGAACCGTGTTATTTTCTGCAACAATGCCTGCGCACATTGAGCGCTTGGCTAAGAAATATATGAATGAATATGAAGTGATTGCAGCTGCCACCGACAATCTTTCAAAAGCCAACATTCAGCAAATTTATTTTGAAGTTCCGCAATCAGATAAATTCGAAGCGCTTTTCAGAATTATCGACGTTGAAGAAAGTTTCTACGGCTTGGTTTTCTGCCGTACTAAAATTGATGCTGATGAAATTTCTCACAAACTTTCAAATCGCGGCTGCAGAGCTGAAGCGATTCACGGCGATCTTTCACAAGGACAACGTGAAAAAGTTTTACAAAAATTCCGCGCTAAAAAATTGACTGTGCTAGTTGCAACTGACGTTGCGGCGAGAGGTATCGATATCGATAACTTGACGCACGTAATCAACTTCGCGCTTCCTCAAGATCCTGAAAGCTATGTTCACAGAATTGGCCGTACTGGACGCGCTGGTAAAAAAGGTATCGCGATTACTTTGATCACGCCTTCTGAATATCGTAAGTTGGTTTCGATTCAGAAAATGTCGAACATGACAATTACTAAGCAAAAAGTTCCAAATGTTGCAGACGTGGTTGAAAGCAAGAAACAACGTATCAAAGCCTCAATTCTTGAAATTATTGCTGGCGGAAAATTTGCTGATCTTGGCGTGATTGCTGACGAAATTTTGCAAGAAACTTCTGATCCAAAAATCGCTATTTCTGCCTTGTTGAAATTAGCCTTCAAAGACGAGCTTAACGAAAAGAGCTACAGCGAAATCAACGAATATGCTAAAAACAAAGATTACTATTCTGACGATCGCGGCATGAGCGGCCACAGACCAATTGGCGACCAACGTAGAGGTTATGTTGATCGTAAAGGAACTGCTCGTCTCTTCATCGCTAAAGGTCGTAATGACAATATGGATCCAAGAGGTTTGGTTGAATTCATCCAACGCGAAACTGGCGTTGACCAACGTCATATTGACGATGTAAAAATGTTCGAAGATTTCTCTTTCTTCGCTGTGCCTTTTGAAGATGCAGAAAAAGTTTTACATTCTTTCCAAAAACAATCTGGTGGTAAGAGATCTTTGGTGACTAGAGCTAAAGAGAAAAAATAGGTTCGTACCCGCGAATAACCACCCCCAACCCCTCCTTGAAAAGGAGGGGCTAGAGTTCGGCTTCGGTCTCGAGCTCTCCCCTCCTTTTCAAGGAGGGGTTGGGGGTGGTTATTCACACACTCGATTTCGAT
>CAIRMX010000021.1 GCA_903879805.1 uncultured Alphaproteobacteria bacterium | reverse complement strand
ATCGAAATCTTCTTTGGAAAACTTAAGGAAAATAAACGACTAGCCATGAGGTATGATAAATCAGATCAGTCATTCATGAGCTTTATTGCTCTAGCAGCGGTGAAGATTTTATTAAAATTAATAATTAGCTAACAGTGTCTAGTCCCATTACTCCCGGTCGTCCAACTTTAACTGAAGAGAATCTGAAACAGAGACCACGGGTAGATCGGAGCCTAATAGTCTCAAGCTTTGTGCACGAAGATGATCTTCGATCGCTAAGCAGTCTCGACAGCGACGAAGAAGAAAAAGAAAATGAGGAAGAAGAAAAAGAAGAAGCGCAAATTCGCCCAACTGCCACAACCACCAATCAAAACGATGCTACTGCCGACGCACCAAGAATAGGAATTTTGCAGCGCGCCTACAATTTTGTAAGCGCTGCAATCTCTGCAATCGTGGGCTGTTTTTCTTCGGCAAGAACAAATAATGATCCAAGCTCTGTCAGTTCTAGCTGGCAGTCTAAGGCCTCATCCAACAACTCTAATTCCTTATTTTTGAGCAAAAGTGCCAAGCTTTCTTCCGACAAAAAAGATCGCCCTGTCAGCACTTCCAGTGATGCTAGCAGTTTTGCAGCCATGCCCTACAGCCCAAGAGGACAATTTGAAACGCCTCGAGCAACCATTCTCGAAACAATCACCGGAACCAAAAAACCCACTCCTATGCAGAATCTGCACCAAAGAGAGAGTTACAAACAAGGTCGTGATACTGAAGCCCTAGATCAAGTTTTTGGTTTTGTAGATCCTAGCGCTGCTAGCTCCAATAAAAGCCCTTCGGTTTTGAGCATGCTTGCATCGCCATTTAAAAAATCTGACAAGTCCAAAAGCAGCGCCATAAAATCTGGTACTGTTGATGCATTTTCTCCAGATAGCCAAAGCAACCGCTTTTCAGACCTTGGCGAATCAGCTAGAAAATATGAGTCGGTCGCATTGCAAGATGTTGGATTATCTCTAAGATTACCAAGCGAAACCCACAGGTTGGAGGAAGCGAAAAGTGAAGACCAATCAAAAAGACCAAGCATTACCTCACAGAATTTCTCAGTAGTAGAGAGCGATATTCCTATCGATTTCCATTCTACAGCAGGAAGTCCGCCTCCAGCAGGAACTCCGCATCAAGAAGAAAAATCTACAACTCATTTCTCACCAAGAAGTATGAACAGTGATGGTAGTTTTGACGTTTCTGATGCCATCTTTGCAGCGCAAGGCAAATTCAATGAAGCTAGCATTCTTGAAAAGCCAACCGCTAAACCCTTTGTAAAAGAAGAGCACAAAGAAAGAAGTTAACCAACCACTCCACCCCACAATTTAGGCACAACCACCCTCGGTGTCACCCCACAAAAAAAGCGCCACGCCAGAAGAATGCTAAATCAGCAAACTCTGGCGTGGCGCCACTTTCAAACCATTTAGAACTTAGTTCTTACTTCTTAACTGAAATCGTAACAGCGCGACGATTTTTTGCCCATGAAGTTTCATCATGACCCAAAGCAACTGGTTTAGATTTTCCATAACCAACAGTTTTGATTTTAACTTCTTTCACACCGTTTTTTACCAAATATTCTTTAACGGCATTGGCTCTTTTTAAGCTTAGTTTTTTATTGTAAGCTTTAGAACCTCTTTCGTCGCAGTGAGCTTCAATCACTACTTTTTTGGTTTTTAAATTTTGCGCTTCTGGCAAAACTTTTTTCTCCAAAGTAGCAGTTGCATCTTGATCTAGCGCGGCGCTGTTAGTGCCGAAATAAACAACTTGTGGTCCAGTTTCAGAAGTAGCAATTTCTGCAGCAGGAACTGAAAACACCAACACAGCTTCATTAGCTGCACTTACCGGCGACTCTTTTTTAGCTGGTTGCTCAACAGCAGCAACATCGTTAGTTTTTTTAGTTGAGCTGCATGAGGCAAGGCTTAAAGCGATCAACAGCAAAGTAATGTTTTTCTTAATCATATTTTTAATAATTTAGTTGAGGTTAAAGCGATTGCGAAGAATCACTTTCAACTTAGACCCCAAATGAAAAGTTTCAACCCGTACCATTTTGTAAAACACATGAGCAAAGCTTACGCCCTTTTAATTTTAGCTACTTTCGCACTCGCGTCTTTTAACGCCCAAGCTTCTTTGTGCAAAAAATCACTGCGAGTTTCGATTAGAATGGATGATGATTGGTACAAAAAAGAAGAACTACGTTTGGCAAATGAGGCGGCCTTAATCCAAACCCACACCAATTACCTAATTCGCGAAACCCTGCCCCTTATTGCCGCGCCGTACCATTGTGCCAAAGGCGAAGAATGTGACCCGCTAAAAAATTGTCAGATGGAAAAAGACGTCAAAGACCTCAAAGAAATCCAATATTCAATCGTCAGCGATAGCGGCATTGTCATCATGAAAAGCTATTGCAGCCAGATCGGAAAATGCATCGGCTATAATGATTTTTTCCACACAAAAAATGTCACCGCCGCGGAAGATCGGCTAATTGATGTCAAAAAAAACAACGCGGTATTTTACCATTATTTTTACTCCGCCAAATCCAAAAGCTACGAACCGCTATTTAACATCACTAACTTTCACAGTGGCTCTGATCTTTATCTCGACGACATGCCGCATTTTTCGCCAGATGAAAAAACACTGCTCGAAGTGCGCTCAATTCCAAAGCAAGAAGACGTGGGAGATTTTCCAGCCGGCTTTAACATTAATATCTACGAAGCCAATGAGTTTGGCGAATATAAAAATGTCGAACCCGTAGAAATTGACCCACAAAACCCAAGTAAAATCCTTTCCACCTTTTTGTCGCGCAATCCCAGCTGCGGCGAAACGCCACATTTTCACTCTTGGAAAAGTGATCGCGAAGTGAGACTTTCAATGCTGCCGCCATCTCACGCTAATCACGGCCGGAAAGTGATTTTATCTTACGACAAAAAACTAAAAAAATGGGGATGCAGCGAAGATCTTTTTCCTGAAGCGAAATGCCAATCTTACCTGCCGAACTCAGTGGATTACAGCTCGAATCTAGCTTGGCAGCAAATTAATGATTGTAGGTAGCCCTACTCCAAACAACCGCTAATCTCATCTGACATCTTACCCAATAATTCAAAATACCCACCTTCCCTACCAATCAAATCAAGTGTCGCAAATTTTATTTTGTAATTTTGCGCCAGTTTTTTCGCAGATTTTTTTTCATCAAAAACATCCCCAAACAAACATTTAATCTGAGATTTTTTTGCTAGCTCGTCAAACTCGCGAGCATCCTTCACGCTTAGCTCGCGATCGTGATCTTGAGCAATAATTTTCAGCGGTTTTAAAGCAAAATAATCTTCAAAATATTGGTAAGCATCGTAGTAGAAAACGTGATTTTGGTTTTTGATTTTTGCCAATTTAGCGGCAATTATTTTTTCAGAATTCGCAGCTTCTTTTTTAAATCTCACAAGATTTTGTTGATATTTTTGGCAATTAGTCGCGTCAATTTCACAGATTTTCTGCGTGATAAATTCAGCAATTTTCACGCCGTTTTCGGGGTTCATCCACAAATGCAAATCGAGTTTTTTTGGGTCAGATCTTTTTTGCAAAAGCTTGATTCCTGCGACTTGCGACAATTGGTATGATTTTTTTTCTTTAACCAATTTGGCAAAATTTTTCTCCAAATTTGCATCAACGTAAAAAATTAAATCAGCTTTTGAAACCGCCGCAACATCGCTTTTCTTCAGCTGGTAGTCATGTTCAGAAATATTAGGATTGATGATTAGAATGCTGTTGTTTTTGTCCCCAGTAATCGCCAAAACGATTTGGTAAATCGGATTGATTGAAGTGACAATTACTGGATTATTTTGGGCGCAAGCCACTCTGGTGCTGATTAAAAGCAGTAAGAAAATTTTTATAAATTTCATTTTTAAGAAAAATAAATGATCGCAAAACTTGAAAATATTAGCCTCGCGCTAAATCGCCAAACAATCTTGAGCGGAATTAATTTGGAACTCGCCAAAGGCAAAATCACTACTTTGATTGGCCCCAATGGCGGCGGCAAGACTTCGATTGCGCGGATTTTGCTGGGCATTTTAAAACCAACTTCCGGCAAAGTTGTAAAAAAATCTTCACTAAAAATCGGCTACATGCCGCAGAAAATTGAGATTGATCGCACGATTCCACTGACCGCAAAAGATTTTATTCAGCTGTCAACGCGCGCAGTAAAATTCGACAAAACCTTCAAAGACTTGGCTTTGCGCCTTAATGTTGAAAAAATTTTAGAGCGCCAAATTCACGATTTATCGGGCGGACAAATGCAGAAAATTTTATTTTTGCGGGCGCTAATTAATCACCCCGAATTGCTGGTGCTCGACGAACCCACGCAATATATGGACATCGCCGGCACACAGGATTTTTATCAAATTATTGACGAGGTGCGCAAAGCCAGTAATTGCGCGATTTTATTGATCTCGCATGACTTACACGCCGTGATGCAAAAAACTGATTTGGTGTTTTGTGTGAATCATCACGTTTGCTGCCACGGCACGCCTGAGTCGGTGAATCAACATCCGGAATATCTTTCGCTATTTGGCAATAAAGGCACTTTGGCGATTTATCAGCACCATCACGATCACCAGCACTAGTAGCGGATAATCACAATTCCCGATCCGCCATTGCCGCCATTTTCAGTGGTGCCACCACTGGCAGCGCCACCGCCGCCAATTCCACCGGCATAAATACCAGCATTGCCCGTTCCACCACCGCCGCCACCCGCGTAATAAGTAGAAACTCCGGTAATTGTGGAAGCCTTACCAGCACCGCCCGCACTACTTCCTCCGCCAGTTGTATCAGCACCAGCCGCACCAGCGCCGCCGCCACCAACACCATTGGCGAAACAGCAGCCACCTCCGTTATTTTGATTGCCACCGCGATTACCTTGTCCGCTGGTGCCTAATCCACCGAATGAACCGTTGGAGCCACCACCACCAGATCCACCATTACCGCCAACTTTATTATTTCCGCCTCCCGCACCTCCTCCAATAGCAGTGAGTCCAGCAAATGTACTGTTAACACCATTAGCGCCGTTTGTGGAACCAACAGTTGATCCCGCACCACCACCGCCAACAACCACGCCGTAATTGGTGCTAGCAGTGATGCTTGCTGTTGTTTCTAAGAATCCGCCGCCGCCACCGCCACCCGCATGTCGGTTACCACCACCGCCACCGCCAGCTATTAGAAGTGTTTGAACTGTTCTGGTGGTTGGGCAATTCAAGGTTCCGTTTGCTGTGAATTTGTGAATTGTTGAACCGGGAACTGTTGTGGTATCAATGGTTCCGCCAGTGCACGGAGATAGTGAGGTAAGCGTGCAAACCCCAGATGTCATTGCATATCCCGCCGCGCAAGAAGCGCAGTTCGGGTTGGCATAACCAGTGGCGCAAGTGCAAGAGCCAGTCGGATTGAGTGAGCCATTACTGCAGTTGTAAGTAACGGTTCCTGTGTAGTGATTTGCTGAGTTGCAAGTTAGAGAACCAGTCGCCATGTGAGCCACTGAGGTTGGAGTAGTAACTCCCGTAACTGCTGTAGTCGAACAAGCCGCACCCAAAACACATGAACCACCTGACGCCACATATCCACCAGCCGCGTTGCAAGAACAAGCTCCGCCGTAACTCGGAGTGCCATTGCTGCAACTGTAAGAAACTGTCCCTGTGTATCCAGTAACATCGCAAGTCATGCTGCCAGAAGCTCCACTAGCAACTGAGCTGGTGTTAGTTGATCCAGTCAAACTAAGTGTGCATGGAATAGTTGAGGTGCAGCTTCCGCTAACGCTAGCAGTGCCGCTGATGCAGGTGTAACTTACCGATCCAGAATAGTTGGTTTGGTTACAAGCAATACTCGTTGAACTTGAGGTGGCAGCAACTGTCGCGCTAATTCCGGCTTGGCTAATGTTGCAAGTCGCAGAAGCTAAATCGCATCCCGATTCAGTAATTGTGTAGCCAACGCATGAGCCGCTTGGAGCTGAAGCTCTGTTGATTGAACGAGTCCATTTCTTACCAGCGTAATCTTCAATTGGCTGTCTTTCTTCGGGCTTTAAAGCACGCGCATAAATCGCGATTTCACCAATTTCTCCGGTGTAGCCTTTGCCAATTGCAAGCGAAGTAATTCCAGAAAGGTGAGCTGTTTTAGTAGCGTCCTGCGCTGCTAAAATACCATTAATGTAAGTTGAGTTTCCCGCAGTTGAGCTGTGAACGAAAGTGAATTGACGCGGCTTGTCGGTTGAAGATGCGTAAGAACCCGTCCTAAGTCTTTCTTACCGAACAAGCAACAACCTCACAAACGCCAATTCAATCATTGCGAGAGAGGTGGAGAGCTTTCTCTCGCAGTTCTTCCAAAGTCTTCTGCATTT
>CAIRMX010000020.1 GCA_903879805.1 uncultured Alphaproteobacteria bacterium | reverse complement strand
GTTAGTAAAAACTAACAACAAAACCTTACCGCAAAAAACATAGAAAAAACTTTTGAGGACTTACGCAGCCTTGTGGGTCAATGGTTTTGAAGGATTTGGGGATTGGTTAACCGGACAGTAGTGCTCTCAACCCCTCCTTGAAAAGGAGGGGAGTTACTCAAAATCGAGCTCGGTCTAAAGCCCCTCCTTTTCAAGGAGGGGTTGGGGGTGGTTATTCGCAAACTCGAACTAACTTAAACCACCACCAAATTATCAATATGCACCAACTCCACCTTCGCAGATTTTCCTAAAATCTTTTTCACCTCATCCGACTTTTTTTCTAAAACTTTTTTCACATCCAAAGCCGCGTAATTACTAATCCCACTCGCAATGTGATTACCCGCTTCATCCTTAATAAAAACCGCATCTCCCGCCTTAAAATCTCCCTTCACCGCCACAACACCAATCGGTAAAAGACTGATTTTTTTATTCTGCAAAGCTTCAACGGCGCAAGTATTTACAATCATTTCGCCTTTGGCATTTAAGAAGCCAGAAAGCCAGTTCTTGCGTGATTTGGTGGCTTTTTTGTCACTAGTAAAAACTGTGAAATTTTGTTTGCCTTCAACAAATTTTTTTAAGGCATTGTCGGAAATTCCATTGGTAATTACCGTGTCGCATCCGGTGTGAGCCAGCATTTTTGCAGCAAGAATTTTTGTAATCATGCCGCCAGTTCCAACCAGCGAGGTCACGCCTCCAGCCATGTTTTCAATTTCTTTGGTAATGGCAAAAACTTCAGGAATTAATTTTGCGTCTTGGTGAGTTTTGGGATTTTTGTCGTAAAGCCCGTCAATGTCAGAAAACAAAATCATGACGTCAGCTGAAATCATTTGCGCCACGCGGGCAGCGAGTCGGTCATTGTCGCCGATTTTTATTTCATCCACCGCAACCGAATCATTTTCATTAATAATTGGAATAACGCGATTTTTTAGCAGCGTTTCAATGGTGTTTTTAGAATTTAAGTAGCGGTCGCGAGCGTTGCAATCAGCGGCGGTGAGCAGAATTTGCGCAACATCGAGATTTAATTTTTTTAAAAAATCGCGGTAAAAACTCATTAGTTGAATTTGCCCAATTGCGGCGGCGGCTTGTTTTTCTTCAAGAGAAAGTTTGCGACTTCCAACCTTTAAAACCGAGCGTCCAAGAGCAATCGCGCCAGAAGACACAATGGTGATTTGAAATTTTTTTTCGACGAGTTCAGCGACATTTTTAGTGAAATTTTTTAGCCATTTTTCACGCAATTCGCCACCTTCAACAAGCAAAGAAGAGCCGATTTTAATCACCAATTTTTTCTTATTTTTAAAATCAAAAATCATTCCAAGCCTCTCTCAGCGCGCGCTTTATTGATCTCTTTGTGGTAAATTTCATTTTCAATTAATGGCAGTGGATAAGACGAAAAAGAGCGCAGGCCTTTTAAAACGTAAATTCCGGCGGTGCGGTTGGATTGTTGCTGGGTGCCGTCGCGCGTGATGATGTCGGGGTAATCTTCGCCAACTGAGCGCATTTCAACTAAATCTTCGGGCACACCATTTTTGATTAAATAATTTCTCACCACATCGGCGCGATTCAGCGCCAAGCTTTGATTGCTAAGCTCTAAACCAACACGGTCGGCATTGCCCACCACCAAGATGCGGTAATCGCCGGAGAGGGTTTGTAAATATTTTATAACTTCGAGCAGGTCTTTGTTGGCCTTGTCGTTGAGTTTGAAAAGGGCGAAATCAAAAAGAATTTCGTAGCGCTCAAATTGTGGTTCGGTGATTAAAATATCTGGTTGCTTATCTTTTTTCTGATCGTCGATGAAATGTTCAACCTCATCAAGAAGCTTGCTAAATCTGGTGCGGCACTGGGCTAATTCGTCTGAGCGAAAAACGGCTTTTGATTCGCGGCTGATCCAGCAGTCGTAAAGGTAGGTGAGATGCGCGGTTTGGATTGGTAAATAAAATTTAATGTGTGGTTCGTCTAATGCGATTTCGAGCCTTTTTTGCATTAAAACCATTTCTTCAATTTGTGCTGGATCGGCTTTCCAAGTGATTGGATTTTCTGGTAGTAGATCTTCGTCATTAGCGGCGGCTAAGCCTTTTCTGATGAAATAGTCGGAATTTTTCTCGTCTTTAATCGAGAATAAATTTCGGCCAAACATCAAATATTCTAGCGCTAAATAAGAGTTGTAGCCGCCTTTGGTTTTGAGAGTGCCTTCAAGTGCGGCGAGCCTTTTGCCGACGTCAGATGTTGGTTGTGAACGGTCTTGGGGTGTGGTGTTGCAAGCGCTTGCAAGGAGGAAGATGAAGGTGAAAAAAGAAGATTTTTTTAAGGAGTTCATCTGGGAAAAATTTTGGGAAAAATTTTATAGGTCCCTGAGCAAAGCCCGAAGGGCGTCGTCGAAGGGCCTGAAACTGGGTGTTCCGGCCCTTCGACGAC
>CAIRMX010000019.1 GCA_903879805.1 uncultured Alphaproteobacteria bacterium | reverse complement strand
TTGGATCTTTTTGAAAATTCTTAAAAGAAATTTAGTGATTTTTAGAGATGGGTGGTAGGTTTTTCAGAGTGTCCTAAAGTATAATTCAATTTCATTGTTTGCTTTCTCAGAAAAAGACCTCTTCAAGAATGATATTGTTGATTCTGTCGAACAAATTCTGAGCGATTACAACTTGTTTGAATTTGATAAAAAAACAAAACCAGAAATCATAAAAGAGCTTCAAGAATCATTCTTAATAACTGAAAAACTGGTACAGGCACAAAATGTTCGTATAAAATACGGAGAAGATGCTAAAAACGTGGCTAAAAGAGTTTATAATCGAATTGCTGGAGATAGAATTGATTGCAGTATCAAAGAGCAAGAAAAATTTACAGAAATTGAAAATATCATCAAGTCCGTTTTGGAAGATGTTGATAACATTAATACAAAAACTCCAAATTGGCGCGCCGATCTTAAGGAGCAATGTGCAGAGCTAGCAGATATTACAAACGAAGAAAGGAAACTCGCCTTAACTGAGCATGCTTATCTAAGAATTAAAAAAGAAAACTTATTGGCAAAGTTTATTGAGCTAGAGTCAATACCTGCTAATCAAAATTATACCATTAATCAAACAGAATCCTTGATTCATAACATTCTTTTTCCTCAAGCAAAGAATAGCGTTACAGCAAGCCAGACAGATAATGATTTATGGATGATTAATGAAGACTACAGCCATTATCACGTCATTTCTCACGAAGCCCTATCAAGCTACATATGCCCAAAAACTAACAAAAAATTATTATCATCTGATTTTGACGACTTTCTTCAAAATGAATATTTAGTAAAGTACAACTCAAGTGGCAAAAAGCCTGATTTGGCCATGTTTCCAGACAATGACTCAATTATCATTATTGAGCTCAAGAAGCCGAATGAACCATTAAATAGCGCTATCTCGCAAATTAATAACTATGCTAGGCTTATAGCCTCTAAAATGACAAAATCTGATTCTGGCGAATTGCCATATAACAAATTTTATTTATATGTGATCGGTAGTAGCGACATGCTAAGTACCATTGAAAGTCCATTTAATGATAACAGATTAGTGGACGGTGAAGGATTTTTTTACCACAGCAATAGCATCAAAACACTGGATAACAAATCAGAAACTGGAGCCACCTATTATCTAGAGGTATGCAGCTACGAAAGAGTTGTGAATCAACTCAAGATTAGAAATAAAAAATACAGAGACATCCTCTTGTAAATGACCCAGATCTTTTAAAACCCGCCCTACTACCCGAGAAAGATTTAAACTTTTCAGTAAAACTGAGGAGTTAAATTTTTTATGAATAAACAGTGAGGCCCGAGCTCATGACAAATTTATATAGCCCCTCAACCACCAACCATACAAAAACATTCGAACTTTTCGGTTCACCCCAAAATCAGTCTTGAAGCCTTATATTCACCGCTTACAAATAAATCAGACGACAGGTTCGCATTCGGGCTCCTGTCCACCGCCAGTTCTACATTCTAGTAGAAACCAATGAAGTCCGGTAAGACCTTAGAAATAAGGAATCTGCCGGACTTTTTTGTTTTAAGACGTCCGATGAAATCCGCTGACATCCAGATAATTTTGGGGGTAGAAGTCGGGGTATAAAACTACAACAAAAAGTTTATACCCCCAAAATGCCACTTACTGATATTATTGCCAAGAACGCAAAACCTCAAAAAACTCAATACAAATTATCCGACGAAAGAGGATTGTTTTTGCTGGTTCTTCCTACTGGTGGAAGATATTGGCGAATGAAATACAGATTTGATGGCAAAGAAAAATTGCTCTCATTTGGAACTTATCCCGAGATATCTTTAAAAGAAGCGCGCAATAAAAGAGATGAAGCGCGGAAAAAGATACAGGAAGGCGTTGACCCCTCTCAAGAAAAGAAATTAGCAAAAATAACTCGAGCAATTAATGCCGATAATTCTTTTGAATCCGTAGCGCGCGAATGGCATGCAAAGCAAACAGCCATTTGGTCAGAAAGATATTGTGAGACAGTTTTGCGAAATTTAACAAAAGATATTTTTCCGGTAATTGGCTTCCGCCCAATCAGTCAAATCACTCCGCCTGAGTTGCTGGTTGCTCTAAGAACCCGTCCTAAGTCTTTCTTACCGAACAAGCAACAACCTCACAAACGCCAATTCAATCATTGCGAGAGAGGTGGAGAGCTTTCTCTCGCAGTTCTTCCAAAGTCTTCTGCATTTTTCTAACCACGCAAAAGATCTTTC
>CAIRMX010000018.1 GCA_903879805.1 uncultured Alphaproteobacteria bacterium | reverse complement strand
GTCGTCGAAGGGCCGGTACCTCGAGTTGCAGGCCCTTCGACGACGCGCTAAAGCGCTTTGCTCAGGGACCTATAACTTTTTTTATTTTTTAGCCTTATTCCTTCTGGTTAGTTCGTTCAAAATTTCTTCAAACTCAATGCCTTGCGCGGCGGTTAAAACCAAGCTGTGGAAAAATAAATCGCAAATTTCGCCGACTAATTCTTGGCGGGTTTTTTCGCTTGGGTTTTTTTCATGCATGAAAGTTGCAATCACAACTTCCAACGCTTCTTCACCAACTTTTCTGGTTAATCTTTCGGCGCCTTTTTTGGCTAGCTCGTAAGAGTAAGAACCTTCTTCTTTGCTGATAATTTTATGCTTAACTAGCGCAAAAAGCTCGGCGAGAGTCAGTTGATTTTGTGACATTTTTTGGAAAAAAAATTTAGGGAAATTTGTGCGAAAAAACTTAAAGTTGGCGCTTTCAAATGCAAGGCAAGTCTTTCTTGACAAAAAGCTTGTGCTTCCTAGTTTGCCGCGCCCTTCAGTTTGAAGAAAAATCAACTTAAAAAATTTTAAAAAACATGTCTATTCAAATGACCTTGTCGATCATCAAACCAGATGCGACTCAAAGAAATTTAACCGGTGCAATCAATTCAAAATTTGAAGCTGCTGGTTTAAAAATTGTTGCTCAAAAAAGAATGCAACTTTCCCAAAAAGTTGCTGGCGAATTTTACGCTGTGCACCGCGAACGCCCATTCTACGGCGAATTAGTGAAGTTTATGATTTCAGGACCAGTTGTAGTTCAAGTGTTAAAAGGTGAAAATGCAGTTCTAAAAAACCGCGAAATCATGGGCGCAACTAACCCGGCAAATGCTGACGCGGGAACTATTCGCAAAGAATTTGCTCTTTCAATTGAAGCTAACTCAGTTCACGGATCTGACAGCTTGGAAAATGCCCAAAATGAAATCGCATTCTTTTTTGCCGGATATGAAATTGTTGAATAGTTGATTGTTTGTAATCGCTGATTAAACGGGGCGTGCTTTTAAAAAAGCCGTCCCGTTTTTTTAAATTTTAGTCAAGCCAAAAAAATATATACAAGAATGCCAAATCACACATTTCCTGAAGGAGCTATCATTGAAGCAGTTAATGCACAAGGAAGGAAGTTTGAAATTAATGTATCTGAGATTGAGGTTGATATTGATGATGGAGCTCAAGAATATGAAGTGCTGCAGTTGCAAACTTTGGTGCAAGAATTTTGTTTGCGCAAAAAGTTAAAATCCAATCCGGTAATTTCTACTTTCTTACTTCAAGCGTATGATGGCAGTGAAGTGAGTCAAACTGCTGAATCTATAAAGAGAGAATTGGATAAATATTTTGATACTTTTGCGCCTGATAAAGATGATGCATACCCTCTTGAAATAGCTTTTCCATTTCACGTTTGTGGCCATTGGCAAGTTATGGGATTGAGAGTTAAGCAAGACAAAGCCTACCAAGTTCATTTATTTGATTCATCAACTGAGCAGACTGATGAAGGTGGTATTGCAGCAATCAATGACAATATATTGCCGATTCTTACTTCGTTGGATGGCTATAAAATTGTTGGAAACGGTTCTATATTTTATCACAAGCCTTACAGACAATCAGGTTTACACAGCGTAGATATGACACTTTATGGTGGTTCTAGTGACGTGACAGAAGTTAATCCAGGGTTTCAAACTAGTGATTGCGGCGTTTATGCAATGCAAACCATGAGCAACATTAGTGATCTTGGTTTTGATGAAGCTGCTAGAAATAAATCCCCAAATCCTTTTGATGGTGCGGCGATAGTCGGGGTCGGTGCTAAATTAAGAGCCGAACAGGCAGTTAGATTGCTTGTTTATGGTGCCGAAGAGATTGATGGGGTGCTAAATATTCAAGATTTGAAATATCATATTGCTCCACAAATGGCTGATGAAAGGTCCCTTTCGCCAATAGAGCTCCCGCCAGAGGGAGGGGATATTTTTGATGATCTGATGCAGCAAAGGGTGATAAAGATTCTAGAGGAACCTGATGCTACGGCGGTTTATTCTGATCTTGAGTCTAGAAAAGACGGGATAGTTGCAAAATACATAGGGGCTTTTCCAGAAACAGAAGAAGGGAAAGGCGAATATTGTTTAACGGATGATCAAGTTTCTCAAGCAACCCAGTTTTTTATTGGTAAAGATGCTCTAGTTATAAATCGTTCTCATTCTGGTCAGGTAGATAATCTCAAAGATGTTGTTGAGATTATTGAAAATGCTGAAATTGGCCCAGATGAGATCATTACATTTAGCTATCGTAATGGTTTTCATTTTATGTCGGTGGTAATCGATGTGCTAAATAAAAATATTAATTTCACAAACTCTTTTGAGGATCAAGAGGGTCATTACGTGAATGAATTTGTGAGTGCGAGCGAATACTTGTTCCAAGTTCTCGACAAGAAGTTTGGAGAAAGCTTTGAAATCACAAAGACTCCGGTGGAAGAAAGGGTGGTGCAGGACGAGGCCTATGAAGAAAATGAAGGTGATAGCACAACTTGCGGTGTTCATGCAATTTTAAATAACTCGATTGGTGTTTTGCGAGCTAGATATGGTGATGAAGTTGCTCTGCCGATGATAAAAACAAAAATGCGCGAAATTCTTGGTGTGGAAGTTGAAGGAGAGTCGCTGCGAGAATTAATGCTAGATGCTAAGCAAAAATGTTTTAGCAGCGAAGAGTTTAAGTCGGAAATGAAAGAGCGTGCTGTGTGTGCTGCGGAAATTTCTCAAGAAATTCTTAAATCTGAAATTTATCCAAAATCTAAAACTGCGACATATTTGCAAACTGTGGTAGAGAGGAGAGACGAAGAGGCTATAAAACATGATAAAAGAAATGCTTTGGTGGCGACCTTGCTAGATGATATAAAAGACAACACGCAAGGTATTAACTATCAGCCGGTATCACTAGCTTTAGAAGCGTTTGAAAATCTTCATCATGTGGATCCGGTGCGCACAATATGGCAGCAACAGCTTAATCTTACCCCAAGTCTTAATATTGCAGGTATTGAAAATGCCCAGAGCGCTTATCGTAGTAAGCAGCATTTCTTTATCTCCAAATATGCGACAGAAGAAGATTTGGAATTGGGAATAAAAGTTAAAAATATTTTAGAACCTTTTCTCGAAGCTGATGTGGTTGATGAAGAGAATAAATTAAAAGCTATTGCGGCGCTTCAAGATTCTCAGGTGGTTCAGGATGAGGCTGATAGCAGAGGGAAAGCTTCAAACGACAGTAGCGAGACTTCATCCTTTCAGGATCTAGTCACCCTGTCCAGAACGAGTTCAGGAGGAAGTCTTCTGTCTTCAACAGATAAAAAGGCCTCTCAAGCACCATCGAAAGAACTTGGTAAAATATGGGAGGAGGATGGTGTAACTAAGCGCAATATTAACAATCCTTTTCCTTCTCCTTCTCCTTCTCCTTCTCCTTCTGTAAAAGTGGTAACGGCAGTTTTAATGAAAGTTCCTACTGTTAAAAACAGCGCATTTCATGGTAAAGATAGAGGTGATGATTACAAAACTATCGAAGGCGCGTATAGTGAAGATAAAAGTGAAAGGGCGAAGGAAGTTGCTGAAATCATGGCCTTTATCTTAAGCCAGATCGCTTATCATCCTTTAGTAAAAATAAAGAATGACGGTAAAAGTTTAAGCAAAGAACAGCTCTTGGGAATTATCGATTATGCAAAAGAAAATGGAGGGGTGAAGTCTAAAATAAACAAAAGTGCTGATGCGAATAAATTTCCATTGCTCTGGGCAGACGAAAGTAAAATGAATGAAGTATTAAAAACATCTGGCGTCACAGCAGATTTAGCAAAATTTGTTTCTGGCAAATACCAAGAGCAATGTAAGTTATGTGGAATTTTATCTGGACGCGAGGATTCGAATTTTGGATCTAGGATAAATTTCTTAACGCCGCAGGCGCGGGCAATTCTTGAAGATGCCACGGAAAGTTACGGCAAAATTAAACCGAGAGTTGGTGAAAATACGCCGCAGGCGAAAAAATTTATTGTACATGATTGTGAGACAGTAGAGCCGTTTGATGTGCAAAAGGTTATAAAACAAAAGATTGAACAGGTTGCGAAAATAACAGGCCGCGTGCGTTAATTTCTACTCTCCAATCACCGCAAATTTTGCTGCGTCGTCGCAAGATTTTTTGAGCTCATCATGATATTTTGCGATGCGTAAATCAGCTTCTTTCTGGCAAGAAAAAATATATTTCTGGCGCAAGCGCGTTAGCTCAAATTTGTCATAAAGTTTGGCGCTAGAATTAATTTCTTTGGCTTTTGCTTTTAGTTTTTCTTTCTTAATTTTCTGCTCATCAACCTTATCTTCAACCGCTGCAGCAAAGTCTTTATCGTTAATTCCAAGTGAAACAAAATCTAGCTGATTGTAAAAATTAGAATTGGCTTTCATGCGTTCCATCTCAGCTTTTTTGCGATCATTTTCTCTTAACAAGCTATTAGGAAATCTGATGTAAGTCCATTTTTGGCAGATCACTTTTTCTTCCATCTCTTTCAAAAATCTTTTTTTATCAACCTCGCTAAAGCATTGGCGCGAGCGGTCTTGCGCTGTGGTGCAACTTTTGAAATTGATATTGTCTAAATGAAATTTGACGCAAGTTGGATATTTTTCTTTGGCTAAATTGTAGCGTTTAATTTCTTCATCAACCCTGCGATCAACTACAAAGCCAATGTTGTAGGAGTAATTCGGATATTCGAGATATTCAACATTGCCAAAAGGTGGCACTAATTGCTGATCGGCAATTAAGGCTTTGCGGCAAGAAAAATAATCATCAACTTTAGCCAAATCTTCAGTTTCAATTTGATAGCCCATAACAAGGCACTGCTTGTGGTGGCGCTCATCCATTTTATTATTTTGCTGAATCAAAATTGACTCAGGAGTGTCGGCTAATTTCAGCGAAATTTTGGTCACTAAATCGCTGATTTCTAAATTATGTTTTAAGCTTTCAGGCGAGTCATCAGTTCTCAAGCGATATTTGGCAAGTGACAAGCGACAGCGCCAGTAAAGGTTGCTTTGTATATCGATGCTTTTGTCAAAATTAATTTTTAGCGAAGAGCAAAAGGCGTGATCTTGTTTTTCTAAGATCTGAATGTTGGGTAATTGCGAAAGTACAAAAGGAGTTTTTTCATCAACATGTTTGCATGCAAAGCTGACGCAAAAAAGCGCGACGACAATTTTTGTGAGTAATTTTTTTTGCATGAAAAAATTTATGAGGGAAATAGAAAGGTTAAATTCACTTTCAAAAACTCAAACTCTTTTTTCAACATGCATCTTCTAATCGGCCTCGGAAATATCGGGCGTGAATATGAGTTAACGCGCCATAATTTTGGCTTTTTACTACTTGACCAAATCGTTGAAGATTACGGCCTAGTGGCGCAATCCAAAAAATTTAAAAGTGAAGTTTTTGCTGGCACAATTGACGGCAAAAAAGTTATCGCGCTCAAGCCGCAAACTTTTATGAATTTGTCGGGCGCGGCAGTTTTAGCGGCGGCGAGTTTTTATAAAATTGCGCCAAAAAATATTTTAGTTTTTCACGATGATCTCGATTTGGCGCCAGCAAAAATCAAAGTAAAAATCGGTGGGGGAAACGCCGGACATAACGGTTTGAAGTCTATTGATGAGGCGATTGGAAAAGATTACATGCGTTTGCGACTGGGCATTGGTCGTCCGCAAAATGCTGAATTTGAAACGGCAGATTACGTGCTGGGAAAATTCAGCCGCGATGAAATGGAGTTGATAAAAAAAACCAATGAGAAAATTTCCGACTTGATTGGTGAGTTGTTGGAATCAAGACCAGATTCCTTTCTGAACAAATTTTATCTGTAGTTAATGAAGGCTAAAAATTCAGATATTTTATTTTTAGCAAAGGTCATTGCTGTTTATTTTTTGTTTAACTGCAACGCGCAGGCCAGCGAAATGCGTAACGCTTACAATATTGTGGCAGGCAATGACGGCAAAGCTTTTGCGGCTTTTGCAGCCAAGCAATTAATTCCACAATTTTGGTAGTTGGCGGTGGTGTAGCGGTCTCACCTTCTAAGTCGGGCTCTGGCGTAAAGGGTGGTAGCGGAATCATGATTGTAAAATAGGCTAATTAATTTGAGTAAACTCTTGAATTTTCCGCGACGTGGCGGAAAATTCAGCGAAATGGCCTTGACCCAGATTCTGAGAGCTTCCGAAGGCAATTAAAAATCCCCAAAATTTTATTAGAAAATGGCATTTAAGCAGCGCTTTAAAACCAAGGCTTTTACTTTAATTGAAGTCTCAATCGTCATTTTAATCGTCGGCATTATGATTGCCGGAACCTTCATCGGTAATCGTTTAGTTGCTAAATCCAGATTAGCCGCCGCAGAATCTCTAGCTCGCTCTTCGCCAGTTCCCGGCATTAAAGACAATATGCTGTGGCTAGAAACCAGCCTAAGCGCCAGCATCGACAGCTCGCAAGCCAGTGATGGCGCAGCAGTTACTGCTTGGTACGATCAAAGCAGCAATTCTGGAAAACCTTTAGTCGTTGCGGTTGGCACTGGTCCAACCTACGCCAACACCATCAATTACGTTCACGCGATTAAGTTTGTCGGAAGTACCGCCAACTATTTGCAAATTTCTGATGCTTCGTTTTTAAACGGCACAGACTACACAATCATGGTCTTGGAAAAAAGACAAAGTGGCGGCAGTAACAATTATTTTTTGGGAGAAACTTCTTCTAATCCCAATGACAGTTTAGCTTTAGGTTACAGCTCAGACTCAACAGTGATTCACGCTCAAGGCAATCAATCTTACAGTGCCAGCGCAGCGGTTAGTTCTTAGAACCCGTCCTAAGTCTTTGACTTATTAAAAATCCTGAGCCAATCCTTTGTCATCAATAACAAGGGAGGTTCATGAACAAGAAAAAATATCCAAGCAGCATTACTCGAGAGCAATTTGCTAAAATTGCACCATTACT
>CAIRMX010000017.1 GCA_903879805.1 uncultured Alphaproteobacteria bacterium | reverse complement strand
CCGAAGCCGAAATCAGGCTAAAGCCCCTCCTTTTCAAGGAGGGGTTGGGGGTGGTTATTCGCACACTCGGTCTTTTCGTAACACAAAAATTTCTCCCCATGCTTTCCTTCATCCGCTCCTCACTTAGTCACACCAAAATCAATTTCATGAAAGTGCACAAGTTGGCGCTTTACATGTCGGTGATTTGCATTGTTGGTTCATTGGCTTTGGTTTTTACTAAAGGTTTAAATTTCGGAATCGATTTTGCTGGTGGCATTTTGATTGAAGCGAGAATGGAAGAAAATGTTGATGTTTCTAAGGTGCGTGACCTGATCACCGCAGAAATCAAAGATGTGCAAATTCAAAATGTTGATCAAAGAGATTTGCTAATTCGTGTGGCAAAAACTGACGAAGAGCAATCGGTGGTGGTGAAAAAAATCCAAGAAATTTTGGGTGCTAATTTTTCTAATGTTGAATATCGCAAAATCGATTACGTTGGTCCGCAAGTTGGTTCAGAGTTAATCAAAAAAGGCTTCATGGCGCTTTTCATGTCTTTTGCTTTCATCATGATTTACATCTGGATTCGTTTTGACTGGCAGTTCGGTTTGGGCGGTATTTTCGCTTTGATTCACGATGCAGTTTTAACGCTAGGATTTTTCTCACTTAGCGGCCTTGAATTTAATCTAACTTCAATTGCATCAATCCTTACCATTATTGGCTATTCGATCAATGACTCAGTGGTGATCTACGATCGCATTCGCGAAAATTTACGTCGTCACAAAAAAATGGATTTGGCGGAACTAATTAATTCCAGCACTAATTCAACTTTGAGCAGAACTGTTCTGACCTCAAGTGTGACGCTAGTTTCGCTACTCGCGCTAATTCTTTACGGTGGCGAAGCTTTGTTTAGTTTCAGTCTTTCAGCTTTTGTTGGGATTGTGATTGGAACTTACTCTTCAATTTATATTTCCGCTCCGATCTTGATCTACTTAGATCCAAGAAAAGAAGAGAAGAAGTAGTCCGAAAACGGCGCTTTCGCCTCTTCTACAAAGGGGCTGAAAGCGACGGAAGAAATGTTAAAGATGTGGATGGTTCAACGGCAAAAATGACTTCTCGCAAGAATAATCTAGCTTAAAAAATCGTTTTGTCTCCTCTTCTAACTCCTCAATGATTTGTGGCGAGGCTTTGTGCAGCGCGATTTTTCTTGAGGTAAGACTTGGGATCTTGATTTCCTCGATCCGAGAAAAGCTAAATTATTAATAAAATGGGAAGACTTAGATCTAACACAGTGGACGTTACCGCAGAAACTAAAAATACAACTGTAGCAGAGGGTGTGGCAATTGCAGCTACTCCGCAGGTGGAGCAGCCGGCAAAAGAAAAGCCAGCTGTTCACAATAGAATCACCGAAATCAAGAATGAGAGCAGGGCTTTAGATGGAATCATTAAAGCGGCTACAGGTACTAAAATGGGTAAGGAAGATAATAATAAGCATAGGGGCTAATAACTTTTGTCTGCGATTAGTTCTGAATTAATCGCAGAAATCTGACATCAAGAGTTCTAATTTTTTTACCCAACTTATTTTATGTCAAAATCTGATCCTAATACTCCAAGCGAAGAAACTAAAAAAGAACAAGAGGGTGTAGCTGATCTTAATGAAGAAATTACTGATGACGCAGAAGATATGGAGCAGTTAGATGCGCTTCTGGCGGGTCTTCGCGTCAGAGCTGCGGTTCAATTAACTCCACAAAAACCACCTCATATTGAGCAGCGTTAGAGCGGTAAAAAAGAAAGATTGGCGTAGGATGTGAAAGCTGATGGAGTTCTACTTCTCATCCGCGCCAAATAGCTCGGCTTTTGGCACCCAGCCTTTTTTGTTGTTCACCTTAATGCCGCACCAATCATCAAGGCATTTCAAATAATCGCCAATCACGTTATTTTCTAAGCGAAAAATAATCCGCGATTTTTCGTTATTTTTGCTGTGCATGTTAATGAAAGTTTTTGTGGTGCGAACCATTAAGGTGCGCTTTTTGGTGAGCAAACTTTGGGTAACCCAGCCGGTTTGACCGTCGTAATCTTCAATCTCGTTCCAATTGTCATATTCGTTGATTACACGAACTGGTAAGCCGCGTAATTTGAAGGTGAATTTGATTGGGTAGTTTTGACCCGGACCAGCGCGGACGTTGGTTTCGGCAGCGCGCAGCGAAGCGAAGTAGTTAACTTCGGTAATGGCGCGAGAGGCGTGGGCTGGGGTGGTGGTGAGAAAAAAGAAGGTCAGAAAAATACCCAATAGGTCCCTGAGCAAAGCGCGAAGCGCGTCGAAAGAAGGGCCGGAACACTGAGTTTCAGGCCCTTCGACGACGGCCTTACGGCCTTTGCTCAGGGACCTATTAAATAATTTATTATTCATTTTTCCCCGCAGATTTAGTCTCGCGAAATTTTTTCCCACCCTTCGGAAGCGCAATCTGCTTAGCTCGCGCCACAGCCAAATCATCTTGCTCAACATTTTTTGTAATCACGCTTCCCGCGCCAATCACTGCACCGTCCGCAATTTCAACTGGTGCAACTAATGCCGAGTTCGATCCGACAAAAACATTCTTGCCGATTTTGGTTTTTGATTTGTTAAAGCCGTCGTAATTGCAAGTGATTGTACCAGCGCCAATATTGCTTTCTTCGCCAATTTCAGCGTCACCAATGTAGCTTAGGTGATTCACTTTAGCGCCTTTTTTTAAGTGCGATTTTTTGACTTCAACAAAATTTCCAATGCGCACATTTTCGTCAATTTTGGTTTCAGGACGAATTCGGGCAAAAGGCCCAACAACCGCGCCAGACGAGATTTCGGCGCCTTCAATGTGGCAGAAAGATTTAATCTCAACATTTTTGTGGATGACAACTTTTGGACCAAAAAATACCTGCGGCGCAACTACCACGTCATTAGCAATTTTAGTGTCGAAAGAAAAGTAAACCGAAGTTGGATCTGGCATTGTCACGCCGTCATCTAGCATTTTGCGGCGGATTTGATTTTGTTTTATTTCTTCAACTTTGGCGAGTTCTCGGCGCGAATTTACACCCAAAACTTCTTCAATTGTCGTTTTCAAAAATGTGCGTTTGAGGCCCATTTCGCCTGCAATGCCAACAATATCGGTGAGGTAAAATTCTTGCGGGGCATTTTCGTTTTTAACTTGAGCTAAAAGTTTTTTGATCTGCTTGCCGTCAACTGCCACAACGCCTGAATTGCAAAGCGAGATTCTTTTTTCTTCTTCGGTGGCGTCTTTGAACTCAACGATTCTTTCGAGATGTCCTTCCAAATCAACAACCAAGCGGCCATAGGCGTTTTCACCGTATTCTTCAAAACCCAAAATGCACAAAGAAAATTGCTCAAGTTTTTCGACCATTTTTTGCAAAGTAACGCGCGAAGTAAGTGGCGTGTCGCCGTAGAGAATTAAAAGTTTGTCGCCGAGATCAAGATTTTCTAGTCCAGTTGAAACCGCGTGAGCCGTGCCTTTACGCTCTTTTTGTAAAGTGAAAGAAATTTTAATTTGGGGATGCGCTGCAATAATTTTGGCTTGGAAATTTTGCATTTCTTCCGAAACAACAATCGTAATATTTTTTGGATTTAGGGTTTTTGCTTCGTCAATTACCAAATTCAACATCTCGCGATTGGCCACTTTGTGCATTACTTTCGGCAAATCAGATTTCATCCGTGTGCCTTTGCCAGCAGCGAGAATTAGGATTGAGAGGTTGGAGGTCATTGGCTCTGGGATTGCTGTTTTGTAGGTTGTAATTAGTGCAGTTTTTGGTTGGATTTTACTTTGAAGTCAAGGTCTCCAAACTAAAAAAGAGCCCGCCTATTTTTTAGACGGACTCTTTTTTTTAACGAAACTAAATCTTAGTTAGCCGCTTTGTTAACCAATTTGTTTTTACCAATCCAAGGCATCATGGCGCGAAGTTTTTCGCCTGTTGCTTCGATTGGGTGAGTTCTGCCTTTAGCGCGTAAAGCGTCGAAGTTTTTATTTCCTGATTTGTGCTCAGCCATAAATTCTTCAACGAATTTTCCTGATTGGATTTCGCCTAAAATTCTTTTCATCTCTGCTTTAGTTTCAGCAGTTACAACACGTGGTCCGCGAGTAACGTCGCCGTATTCAGCAGTGTTTGAAATTGAGTAACGCATGTTGGCAATGCCACCTTCGTAAAGCAAATCAACGATCAATTTCATTTCGTGTAAACATTCGAAATAAGCCATTTCTGGAGCGTATCCAGCTTCAGTCAAAGTTTCGAAACCAGCTTGAATCAAAGCAGTAACGCCACCGCAAAGAACAGCTTGTTCGCCGAATAAATCAGTTTCGCATTCTTCTTTGAAATCAGTTTCAATCACGCCAGATCTGCCGCCACCAACTGCTGAAGCGTAAGAAAGTGCGGTTTTAAGTGCTGAGCCAGATTTGTCTTGAGCAACTGCAACCAAGCAAGGAACTCCGCCGCCTTTTACATATTCGCCGCGAACTGTGTGACCGGGGCCTTTTGGTGCAATCATTACCACGTCTAAGTCAGCGCGAGGTTTAATTAGTTTGAAGTGAATGTTTAGGCCGTGAGCGAAGGCAAGAGTGGCGCCTTGTTTCATGTTGTCGTGCAAATCTTTAGCGTACATTTCGGCTTGTAATTCGTCTGGAGTAAGAATCATTACAACATCAGCCCAAGCAGCTGCAGCAGAATTTGTCAAAACTTCGAAGCCAGCATTTTGGGCCTTTAAAATTGAAGCTGAACCTTCGCGAAGAGCGATTTTAACCTCGACAACTCCTGAATCTCTAAGGTTTTGCGCGTGGGCGTGGGCTTGTGAACCGTAGCCAATTACTGCAACTTTTTTTGATTTAATAATGCTCAAATCAGCGTCGCGATCGTAGTAAACTTTCATGTTTTTGTTAGTTGTTTGTTGAAAGGAGAGAGGAAGAGGCGGGGGAAAATATTGGTGAGGTTCGGTTTGTCAACGGTGGATGTTTGCTTTTGCACTGTGTCCGCGAATAACCACCCCCAACCCCTCCTTTAAAAGGAGGGGGGTTACTTGAGTTCAGTTTTCAGCTAACAAGAAACTCGTACTAAAGCCCCTCCTTTTAAAGGAGGGGTTGGGGGTGGTTATTCGCGAATTCGGATTTGCTTGGTCTTTTAAAAACAGAACTCACATTAAAGGCCTCGCAAAAACCTCCTTCAAAAAACTAAAAAAAATAATGTCCAAATTCATCTCGATAAATCCAGCCAGTGAAGTCGCCGCTACTTTAACGCAGCATCCTGATTACGAACTTTTTTCGCGACTTAGTTCGGTGGAAAATTTTGCCACCAGGCAATACGGCACAGGAGGTTAAGTGGTGCGGGGCGGCGCTTCGCATTACTTGGCGTTGCCGGGCGCTTTTAACAATCACGTAAGGAAGTGTTTGATTGATGCGGTGCGCGATTTCGATCCTAAGTCAGAAGGCTTTTTATTTGAAAAATTGTACGAGCGCATCACGCAGGAGCGGCTCAATATTTATTTGAATAATCCCGACAGTTACAAAGAAGAAATAGCGCTAAAAATTGCCCATCAAGATGCTTTTGGTTTGCCGAGAGACCAGATCCCCCCAGAAATTTCGCTGTCGGAAGAAGAAATTGAAGAAAGAACGGAAAATTTTAACAGCCTGAAATATCGCCCCTCTTGTGAAGTGCCGGCTACTTTCACTCAGCTAAGCGGTAATGAAAAATACGCAAAATATCACGACCTTACGCAGAATCAGCAATTTCTGACGCTTTTTGACGTAATGGCTGCGCTTCAAGAAGAACCAACGCTGCTCGATTACGAAACCCCATTAGGCAGGCCAATAGTGCAAGACGGCGTGGTTAGCCACGGCATGGGTCTTTACCGCTTCAACCAAGATCCCAAGCAAATAGCGCGAGTTGACGAAATCACTAACCTTGCCGCCACCAAAGCTTTGGCGGCCACCGACGAAGAAGAGGCGCTGAAATATGTTTTTGTCTTTACGGCTTTGCGGGGTTACAACTTACGCAGTGTTACTGGCGCTTTATCTGCTGCAGAAATGTCGGTAGCTTGGCTTATTGTTAAGGCAGGCTTGTCGCAAGGGTATAAAATGCCGGGATTTTATCCGGATATTGAAGCGGCTCTTTTGCCTCCCGAGGTTTCTGCAAGCGCCTCTTTCAAGGCAATCATTAACAAGGAAGTTCAAGATTTCCGCTTGAACCAAACTCACTTTTTGGCGTGCCGCAAGCGCTGCAAAAAAATGATTTTACTATTTATTTAATGGAGACGCGCCGCTACCGCGCGCAAGATTTAGGTCAGCTAATTACCAGCGAAATCGCCCAAGAAGTTTTCAACATTGCCGCCAAGAATGGTGACGTAAATTTCTTCAAAATGCTCAAAGCAGAATGTGAAAAAAGCGCCGATTTCAAACGGCAATTTGAAGGCGAGATGAGCCACATTAACCACGAGGAAATCATCCAAAAAGCAATAGAATAGGGCGGCGAAATATTAACATTAGTCTCAGAATTAAAACCCTCAAATGATCCGACAGTGACAAATGCCACGACAGCCAGACAGGTGTCGGCAACGCAAGCTAAACTTTAAACGACGCCTCGCAGTCGCACCACCCTCAACGCACCAGCACTCGTTTCACCCCAACTCTCAATGTCACCCTGAGCCTGTCGAAGGGGGATTCGGGTCTCGGGCTTGAACCACCCTTCGACAGGCTCAGGGTGACATTGAGGTTCTTTTGGCTTTTTAAAAATGGGGGTGTTTTGGTGGGAATTTGAATTTTCCACCTGGGTGGAAAATTGGCTTTTAACCAGCAAAATCAACAATCTAAAAATGCAAATCACCTTAAATGACTACGAAAAACTTTTAGGCCAAGTTCAAAAAACTATTCAAGAAACTGAGCAAAATATTTTACAAAATGTCACTCGGCAGAAAGTTGTAATGTGTTGGCAAATCGGCAAAATAATCGAAGAACATTTGCTTGAAAATAAGCGCGCTGAATACGGAAAAAAATTTCTTAGTCAGTTAGCGAAGGATACAGTAATTGCTGAAAAGGCTTTGTACCAAATGCGCAGCTTCTACAAAACTTACCCAACTTTGCCGGCCAGCGAAAAGGATTTAAGCTGGAGTCACTACCGCAGTTTAGCCTCAGTCAAAAGCGAAGAGACGCGAAAATATTTGGAAAATCTGGCGGTGGAAAATGAGTTGGGTTCTAACGAGCTGCAAAAAGAAATCGCCAACACCAAACCGCGCGTCAAAAAAACCACTGTGGCCAAAAAATTAACCTACCAGCGCGGCCGGCTTTTCACCTACGATTTAGTAGCGCAAGAGGGTGGCAACTTGGTGGATTGTGGCTTCAATATTTTCACCGAAATTAAAACGAAACTGCCGGCGGGATTAATCGAATCCACCAAAAAAGGCGCCGCTTTTGGCTTAAAAAAATCAGACGCTAATCTGCACCAACGCCACACCTACAAAGCGCGTTTGGATCGCGTGGTTGACGGCGACACCATTCACGTGACGCTCGATTTAGGCTTTAAAATTTACCACCGAGAAATTTTACGTCTGGCCAAAATCGCTGCCGCTGAAACGGGTGCGGAAGGCGGCGCTGACGCAACTGTGGGTTTAAAAAAAATCTTAAAAGACGTGCCATTCCTAATTATCAAAACTAACAAAACCGACATTTACGGGCGCTACATTGCTGACGTGTTTTTTGACGAAGCGAAAAAAGAAAAAGATCCGCAAAAAGTTGCGGACAGCGGAACTTATTTAAACCAACTGTTGCTTGATCGCGGGCTGGTTGAACTGTTTAAGAAATAGTGCAGTTGGCACTAGTGCTTTTCACTGAAGTGGCAGTTGAATTTTGAATTGTAGGTTGCGGTCGATATTTGCTCAAAAGAGAGATTTTACTTTCGTCAACGTTAATTTTTTCTAGATTGGGGCAATGTTTTAGGATGTTTCTTAACCCCTCATCAGTGAGTGACGAGCCTCTCAAATCAATCTCTTTGAGATGAGGTAGATCATTTTCCAAAATTAGGTGAGAGATATTGTGGCAATTTCTAAGCTCAATCTTTTCGAGATTTGGGCAATGTTCTAGGATGTTTTTTACTCCCGCATCAGTGATTGACGAGTCTGCCAAATTGATCTTTTTGAGAGAAAGTAGATCATTTTCTAAATTTGGATTGGAGAAAGTGTCGCAATTTCCAAGGTTAATTTTTTCGAGATTGGGGCAATGCTGAAGGATGTTTTTTACGCCCGCATTAGTAGTCGATGAGGTAGTCAAAAGAATCTCTTTCAGATTAGGAAAAAGATTTTGCAAGTTGGGGTTGAAGAGGTTGCAAGTTGTCAGATTAATTTTTTCGAGATTGGGGCAATATTGCAGGATGTTTCTAACTCCCTCATCGGTGATTGAGGAGTTAGACAGATTAATCTCTTTTAGATTAGGCAGCTCATTTTCTAAACCTGGATTGGAGATATCAGAGCAATCGGAAAGATTAATTTTTTCGAGATTGGGGCAGAGCTGTAGAATGTTTTTTAATCCCTCGTCAGTGATTGAGGAGAATCTAAAATTAATCTCTTTCAGATTAGGCCGCTCATTTTCTAAGCGGGGATTCGAGATATTTAGGCAATTTGTAAGATTAATTTTTTCCAGACTTTGGAAGAAATTAAGAATGCTTTTTAATTTATGACTGGTGAGCGATTGAGAGCTGTGTTCACCAAAAATCACAGAAAGACTTGAAACATCTAGCTCTCTAATTGAAGAGTTGGGTGCTAAAGTTAAGATCCGATCAAAAATATAATTCAGGTCACGAGTACTTCTGTTTTTAACAATTAATTTCAGAGCCACCTCAAGGTCTCGCTCAAAATTTTGATACAAATCAAACTCTCGTGGCTTGATTTTAGAGAGGTTTATTACGCTGCGAAAAACCATTTGCTCGCGCTGCTGATTGCCGCTTCTTAGAGTTTTATTTACTGTTGATAAAGCGATTGCGTCTGGGTTATCCAAATAAACATCCAGCCTGTTTAAGTAGGGAAGGCGACCTGCCATTAAATAGGAAGTGTCTTTTACTCTCACTGCTTTTGGCACCGAAGGTGGATTCTGATTTTTTTTGATAAAACCTCATTTTGTGATTTGGGAAAATTCGTTTACAGCGTAACCCAGCATTCCTAAGGTGGCAGGTATTTCTTTAAATTCTAAAAACTTATTTAAACCAACGGCTACTTGATTTGGGGCTGTTAAAAAAATTTACAAAAAAATGAGCAAAGAACTAAATGCTAAGCTGATTGCCGTTGCAACCACCGTAAGTGAGAATTGGAAAGAACTGAATCACTACGAGTGGGATAAAGAGTTAAAAAAAATCGAAGAATTATTCACGCAAGGAGCAAGCGCCGACCATTTGGTGGAAGGTGTTACGGCGTTGGAATATGCTTTGAGATTTAAGTCGAGAGTTTTGGAACTATTTGCTAAAAACAGCGCTGATATTAACGCGCGCGATGAAAATGGTGAAACGGTTTTGCACAAAGCTACCACTGCAGGGGCGGCAGTGTCGGCGCAAGTTTTAATAAGTTTTGGCGCTGATGTGAGGGTTGCAAATAATGAAAGAAAAACCCCGATACATTACTCCACCGGCAATCGCGATACCGATATGTTCTTGGGGCTTATGTGGAAAGGATGTGATTCAGAAGTTTTGGATATGTGCGACGAATATGGTTTTGCGGCGTTGCATTATGTTGCCCAAAATGGCAATTCAGCAGTAATGAAGGAGTTGTTGAGTGCTGGTTGTGAGGTAGAAGTTTGTGATCTTTATGACCGTACTGCGTTGCATCACGTGGCTTTAAACAACAACTTTGATGGAATTGGGATTTTGATGGAGGGTGGAATTGACCCCAATCTTGAGGATCAATTTGGCAAGACCGCTTTGCAATATGCTGCTGAAAATGGCTTTGGTGAAATTGTTAATCAGATAATTAGTGAGACAATTGTGTGGCAAACCCATGTGCATTGGCAACGCTTGGCGCAGATGGATCAGTTGGGCGACCCACAGGTGCAAAGACTTCTTACTCAAGAAACCCTAGTGATGATTGCCAACAAAACTAGATCTAGGGAAGCGGAGCGGAAAGAAATGGATAACGGTTTAATTTATGCCGTAAAAGCAGGGCAAATTGATAAGGTTAATTGGCTTCTCAGTTTGGGTGCAGATTTTGATTTTAAAGATAGAACTGGTGCAGCTGCAATTCATTACGCCGTTGCTTGCGGTGAAGAAATGTTGCAGACACTTTTAGCCAGAGGATGTGACATTAATCAAGCTACATATGATGATACGAGAGATGGAGACACGGCGCTACATGTGGCGGCCGCTACAAATCAGGCGCAGGTGGCGCGATTTTTAATAGAAGCTGGAATAAATGTTGGAGCAAAAAATTATTTCGCGCGCACAGCACTGATGATTTCGGCCAAGCCAGAGTCTAAAGAAACCCTCAACCAAATTATAGTTTCTGCCGCGGCACTTGGTGGAGAAGCTTGGCGCAAAATGTCGCAGCGTGATCAAATTGGAAATATCCGCGTACGAGAATTTTTAACGCCTAAAACAATAAGATTTCTGAAAGCCGAAGGTTTAGTAAACCCAGATCTTCCTGAAAATGCGGCAGAGTTAAGTGAAGATTTTGCCGTTGCTGCAGTGCAGGCAACTCCTACAACAAATATTTCGTTACCCCTTGCAACAGTGATGCAAGGAGAGCCACCGAGATCTGTGCAAGTGGCTTCTAATGTTTTGTTGGTGGAAGAAGAAGAGCGTCACAATGAAGCAGTCCCTAATCAAAATAGCAGCGCGGCTTGCAGAATTAGCTAATGTTTACTGCTTGGTGCCTCCGTAATTTCCTTTCACATAAACTGCTTTATTTACAAAAAATAACGGTGCAAAAATCACAACCCTAGAGGGAAATTTTTTTGATTAAAATTTAGGAAAAAATGAAAAGAGCAGAGCGAGAAGTTGAATTGTTTGACGCACTAGATTTTGATTTTGACGAGTTAGATTCTGATTTAAATTTGATTGAAATAGAAGAATTGCAGGAGTTTCAAAGCCCATTGGTCACAGCTGCTTTGCAAGGTGATTTAGGCGAGGTAAATAAGCTTTTAGCTGAGGGAGTTTCTGCGGATGAAAAAGATGGTTTCGGTTCAACAGCACTAATTGCTGCGGCTTCTCATGGTCACGTTGCGGTTGTAGAAACTTTGGCACAGCGAGTAAGTAATCTCAGTGATGTTGATACTTTTGGAAATTCTGCTCTTATCGCTGCGGCATCCAGAGGTCACCACGAGACAGTGCAAGTTTTGATTGATGCGGGCGCGGTTGCAAGAAATCTCAGTGACGGCTTTTTTGCAATGTTGCAGGCAGTGAGTGTGGAAAGTTCAGAAAAGCTGGAGGGTTGCATGTTGTCGGCGCAGCTTTTGATAAATGCTGGTGTAAATCCTAATGACACTGACGAGAAAGGCACAAGAGCGGTTCAAGTAGCCTGCAAAAGAGGTAATGTGCCAATGCTTGATATGTTAATTAGCAACGGTGCCCAGGTTGATCTTTTGGATAAAAAAGGTCGTGGTCTTTTGACATATGCGGTGGCGCAAAATTCTTTGCCGATGGTTCAATCTTTGGTAGATCAAGGTTTAGATTTAAATCAGAGGATAAATGCAAAAAAAAATCAGACGATTTTAATGTATGCCACCAACAAAGGTTTTGCCGAGATTGCTGGTTTTTTAAAAGTGCAGGGAGCCGATCAAGAGATTCTTGATTACAAGGGGCGCAATGCTTCCGACTATGCTGGTGTGACTAAAGTTAGTGCAACTGCTTTGGATCAGGAAAACAAAAAGGCGAGGGTTGGGGAAGGGAAGTAGGGAATAATAGGTCGTTGCTGGACTGGGTTTAGTAACCCAGTCCAAACTTTCATTTTCTAATAAAATCAACCACACCAGTAGCCACATTGTACATACCGCTGATAATTGCGATTTTACCTTTTGCGTGAAGTTCGTGGATGATTTTGCTTTCTTTGGTAATTTGTTTCACCGCGCGTTCAACGTTGATGGTGCCAACTTTGTCAACGAATTCTAAAGATTGGAAATCATTGTGATTAGTTTTAATCAGTTTCGCGGCTTTTACTGACGGTTTAATTTTTTTCAAAAGTCCGGTCAGTTTTCCCATTTCAACATTTTCGCAAGCGCCTTTAATCGCGCCACATTCAGAGTGACCTAGAACCATGATTAGCTTGGCTCCGGCAACTTTGCAGGCGAATTCCATGCTGCCTAAAATGTCGTCATTTAAAACATTTCCGGCGATTCTGCAGCTGAAAATATCACCCAAACCTTGGTCAAAAATTAACTCGGCAGAAGTGCGCGAATCAATGCAGCTCAAGACGAAAGCGAAGGGATGTTGTTGTGCGGAAGTTTCGTTAATCTGCTGCAAAAGATTGCGGTTTAATTTCAGATTATTGACGAAGCGCTGATTGCCTTCTTTCAAAAGACGCACTGCTTTTGCGGGGCTTAGAGCGTCACGTACTTCGCGAGTTAGCGCCGAAACTTCTTGGTGCTCAGCATTTTGCAAAACATTACGCGAGTGGTAGTTGTTGCGCAAAATGAAAAACATGGCGCAGCCCATTCCAATGGCCACCCCTTTGAGCAAATCGAAATAAAGCATCCCGATAATTGTGGCGACAAAGGGAATAAAATGTTCGCGGCCCAAGGCGTGCATGTCTTTAAAAATTTGCGGTTTAGCCAATTTGTAGCCAACCATCAAAAGCACGCAGGCCAAGGTGGCAAGCGGGATCATGTTGAGCAAACCGGGAATGGCAATTGCCGAAATCAAAAGCAAAAAGCCGTGAGAAATTGTCGATAATTTGGTTTTAGCGCCAAAGTCGACATTGGCACTGGAGCGCGCCACCACTTGCGTGATTGGTAGTCCTCCGATTAGCCCAGAAATAATATTTCCCAAACCTTGAGCTTTTAATTCGCGGTTAGTTGGCGTGACGCGTTTTTGCGGATCAAGTTTGTCGGAAGCTTCCACGCAAAGCAAAGTTTCCAAACTGGCAATTATTGCCATTACCAACGCCATTGCGTAAATTTGGGGATTAAAAATTTGCGAAAAATCTGGCGTGGTAAATTGTGCAGCAAATTCGCCAAGGCTTGAAGTTAGAGGGATTTTAACGATTTGTGTTTCGTGCAATTCCAGAAAATTACTCAAAATAATTCCGCTAATTACCGCAACTAGTGGGCTAGGAATCATTTTGAAAAATTTGTGTTTTTTAGCAAAAACTCCGTCCCACGAAATCAAAATCAGCATTGAAATCACCGCAATGATTACGGCGTTTAAAGTGACGTAATTCAACATGTGTGACAGTTCAGAGAAAGTGTTGGCGCTGTCTAAACTTTCAAAACCAAAATCATTGTGAAACTCAGAATTGTAACCAATGGCGTGCGGAATTTGTTTGAGAATAATGATTAGACCAATGCCGGTAAGCATGCCTTTAATCACTGATTCGGGAAAGTAGCGCGCGATTGTGCCGAGGCGACAAAATCCGGCGATAATTTGAATAACGCCGCACAACACTACTGCTAAAAGAAAAGCCTCCCAAGAGCCTCCTAAAGCTGCGAGGTAACCAAGAACAACCACCGCAAGACCAGCTGCAGGGCCACTAACTCCAAGCGGCGAACCACTGGCAGCTCCCACAACAATACCACCGACAATTCCGGCAATGATTCCAGAAAAGAGCGGAGCACCCGAGGCTAGTGCAATGCCGAGGCACAAAGGAAGTGCGACAAAGAAAACTACAAGACTGGCAGGCAAATCTTGTTTGACGTGAGCGAAAAATTTTTTCATGAAATTCTGACTAATAAATAATTAACGAAGCTTTTGAGGGTGTAACAAAAAGCTTAAGCATTAGGTGGTGAAGTGGGGACGGCGGCAAAAATTTGCGGCGGGATTATTTCTTGTTGAATTTCAAGGCACAATGCGGCTTTGAGAATTTTTAAATTAATTTCTTTGTGACCAAAAAATTTCCAATTTTCGAGCTCGCAATTTTCTTTTTCGGGAGATTCTTCGCCTGAGGAAGCATCAAGAATTGCCGATTTTTCGTGGGCAAAATCAGAGGTCGCGGAAGCCTGAAAGCCCCAGAGCAGACCGAGAGAGATTAGAGTTAGGATTGTGTTTTTTAGAAGTTGTGGCATTGATTGGTTTTGGAGATTTTGGTAAGTTGAGTTTTTTAATTAGGTGGGGGAGTTGGGTTTTTCAAGGGCTTAAATTACTTGCGAATAACCACCCCCAACCCCTCCTTGAAAAGGAGGGGCTTTTTAGTTCGAGCTCGGGTTAGAGTACTCGCCGAAAATAGTCGTTTAGGCTATTTTCTCCCTTTTCAAGGAGGGGTTGGGGGCGGTTATTCACAAACTCGATCTAACTAAAACACCTTCGACAAAAACTTAACCCCCGCCAAAATCGTCATCAACCCAATCAGCTTCTTAAAAACATCCTCACTGATTTTTAAGTGAACTCGGTACCCCAGCTGAATCGCCAAAAAAACCGGAATTACTGTCCACCAAATTTCAGCAAAAAACTCCGGCTTAATTTCGCCCTGCAAAGAAAGTTGCACAAATCTCACCAAATTAAACACCACAAAAAACACCGCCAAAGTGGTGCGGAAAGTTGATTTGTTTTTGAAGTCGTCTTTCAAAGCATTAGCAACAAATGGTCCGCCAATGCCGAAAGCGCCTTGCGACATTCCGCCGATGAAAAGTAATTTTTGTTTGAAGATTTTTGGAAAAGTAAATTTGTCGAAAAAGATGTTTTTTACGGCGAGTAAAATTAGCAAAATTCCGAAAATTAATGACAGATTTTGGGAAGAAAATTTGCTGAAAATAAATACGCCAAAGATGGTTCCGGCAAGGCAAAGCGGAATTAAGCTTTTGAAGATTTTTTTGTCGAAAGATTTGAAATCAGTGTAGGCAATGTAGGTGCTAGAAATTGTGCCAATGTAAAGCCCTGCGAGGATCATGATTTTTAGATCAATAAAAAATCCGAGAATTGCGTAAGCGATTAATCCGCCACCAAATCCGACAATGCTTTCAACGAAAAAACCTAAAGAAAAACTTGTTGCGATTAAGAGCGCTACTGACATATTTTTTGCTTAAATAAATGGTCAGAAATTTTCTGACATCTTCTTTCTAAAATCGTTCCCTCCCTAAGTAAAAGCAATCAATGAAAATTTTTTATTTATTTCTGATCTTCGCGTTTTTTTCCTGCGAAGTTTTTGCCGATGACGATAACGATAATCTGGGAATTATTAAGAGTTTGGTTTCGGAAAATTCCGAAAAAATCAAAGAAAAAGAAGCTGATGGTTTTAAACCAAGTTTCACCGGCTCACTGGTTTACGACTTAAATGTCAGCAACGAATATCAAAGCACCAATCGCCAAAATGAGTTTTTGGATACTAGGTCAAGAGGGCGCTTTAACTCGTCTTTTAAATTTGCCAAAAATCTTTCATTTAACACTTTCTTGAGATTTGAGCGCGTTAACCAAGCTTCAGAAGTTGCAAGAAGAAGTGATTTGCCAAATGGTGGGGGCGATCGCGCTTTTGAAAATGAAGGGCTTTACGCCGAAGAGGTAAACTTTGCGTACAGCGGCAAAAAACACGCTTTTGTGCTTGGAAAATTTGATCTCAACTTCGGTTCAGCTTGGCGTTTTGGCCGCGGTATTTGGACCTACAACATTGCTGAAAGTTACCGCCAAGGAGAAAAATTAGGCCTTAACGGAATTTACAGAGCGGGAGATGGCAAGAAGACCGGACGCTACGAACTTTCTTACGCAGTTTTTACCAATGACCGCAAAAATTTAGACAATTCAATTATTACGGGTCGTGATTCAGCATATAAATCTGACGCGGTTCCGGGCGATACCAGATCGCTGCAATCTTACATTACTTCACTCGACATCGCTTTTGATTTTGCTGAAAATGACAAATTAAATTACCATTTTGCCTACATTAATTTGGCGGTGAATGAAAAAGCGAGCTCGGTTGCGCCCGCCAAAATAGCCGATCAAAAAGGTTTTGTAATGGGCATGAATTACAAATTTCCGGTGCGTGAAAATTTTATTTTGGACGGCTTGTTGGAACATGCCGCAATTAAAAATTTGGGCGGTAATGCTGACGCCAAAGAAGATTATTTAACTGCTAACGTCATTGGCAAATTTTATCAAAATTGGAATGTCACTTTAGGTTACGCCAAGCATCACAATGCGGTTTATGGCATTAGTAGTTTTGACAAAAATTTAAGCGAAATTTCTTTTGGTTACGAGTTCAAAAAAACTGCTCTTTTTGACAAATTACTTTTCCAAGTGGGTTACGAAAACCAGCGCTACGATTATCGCACTAGCCTTGAAACTAGAAATATTGCGGGTGTTTTGGTTAGGTATCAGAAGGGGTTTTAGTTAGGTTGTGTGCTTGTGAATAACCACCCCAACCCCTCCTTGAAAAGGAGGGGAGTTGCTCCAAACCGAACTCGATCTAAAGCCCCTCCTTTTCAAGGAGGGGTTGGGG
>CAIRMX010000016.1 GCA_903879805.1 uncultured Alphaproteobacteria bacterium | reverse complement strand
TTCGACGACGCTAGCGCTTTGCTCAGGGACCTATGACTTAAATAGTGCTGTAATATTATTCGGAATTCTCTCCGGCTTAAATCTATCGGCAGAAACGCAGACAATTTCGACATTTAGCCGCGACAAAATTTTGTCAGATTTTTTGATTTCTTGCAGCATCACAATCGATGCGGCGCGCACTTCTTTCACTTCAACTGAAACTTCAACTAAGTCATCAAGCCTTGCGGGCGTAAGGTAATCAATCTCGCATCTTCTCACCACAAAAACTAAATTTTCTTTTTGTGCCAACTCAGATTGTGAAACTTGCAAATGCCGCAAAAAATCAGTGCGGGCGCGTTCAAAAAATTTTAAATAATTAGCGTAATAAACCACGCCGCCAGCGTCGGTGTCTTCGTAGTAAATGCGATATGTGAAGTTGGTTGAAGTCATTTTTTTAAAATCGATATTTTTTCTTTCTCCGTGTCACCCCGTCTTTACGACACGGAGAAAGATTACTAAACTGCAACGTAACAATTCGGTGTTTCGTAAAGCTTAATTGCCACGCATTTCACATTTTTATTGGCAAAAAGTTTTGGGCAAATTTCAGCAAAAATATACTGAGCGATATTTTCAGCAGTTGGGTTTTCTTTGATGTAGTAAATTTTTTGGCCGGTTTCAGAAGCGATTTTATCGCCCAAATTTTTGTCTTTAATCGACAAGATTGTGTTGTGATCCAAATTATCATCAATCCAGGCACCAAGCACCTCGCGAATTTCGCCAAAATCAATGACGCGACCTAAATTATCTAACTTAGTTGCAGCAAAGCTGGCCTCTAAAGCGTAGCGGTGACCATGCAACATTTTGCATTTGCTTTCGTGATTCATGATGCGGTGAGCGGCGTCAAATTCGATGCGTCTGGTGCAGGTTATCATTTTAAAAATTGATTTTTGTTTTCGAAAATATGGAAATATTTTTTAAGGCTTAGAGCCGCAATTATCAACCTTCTTTAAGCTATGAGCGAAATCTTAAAAAAAATAAAATTTGATCAAAAAGGATTAATTCCGGCAATCGCTCAGGACACAAAAACTGGTGAAGTTTTAATGATGGCTTGGATGAATGAAGAAAGCTTGCGCCTTACTCTTTCAAGCGGTTACGCTACTTATTTTTCGCGCTCAAGAAATTCTTTGTGGAAAAAAGGCGACACTTCGGGGCATTTTCAAAAAATAATTTCAATCAAAACCGACTGCGATTTTGATTGTATTTTACTTAACGTCGAACAAACCGGAGTCGCTTGTCACACTGGAGTTAAAAGCTGTTTTTTTAATGAAATTTTATGAATCTAACTTGGATTGAGATCAGCAAGTCGGCGCTAAAAAATAATGTTGCGCAAATCAAAAAACGACTGAGCAAAAAAACTAAATATATGGCGGTTGTAAAAGCCAACGCCTACGGACATGGGCTTTTAAATGTGGTTGGTGCGATCAAAAATAATGTCGATGCTTTTGCGGTTTATGATTTTTCTGACGCGCTTTTTTTAAGAAAAAATAAAATTACTAAACCGCTTCTAACCTTGGGGCGCGTTTTTCCAGAGCAGGTTACAATAGCGATTAAAAATAACATTGAGCTGTCAGTTTCGAATTTGGATATTTTGGAAAATGCACAAAAAATCTCCGGCAAAAAAAAGCTGATAATTCATCTCTGCGTTGATACCGGCTTTGGTCGTGATGGTTTTATTTTAAGTGACATGAAGAAAGTTTTGCCGCTTTTGCAAAGCCAAAAAATTGAAGTGCGCGGCCTTTACACTCACTTCGCATCTGCAGATGAAAGCGCTTTTGATGATTACAGCAAAAAACAAATTGATGAATTACTGCTCTGGAAAAAAGCTTTAGCAGAAATTGGTTTGCAGCCTTTGGTTCATGCTAGTGCAACTGCGGGAACATTTCTGTCAAAATTTGAAAGCCATTTTGATTTAGTTAGAATTGGCATTGGCAATTATGGATTATGGCCGTCAAAAGAAGTTGAAAAAAGATGTGCTAAACAAACAAAATTAATTCCTGTCCTAGCGTGGAAGGCTATGGTTGTTGAGCTAAAAGCCTTACCAAAAGGCAGCCACATTTCTTATGGTTGCAGTTTTACTCTGCAGCGCGACTCGAAAATCGCCATTTTGCCGGTTGGATATTTTGACGGAATTTCTCGCGTCAGCTCAAAAAAAGGTTGGGTTATAATCAATAAAATCAAGGTTCCGCAGCTTGGACGCGTGACGATGAATATGATTATAATTGATGTAACTGATGTGAAAAAAATTAAAGTCGGAGACATTGCAACCGTGATTGGCGCTGATGGAAATGAGATTGTGAGTGCGCAGGATTGGGGTGATTGGTCTGAAACTTCGAACTATGAAATTGTTACGAGATTAAGCGCCAGCTTAGTGCGCAAAGTGGTTCGCTAAAAATTCGGGGCAACATTAATTAGCGAATGGGTAAATTATAAACCTATGCTTTGAGCCCTTTGCCGTTGATGTCGCCCCTTAAATGAACTCTGGCAAAGCGGCTTCAATTTTCAAACTCTTTCCAAAATAATCTGCCATTTCAATTTTTTTCGCATGCAAACAAAGGCGTTTGCAGATGTCTTTTCTCACAACATCTTTTCCACCATATTTCATGTCGTTAATGACGGGATGTCCCATTTCTTTGCAGTGAACCCTGATTTGGTGGGTGCGGCCGGTTAGGGGATTTAATTCAAGCAAAGCGTGATCGCCGAAATTTTTTAACATTCTAAATTCAGTAATTGCTTCTTTGCCATCAGCAAAATCGGGGCGCACTTTTTCGTTTTTGCCGGTTAGTTGTTTGCGTAGTGGAATATTAATTACGCCATTGGTTTTTTTGCATTCGCCATTAACCAGCGCCAGATAAGTCTTTTTGATGGCTTTGTTTCTGAAGGCGTCGGTAAAAAATTCGGCAGCTTTAGAATTTTTGGCAATCAGTAAAATGCCGCTCGTGTCTTTGTCGAGTCTGTGAACTAGCTGTAATTTTTGGCCTACCGGATTATTTGGTGCTAAATTTTGCGCCGTTAAAAAATCATCAACGGAAATATCAATTAAGCTACCGCCTTGAGTGGCAAGGCCGGATGGCTTATTAATTGCAATTAATCGCTCATCTTCAAACAAGATCCAGCTCGCGAATTTTTTTAATTTTTCTGGCGAAATGTTTGGTTTTTTCTTTTCGGTTTTGGTGCGATTTTGCAAATCAGTAAAAATTTCAATCTGGTCGCCATCTTCTGTTTTGTAAGCCGCATCGGTTCTGGCGCCATTTACTTTAATTTTTTTTTCGCGAATTACTTTTTGGGCAAGGCCAAAAGAAATATCGAATTTTTTGCAAAGAAATTTATCAAGGCGCAAACCCGCCATATCAGGATTTACTTGGATCAAAGCCATCTTAAGAGAAAATTAATTTTGTTGAATAAAAGCCAAAAAACAGCGCTAAAATTGAAATAGTAACTGATGCTAGCGCGTAAATTAGGGCTTGCGAGTATTGGCCGGCAGTGGCTAGACGAAAGAAGTCGAGAGAAAAAGCGGAGAAGGTGGTAAAGCCTCCCAAAAATCCGACGAATAAAAAATTCTTCAAACGCGGATCAAAATTATCAAAATTTTTAATCACGAAAAAATAGAGAATACCGGCAATTAAAGATCCTACGACATTAACAAAAAAAGTTGTCCACGGAAATTTCGCCAGCGCCGAATCGTTAAATTTGATGAGTTGGATCACCATCTCGCTCGACAAGTAACGAGCTACCGAGCCTAAAGCGCCACCGATTGCGATTAGTAAAATATTCATGTCTTAATTGTAATTAAGAGGGCGCTGACTGGACCCCGCAGTAAATGCGGGGTGACAACTCATATTCGGTGTCACCCCGCATTTACTGCGGGGTCCAGTCAGCGCTCTCGATGCAAAACTTTACGCTAATTTTTTTAGTTTTTCCGCCAAATCAGTTTTTTCCCAAGAAAATCCACCGTCAGCGTCAGGAGTGCGGCCAAAGTGGCCGTAAGTCGCAGTGCGTTTGTAAATTGGTTTGTTTAAATCTAAGTGAGTGCGAATTCCGCGCGGGCTCAAATCAACTAATTCATTAATCATTTTCACCAAATCTTCACCAGCCGCGCCAGTTTTGTGGGTATCCACATAAAGCGCTAGGGGCTTAGAAATGCCAATCGCGTAAGCAATTTGAATGGTGCAGCGCTCTGCTAGATTTGCCGCCACAACGTTTTTCGCCAAATAGCGCGCCATGTAAGCGGCAGAGCGATCGACTTTAGTTGGATCTTTTCCAGAAAAAGCCCCGCCACCGTGAGGAGCTGCACCGCCGTAAGTATCAACAATGATCTTTCTGCCAGTAAGTCCAGCATCGCCGTCAGGGCCGCCAATTACAAATTTACCGGTTGGGTTGACTAAAAATTTATCTTCAGCGCACATCCAGCCTTTTGGCAAAGAGCTTTCAACGTAAGGGCGGATTAGGTCGCGCACTTGTTGCCCGGTCATTCCTTCTTTGTGCTGAATTGACACCAAAACCGTTTCGGCGCGCACCGGCAGGCCATTTTCATACCAGAGAGTTACTTGGCTTTTGGCATCGGGGCCCAAGTTGCAAAGCTTACCAGCTCTGATCGCATCCATGATATTGTGGAGAATGCGATGCGCGTAATAAATTGCTGCCGGCATTAAAACATCAGTTTCGCGGCAAGCGTAACCAAACATAATTCCCTGATCTCCAGCGCCTTCGTCTTTAGAGCCAGAAGCATCAACGCCTATTGCAATGTCGGGCGATTGTTCGTGAAGCAGGTTGGTAATTTTTAAATTTTCAAAGTGAAAGCCATCTTGCCTATAGCCAATTTCTTTAACGGTTTGGCGAATTAGATTTTCAATTTCCATTTTAGAAATTTCTGGCGCGCGAATTTCGCCACCAATAATCACGGTGTTGGTGGTAGCAAAAGTTTCAATCGCCAAGCGCGAGTAAGGGTTTTTCGCTAAATAAGCGTCAACCAAAGTGTCGGAAATTTGATCGCAAATTTTATCAGGATGACCTTCGGAAACTGATTCCGAGGTGAATAGAAAATTTTTTGGCATTACTTTGTGTTTGAAAGAAATTTCGGAAGGCTTTCCAAAAATGAGGTCGGGGTTTTGAACCATTGCACAATCGAGCGCGCGACTATTGTTTAGGTGATCTAAATTTCCAGAAAATTTTATCCAAGAATTTGGCGAGATTTACAAAATTCTGCAATCAAACACTCGCCACATTTCGGCTTTCTTGCCTGACAAACATAGCGCCCATGCAGAATCATCCAATGGTGGGCGTGGGTTTGCCATTTTTTTGGGATGGCTTTCATCAAGGCGAGTTCAGTTTTTTCAACTGTGGTTTCATTAACAAAACCAAGGCGATTGGCCACGCGAAAAACGTGAGTGTCAACAGCGATGGTTGGATGCCCGAAGGCGCAGTTTAAAACGACATTGGCGGTTTTTTGGCCGACGCCGGCGAGAGAAATTAGTGCGTTAAAATCTTCGGGAACTTCTGAATTAAAATTTTTTACCAAACTCTCAGAAAGCGCGATAATATTGGCTGCTTTGCCATTGTAGAGACCGATGGTGTTGATGTATTTTTTGAGATTTTTTTCACCAAGCCTCAGCATTTTTTCTGGTGTATCTGCTATTTTAAAAAGCTCTTTGGTTGCCTTATTAACGCCAATATCAGTGCTTTGCGCCGACAAAACCACGGCAACCAAAAGTGTGTAATTATTTGTAAATACTAACTCGGTTTTGGGATGCGAATTTTGCTTGTGCCAAATTGCAAAAATTTGCTCGATTCTTTTTCTATCCATTTTTTGGAATTTTAATTTTACAAATAAATTGTGGTTTCTTAAGTTCCGCGCCAAACGTGATCTACAGCCGCCTCATCATCATTTCAAAAACGTAATTTCCAATGAATTTTCAAGATATAAAAAAGCAAAGCAAAGTCCATTTCATTGGTTTGGGAGGCATTGGTATGAGCGCTTTGGCTTTTGTGTTGCGTGAATTCAATATTCCGGTTCAAGGTTCTGATCTAGCAGAAAATTATTTAACTCCAAAGTTGCGTGAAGCTGGGGCGACTTATTTCGTGGGCCATAAAGCTGAAAATATTTCTGATGATGTTTCGCTAATTGTGCAAACTTCAATTATCAAAACGCAAAATCCTGAAATTGTTGAGGCGCAAAAAAGAAATATTCCAATCATCACCCGCGCCAATCTTTTGGCGATTGTTATGGGCGAATATAAAGGCATTACAATCGCCGGAACCCACGGCAAAACTAGCACCACGGGCATTACTTCACTAATGTTAGAAATTGGCGGGCTTGATCCAACTGTGATTAATGGCGGCGTTATTCACTATTTTCACAGCAATTCAAAAATCGGCAAAGGCCAATATTTGGTGGCAGAGTCTGACGAATCTGATGCCAGTTTTGTTGATCTTCCAAGCTTTATTGGCGCGGTTACAAACATTGAAGCTGAGCATTTAGAATTTAGCGGATATGCCGGAAGTTTCGAAAAACAAAAAGCCTGTTTTGAAAAATATGTGGCGCAAATTCCAGAAAATGGAATGTGTGTGCTTTGTATTGACAGCCCAGAAGTTGAAAAAATTTACGACAAATTAAAAGCGACCAAGAAAAATTTGGTGACTTATTCAGCAAAAAAAGCGGCTGATTTGATGGTTAAAAATACTAAAATGGATGCGACAGGTTTGACTTTTGATGTGCTATTTAAATCGGGTCGTGAAATCAAAAATATCAAAATGCCGGTTTACGGCGAACATAATGCCAGCAACGCTTTAGTGGCAATTGCGATTGGCGATTTCTTGGGGCTAAATGATGCGCAAATTATCAAAGCGCTTGCCACTTTTAACGGTGTAAAACGCCGCTTCACTAAAGTTGGCGAATATGAAGGCGTGGCAATCATTGATGATTACGGACATCACCCAACTGAAATTTCAACCACGCTAAAAGCAGCGCGCCATTTTGCCGGAAAACATAAAGTAATCTGCGTTTTCCAACCGCATAAATATTCACGAGTTCACGATTTATTTAATGAATTTTGTCACGCTTTTACTGACGCTGACTACGTAATTGTTTCAGACGTTTATTCGGCCGGACAAGCGCCAATTGAAGGTGCCAGCCAAGATGATTTAGTTGCTGGAATTACCAAAGCCGGTCACAAAAATGTGATTAAAATGAATAGCGAAAAAGATTTAGCACAAATCGTAAAACCATTAATTAGCGCTGGTGACATTGTCTTTTGTGTGGGTGCGGGAACAGTCACTTACTGGGCTGCCGCTTTAGCCGATCAATTAAAAAACACCTAAATTCTGATGGAAAAAATTGCCAATCAAGTTGTTACAAAAGAGTTAAACAGCAAAGAAGAGATCCTTTTAGCTTACGAAATCGTGAAGCAGAGATATCAGAAATTAAGTTTAGAAGATTTTGCCGCGCAAATTTCTGAGATGATTGAGATGAATGATTTTAAAATGGTTGGTGCATTTATTGATGATAAAATCGTCGGAGTCTGCGGCTATTGGGTGCTACGCATGCTTTACTGCGGACGCTACATTCAGCTTTCAAGTTTCATTGTTGATGAAGAAAAAAGAGGCTTTGGGATTGGTAAAAAAATTCTTGGCGAAATCGAAAAAATCGGCAAAAAATTAAACTGCGAAAAAATTATTTTGGACTCTTTTACTGAGAATAAAAAATCGCACTCGCTCTATTACAAAGAGAATTTCTACATTCGTGGATTTCACTTCATGAAGGATCTGTAATGCCTCAAATCAAAATCGCCAGCTTCAACGTAAACTCTGTAAAAGCTCGTCTGCCAAGGCTTCTTGAATGGTTGAAAAACTCTAATCCCGATGTGGTTTTGTTGCAGGAATTAAAATGTGTAGAAACAGAATTTCCTTTTACGGCCCTTTTTGACGCCGGTTACAACGCTGCAGTTTTTGGTCAAAAAACTTACAATGGTGTGGCGATTCTTTCGAAATCAAAAATTGAAGATGTGGTTAAAGGCTTGCCTACGCTGGGTGGAGAAGTTGATGAGCAAGCGCGCTACATCGAAGCAGTTTTACCTTTTGGCGGAAAAGCAATTCGTGTTGCTTCAATTTATGTTCCAAATGGTGGGGGAGATTTAATGCCAAATGAGGCGTTGGAAAATAGTCAGAAATTCATTTACAAAATGAAATTCTTTGAGCGCTTGAAGTCTTATCTTGCTAAGGCTCTCGCTTTTGATGAAATGCAAATTTTCGGCGGAGATTACAATGTTGGATCTGCTGACATTGATGTTTTTGACCCAAAAAGTTTAAACGGCACAGTTTGTTTTCATCCACTCGAGCGCCAAAAATTTCACTCACTTTTAAATTTAGGATTGGTCGATTCTTACCGCGCTTTCAATGGCCAAAATCAAGCTTTCAGCTGGTGGGATTATCGTGGTGGTTCGTGGCAGCATAATAAAGGAATGCGCATTGATTATCTTTTGGCGTCGCCCCAAGCGGCAGATAAAATTTTGGCAGTAGGAATTGAAGATCGTGGTGTCAGGGATCAGGAGAAGGCCTCGGATCATTGTCCGGTGGTTGTTACGATTGAAGTTTAAGTTCGGCTACTCCCTCAACTTTCACCACCTTCATCCGAGAATTTTCACCGCGGATAATTTCGATTTTTGATTTGGGAATTTTTAGAACCCGTCCTAAGTCTTTCTTACCGAACAAGCAACAACCTCACAAACGCCAATTCAATCATTGCGAGAGAGGTGGAGAGCTTTCTCTCGCAGTTCTTCCAAAGTCTTCTGCATTTTTCTAACCACGCAAAAGATCTTTC
>CAIRMX010000015.1 GCA_903879805.1 uncultured Alphaproteobacteria bacterium | reverse complement strand
TAACAAGGTTAGCTAAAATATTGGCTGATTTTGCGAGAAAATTATGGTAAAAACTGAGGGAATTTTTTTTGGATTTGGAAAATCTAAAAATTCTCAGTTGCGTGGTGAGGAATTTGTGGGTTGTTCAGAGGTTCCTAAACTACTTGCGGCATCTGAAAGATTTATCGATGACAAAGAAAACTTAGAGGATCTGAGATTGCTTTTAGCGCCAGGCTCGTCTCTTGGCGGCGCGCGCCCAAAATCATCGATGATGGATAAAAATGGCAATCTGGCAATCGCTAAGTTTCCAAGAAAAGATGATGAATTTGCGGTAGAAAAATGGGAGGCTGTGGCGCTAACTTTGGCAAAAAATTCTGGCATCGCAACACCGGAATTTAGTTTGATAAAAATCGGCAAGAATCCGGTCTTAATTGTTAAGCGTTTTGACCGCATTAAAAAAACTCGCATTCCGTTTCTTTCAGCAATGATCATGCTGCAAGCGCGAGATAATGAACAACACAGCTATCTTGAAATTGCCTATGCTTTAGCACAAAACGGTGCAGCTCCTGAAGAAGACATGAAACAACTTTGGCGGCGCATAGTTTTTAATGTGCTAATTTCCAATACTGACGATCACTTACGCAATCACGGCTTTCTTTATGAAAGCCAAAAAGGCTGGCGACTTTCTCCAGCCTATGACCTCAACCCGACACCAATCGAAATCAAGCCGCGCATTTTAACAACCGCGATTGATTTAAACGACACAACTGCATCGCTTGAAACAGCCTTGTCAGTTGCCAAAGATTTCCGATTAGAAAAATCTGAGGCGAATAAAATTATCAAAGAAGTTGCTAAAGCAGTTTCCAAATGGCGCGAGGTAGCTAAGAATTTTGACATCACCAAAAAAGAAATTGAGCGCATGGCTTCAGCTTTTGAGCATGAGGATTTGGAGATGGCGCAGAACTTATGAACGGCAGCCTTTATAGATATAAAACATTTTCAGATTGGGGTAAAGACCGTTTTCTTTCTGAAATTGATGACATCAAAAACAATAGAATCACCTTGGTTTCACCTGAGCTTTTCAATGATCCTTATGATTGCCTGATCCCATTTTTTGAGAATATCAGCGAAGAGGAATTTAATCAGATACTCAAGCCACATATCATAGAAAACTTAGAACGTGAAATAGAAGAAAGCAAAGCACGCCAAAGTGGTGGTAGGAATATGCTAAATTACGAAGTTTTTAATAACTTTGTTATAGATGTTCTTAATAACAGTTTCTCGGTAAAAAATTTAACAGAAAGATTTGAAAAATGGTTTCCATCCTTTTTCTCTGAATATCTTGATGAGTTTGGCATTAAACAAAAAGCGGAATTGTATAATGAAGGTGGGGAAATCTGGACTAAGGTTTTAATAGGCGATGCTTTGCGCCAAATGCATGTTTTTGACAACAATGACTTTTCTAAAAAAATAGATCTGACTCAGAAACAAGCAAAAGTTGCATGCTTCTCAAAAAATCATAATTCAATGTATTTTTGGAGTCATTATGCGAACTCTCATAAAGGAATATGTTTAGAATATTCCTTTAAGCCAAATGTAGATTTGATCGCCACACCAGAAGAAATTCAATATTGCCCATCAGATAATAACGGGACTTTTATAAAAAAATTTTACAGTAAAACGAGCTTCGGTGATAATTTTCTTTTTATGACTAAATCAAAAGATTGGGCGCAAGAAGAGGAAATTAGAATTGCGGCAATGAATGTAAGAAAATGGCTTAAAGAAACATCGCGTCCGGAAGAATTTTTAGAACAACAGCGCGCCCTTATTAATGCAAAGGCGTTACAAAAACTAGATGGAAGTGTTGATAATGTTGATGGCAGAAGAAATCTAGAAAAATGCGAGTGCGGAGAATTCAGATATAGGTACTACTCAAGATTACCTTCAGAGAAAGATAAAGCCTGCGCACAAATTTACTGCGAAAATTGCGATGATAAAAAGGGAAGTAAATCAATCCTTAAACACGAATATTCTTATCAACCAATCACCAAAATTTACCTTGGATTGAGATTTGATGAAGATACCGAGTCAGCTAAGAGGTTAATTGAAGCCACGAGGTCACAAAACATCCCAGTATACAAAATGAAACTGAGTAGGAAAAAATTCTCTTTAGAAGAAGAATTGTATTAGCGCAGTTTGCATTCCTTATTTTTAGCATCAATGACGGCTTTTTCCTTGCTGTCCATACTCAGCTTCCACTGTTTTTTAACCTTCTGCCAGGTCTTAATGTATTCGCATTGATATTTCTTATTAGGTGGCAGCCAGTCTGATGGGTCTTTGTCGCCCTTCGAACGATTGGAACTTTTATCAACGGCAATCAAAACTTCAGAATCTTCCAAATCATTAGCATATTCCATCTTCTTATTTTTTGGCCACTCATGACCACCGCTTTTGTCAACTTCCCCAAGCGGAACAAAATGATCAATGTCGAGATCGCTTGGATGGGTGAAATATTTGTCGGTATAAGGATCATACCATTTTCCCTTAACAACTTCGCAGCCTTTTTTATCCAGCGTCACTTCCTCTAAACTTTCGACAATCAAAACTTCTTGCCGGGTATTTTGACAATCTTTGTCAGCATCTATCCAATGTTTATAATCGGTTCTGGAATATTGATAAATCGCAGTTGAAGAAACTGCTATTACCGCTGCAATTTGTGAGGCTTTTTTGAGGTTAAGTTTTGGCATTAATTTTTATTTTACTTGATCTGCAACAAGAGTTTCTGCAATGAGTACCAAAGTTATTAAAAAAAATTTAACAAAAAATATGTTACTAAAACTCATCTCTGCTTTTGTTGCCATATCAAAGGGGATTCGCATTTATTGTATTTTTTGTGTCGCGATATTGGTGCCTCTATTTTTTATACTAGGATTTGCTGGTTTTGAAGCTGTCTTAAATCACAAAACAACTCTTTCTTTAACTTTCCTTGTAATTGCTGCATCCATTGCCGTTCTAGATAGTTTTTTTATTAGAAAAATTTCTTTGATAAAATTTGAACGTCAGCTTGTAAGCAAATTAAAAACCGAGTTGTCTCAGTTATCTTTGACTGCAATTTTAACACTAATTGCAATGGCTGCAATTATTTGCCTTAGCCCTTATGTCAAAACTGATTTTGCCATGATAGCAGTTTTGCTAAGCTTGATACCTTTAAGTTTATTAATGTTTAAGCTGCCATCAACACTGATAAGTCTTTTAACAAATAAAGCGACCCCAGTATAGCGCAAGCAGACTCAAAACAATACCTCTAAATCCTATCAGCTAAATCGGCAAAATTTCCTGCCTCGCGCCATAATTTTTTATTACCAATCACGTAAAAAACTTCCTTCGCTCTTGTGACGGCAACGTTGAGTAGGTTTGGCTTTTTTCCAGCCCAAATTCTGCTGCCGCTTTGTTCTGGCGACGCAGCACCTAAAACAAAAATCACCGCCTCAGCTTCTTTGCCCTGAAAGGTGTGAACTGTGCCGATCCTTTCCCTGAGCCACGATTGCGGATCATTTACTTTCCAGCGCTGCAAAATGCCGCTTTTGCTTACTAGGCTTCGCAACTCGTATGCGACATCCTTGAATGGGGTAATGATGAATAAATCAGGAGCCCCGTCACTCGCGTTAATTTTTGTCAGAATTTCAATTAATTTTTCACCTTCAGCTGCTGACCATTTTTGCTCGGAAACACTGTCCACATCAAACCAAGCCGACGAACCTAAAGAGTCTCTAATTTTAGAAGCGCCAGATTTTTTTGCGTTAACCATCAAACCATCGTAGGCAATTGTGTTGGCAATGCCAAACATTGGATCATCGCAACGCCTGTGAACCAAAAGCGGCACGCCAACTTGGCAGCCATTTAACTCAGCAAAATATGTAGTTGCTGCGTCGCACAAAGTTTGAACCGAAGCCGCCGGCGCATTAAAAGAATCTGCCTCAACTTCAAATTGCTCACAGATGCTTTTGGTTAATGACTCTGAAAGCGTTACAACCGGTTCAATTTGCATTGGATCACCAACTACAATTGCCCGCTTAGTTTTTAGAATTGCGCCAACTGCTGATTGCGGAGAGGCTTGTCCAGCTTCATCAATTAACAACCAGCCCAAACTTTCTTGCGGCAGCTTTTCTAGCATTTTTCCTACAGAAGCAAAAGCCGTCGAAACCGCTGGCACTACCAAAAATAGCGAAGACCACAAATCGGAAGCAAAATCATCCGCCTCGCTGCTACTTTGAGAGCCAGAAAGCTGCATTAAAAAAATTCCTAAATTGTGAAGAAGTGGCTTTGCAGCAGCGTCGATGAAACATTTATGCAACTTCATCGCTTGAGTAAAAAGTTTTTCGCGCAGCAATTTAGTTTCTTCGTCACACCACGGCGCAACTAGATGAAGAGTTTTGCGACTTTGGTTAAAAAGTTTTTCTTCAACAGTGTGCGAGCCAAGTTTTTTGCGATATTCTTCAGCCTTAATCAGCTTTGGTTTTATTTCTAAAAGTTTGGCATTTTGTCGCTTCCAAGCCAAAGACTTGAGTGGCGAAAATATTAGGCGCCAAAAGCTTGGTCGTGATTTTTGATGCTTCTTCAAACTCGCTTCTAATTTTGGTAAATCGCTACAATCGCTTTCTAGCAAATCGATTTCTCTAAAAAATTCTGACACCTCTTCAAGCTCAGCAAGTTTTGCGTTAACTTCTGCTAAAGTATTTTGGAAATTTTCTCGCGCCTCGCGCCAACTGTCCAAAGCCTCGTTTTCATTTTTCGGAGGAAAGTTTTCTAAAATAATTTGCGGTATGTACTCAACATCTTTGCCGGTCTTTAAATCTTTTTTTGTGAAAACTTTTTTGCTGTCGCAGGCTTTGGCCAAATAATTTTTAAAACTGCACTCTTTGTCCCACCAAAATGCTTGAGAAAATTTGTAGCAATTTTCGCTATTTCCCAAAACTGCCGAGATCATTCCCCAGCTTTCGCGATCAATTAATTTGTCGGATAAAATTTTAAAATAACGCAAATCATCCGCGTCAGAGGCTATTGCATTTAGGTTTGGCAGCTCGGCGCTAACATTTTGCACCGCATTGTTGTTTGAAGAAGCGATCAGAATTTCAAAGCCTTTCAACCTTTGATCCAGCATGCTTAATTCATAACTTCCCCTGCCAGCTTCAAACCTTTTTCCGCTTTTAGTGAAGGCTTTAGATGGATCATTAAAAGCGCACATCGCTTGCGCTCTTTTAACCACAATGCCAGCGATTACATCTCTAAGCAAAGTTGTTTTGCCGGTTCCAGGAGGGCCGTTGACAGCGAGGATTCCGCCATCTTCCAATTCGCTTAAAGATAAATTAACTGCGGCTTGTTGCAGCAAAACCAAGGGATTGTGATTGCTTGCCGACCAACAAGCTGGGGGAATTAGCTTTGGTGAGACTGCTGTTTTTAAAACTGAGCTTTCTTTAAGAATGTTAAGTTTTTTTGACGGCTTTTCTAAACCTAAATAAAGTTTTAGGTTTTTTGGAATTTGCTTCAGCTCTTCATCCTGAGTTGTCTGGCCCTTATCCTGCGATTTTTTTTCTTCAAAAAAACTTAAGAAAAAAGTTATTAAGCAAAGAATAAGTTTAGAAAAAAGACAAAATAGAGAAGCTAAAAAATTATTTTGTGGCGCCCTGACCTCTTCTTTAAATTTAGCAAATGACCTTGATGCCATTGGCCTTGCTAGACTTTGCTTTGCTTCATTTTTCACAAAAAGATTGGCCGCCTTTGTCAAATCTTTAAGATAAAAACTGTTAAGAATTATTGAATTTGACGACTCTTTTTTATCAGCATTTTCCTCGCTCTTAATGGCGAAAAATTTATCATTTGTGAGCTCACGCGGCAATTTCAAAACATCGATCAGATATTCGTAAGCCTCTTCAATCAAAGCGTAGTTGATCGGCATTCTGGCGCCGTTATCAAAATTTCTGCGCAGAAAATCGTCAAACTTTTCAGCTAGAGAAATTTCTACTTTTGGCCAATTTGCTAAATCTTTTAAATTTCCAGTTAAAGCCTCTGGAGCCCCCCAAGCAAAGCTCGATATCGTCACAGAAATTTTATCCGCCGCCAAAAAACCATCTTTGTCAACCGCGATAGTGGCGATGATTGACTCTCCTTTTGATTTTTCTTTTTCGGGATTTTTGTCTGAATATTTTTGCAACAGCTGCAGCTGCGACTTTTCTAAATTGATCGTGCCAACGATTATTTGGTAAAAATATTTTTTACCTTGAGGAGGTCTTTCTGCATCGAAGGCCCAAGGCAGAGGCTTATTTGGAAGTAAGGCTACGAGGCTTTTGAAATTTTCTTTTTTAAATTCTTGTGGCGACAAAACCTCCAAAGCCGTCCAAGTTGATAAAATATCGAGGGCTTTTTGGGTGGAGGATTTTGGCATTTTTAAATTATTTAGTTAGCTTAGCTGCGCTGAATTTTGATTTGTTTTTAGCAAGATTTTTTCAAACTTTTTTAACCCAGATATCTTTTTCCACCACATCAAATCTCAAACCCAGATCAAACGCTGCCTTCTGAATGACATTTTTTCTTTCCTGATCTGATAATTTGATAAATTTTTCCATTACGCCGCCACTATTTTTGGTATAAAGTCAGAAACCCATCCAGAGACTTTGGGAGACATTTTTTGTAAAGATTTTTTGTCAAAATCACTCAAGGTTTTGGCGCATTTTTTTATCATGAAATCGTCCACCTTATTTTTTCCGATGTGGTTCAGAGCGTTCAAAACCATCACTTTTGTCTTTAGGGGTGGCGCCAGAATAGTCGCCCTCACCTGATTTTAATTTTTCGTAAATCTCTTCAAAGAAACCAGAAAAAGAAAAAGCCTCAAAGCTTTCGCTCTGAGGCTTTTAGCTTTAAAGAAATAAATTTTTTCTTTATTTAACCTTCAATCCCAGCTCTGATAAATCCTTTGCGGTATCAGCGATCACAATATTTAAATCTTCAATCTCATCTTGCGGGCCTTTTGCTCCAGCTAGAGTTTTGGCATTTGAAGCAAACTCGGCGAAATAGCCTCTTTTCGCCTTATAATTTGAGTAGACACTTCTTGCCACTTCCTTCCCATCTTTCGAAACCGTTATATCGTGAGACATGATAAATGAGTGATAAGCAGTCTTTGACCACAGAAGACCGATCCTCTCGTAGTCAGCTTTCATCGATATTGAATAAACATTCGTATCCTTTGGATCAGAAGAGTAGATGCCCTTTTCTTTTAGCTTCGTTTCAAGAATTTGTTTAACAATTTCAGAAATCTTCTGCTCATTTGGGTAATTTGAAAAATCTTTTTTCATCGCCGGAGAATTTATAGCCAATAGTTCGCCTTTTGCTTTACGGAGCATTCCTTCAACAAATTTTATTTTAACATCAGCAACATAATATTTTGATTTACCGTTAACTATTGTCGTTGGCTTCTCGGAATATTTGAAACTATTGCCCGCACAAGACGATAACAGAAAAAGGGCCAAAGTGGCTTTGATAAAATTATTTTTCATGATTTTTGGAGAGTTGTTAAAAAAATTCATAGAGCAGTTCAGATGTTTAAGCGATTTTATTAATACGCAATTTTATTAAATTCGGTTAATAATTTCGCTTTTTACATACTCAAAAGCCTCGTCAAAATTCCAGTTGGTCTGGCCAGGAATAAATGGAGTATTATAAGGCGAGAATTGATGAGGCAGCAAGATATTCATATCGAGCTGAAAGTCTTTGTTTAAGCGTTTCAATTCGAGGTTTTTTAAAAACAAATCCTTGGAAATCTTTAGTTTGCCGTAATCGCAATATTTTTTGAAAATTTTTAAGCACTCATCGATGTTGGCTAAATCTTTGCTGAAGACCATCCACAGGTCGAACAAATCCCTACCTTTACGTCTTTGATATAAAGCTCTTATCTTGGTTGCCATCAACTCTTCTAGCTTATTAACCGCAACGATACTTTCGCCGCTAAACCACTCTGACTCAAAGCCAAAAGTTGCATTGTTGATATCCATTACTTGAAAATGTTCGGTGGTGTTAATTTCAATTTTCAGCTTCATCGGCAAGCCATTAACTGAAGTGTATTTGTAAACCAATTTTGATGATCGTTCAGTCGGGATATAATTGGGTTTACCAAGCCAGTTAAGCGCGATTCTGATAGCATCTATTGTTTCACCAATCGGTTGTGCTCTTGTTTGCACAAAATCTAAATCTTCACTGTAACGCGCTGATGGTTTGAGATAAATTTTATTTAGTGCGGTTCCGCCGCGAAAAATCAGACTGTCTTTAACTTTTTGATTTCCGTAAAGATCAACCAAAGCCCTGTTGATGATTAAGTCTTGCTCAACCATATCAAGGCTTTGCCAAGGAGCATTTTTTTGCCATTGTTCTATGAAAAGTTTTGGGATCATAAGTCGCTTTCAATAGTTGTGTTTTCAACAATCATCCACTTCTTGCATCTTGGATAACCTTTAATGGGAATTTCCGGCGCTAGGGCAATGAGTTTTTTTTCAAAGGATAAATATTCTTGTAAGCCGTTGATAATGTCTTGCTTGTGCTCGGGGTTTTCGGCATCAATTTTTTCCAAAATATATCCCAATTTTTGCAGCCAGAATTTCTGGTTGGAGATATTTGCCAGCTCAATCAATTTTTTAAGATCAATTGATTGCACCAACTCTGATAGAACAGTTGCGATATGATTTAATCCGCCGCTTCTTCCTGCATAAAGCAGCAAATCCATAGCGGTTAATTCCGGCGAGGAAATTTTCAAATAGCCACTATCAACAGCAATTTCTTGTATGGGAAGGTTTGCCAAGGATTTTTTGTAAATTGCATCGATGCTGATCTGTCCAAATTTTAAACTTTTACGAATTTGCTTATCAGAAATTATTTGGAATGAATTTGGTTTTTGATGAGTTGCGCCGTGATACATGGCAGCGCTAAGCAATCCCACATAGTAATTCACTACCAAATGTTGCATTAGAATTGGCACTAATTCTGCCGCAGGTAAGCAACCTTGCAATTGGTGCTCAGGAGGAATTATGACATAAAACCCTTGTGCTGGACTGATAATTTCTCCGCGTTTTTTTATGCGGCATATCGAAGATAAGGCATTACGTTTTGAAATCTTTAAATCGCTTGCAGCCTTATCTAATCCGAAGGAAAGCTGTCCTGATTTTCTTAAATCTTTTAAATATTCTGAAAAATTTGCCATAGTAGAAAGATTGCGATAATAGTAATTATACGACTATGATATCGTTAAAAAAGCTTAAGTCAATGGATGACATAGTCATAATATTGCTATTATCGTAATCTTATCACTATGAGACAATTTTCATAGCAACCACCCAGTATCCACAAAAACGTCTAATTTATGTCCAATCTTTCTGAACTCTTTGCATAACTTTGAACCGAATAATATTGACAATCTCAGCAAAAAAATCTTTACTGGCAATCATTGCCTTTATTTTAATGATCTAAAATCCGCCACTTATGAAAAAGAAGATTTCCTCCTTGGAAAAATAAGGATTAGATCAGCATCAACCGCAAGTTCTGAAAAAAAATATGCTAAATTTTTTAAACGAAAAAGATCAAAAATTGTTCTACAAAATTCACAAAAATCTTCTACTTTTTGTGAATCAAAAAACCAAATTCTCTAAAAAGTTTAAAGGTCTAAGTGATTGGGGAGAATACGCTAACTTTGCTGATGATGCTACCGCTTTAAGAGATCGCTTGTTTAAAAAAAGAGAGTTTATTGATCAATTCATCGAAGCAAATCCAGCAAATTTTAATGAGCAAGAATTGTCGGTTACCAATAATTGGAAAAGCGCCGTTACAGGAAATTTTGTTATACTAAAGCATCTAAAAAATCACTCCATCTTTCTCGACGAAAAACATGCCTATGGCGTTATAGGACTAATGAGCAGCATCGATGAAATTATTCCAAAATATTGTTTACCAATATTTGTTGAGACTGTGCTCATCCCGTTTTCTGGTAAAATTGTTTATGATGGGCTTTTTCGGACAAGTAATGTGATTATGGGCAATGGTTACATCAAAAGTTTTACAGAAGACTATAATTCGATAAAAAAAGAAGGCGGAATTATAACTAGCCTCTAGTTATCAAATGCTTGTGTGTACCCAATTTTTGCATATCCCTTCAACCTTTTTTCTGCCATTTTTGCAAGCATAGGCACTTGGCAATCGACATAATCGTAAACCACTACCTCTTTTTTATTGGCGTGATTTCTGTGCAACCTTCCAGCATATTGAGCCAATGTTCCATGCCAAGATATTGGCATTGTCAGAAAGAGTGTATCCAAACGTTTATCATCAAACCCTTCGCCGATGTATCGTCCAGTAGCAATAATAATCCTTTCTTCATGCTCTGGTACGGTTTCGAGCTGAAGTTTTATTGCTGCGCGCTTTTTCGTATTTTGTCCACCAACCATCACGATAACATTTTTACAGAACTGCGATAATTGTTACTCGAAGAATACTGCATGATCTTTACGCTCCGTGAGAATTAATGGACAACGCCCTAGTTTTAGAGCACTAAGAACATCCTCGACAATCAACAAATTTCTTTGTTGATCACGCGTAATTTCTGAATAAACATCACTGATTGAAGGCTTGCGTTCCGTAGTCGTATCAAGAGTGAGCGCTGTATTTCTTAATACAACTTTGTGATTAAATGGACGAAGTTTTGCCTGCTCTTTAGCGTCAACTTTATACCTAATCTCCCCACATTGCATGAATATTATGGGATGATGTCCATCTTTGCGCGTAGCTGTAGCAGTAAGTCCCAATACATATTTTGCCTTGCAGGCTTTTATCACCGCTTCAAAACTAACAGCAGACAAATGGTGGCACTCGTCAACGATAACTTGCCCATACTGCGCCACGATATCATCAACAACATTGTTCTTTATCAGACTCTGAATGATGGCGATATCCACAACTCCGCTCGGCTTGTGTTTGCCGCCTCCAATCAGGCCTATTTGATCTGAACCGATATTTAAAAATACTTTTAATCTTTCAATCCACTGGCCTAGCAACTGCCTGCGATGAACGATAACAAGAGTGTTGGTTTTTCTTTTGGCGATCATATGTGCACCAATAACCGTTTTGCCAAATGCTGTCGTTGCCGCTAAAACTCCGGTATCATGCTGAAAAAGTGTTTTAGCTGCCTTTTGTTGCTCGCTTGTAAGCTCACCTAAAAAATTTAATTTGATGCGATTTCCACCGTATCTTTTGTCATCAATATTTACTTCAATCCCGAGAGATTTTAGTAAATCCACAACCTCATCCATGCATCCTCTAGGCAATCCAAGATGCCCCGAAAAATTCTCAGCGCAGGCAATTATTCTTGGTTTGCCAAATGTCGATAGTCGCATAGACTGCGCTATGTAAAACTCAGGATTTTGGAAAGCCGCAAGGCGTATCAACTTGCTGATGAGCGACGGAGGAAGATTTTGCTTCTCAATGAAAATCTGATTGCTGATGACAATATTGGCTGACTTTGGAAGATTTTGATCGATTAGAATTTCTATTTTGTTACGAGAAGGCTTCATTTCCCATGGTCTTTCTTCACCTTCTTCAATTGGCATGCGAACGCCTAGAATTCTACCTTTGCAGGATGCTTCCTCAACAATTTTATTGATGGCCGATTCTGATATCTTTGAAACCGATGCTAAAAATTGCCATTGATCTTGGTGTGGTTCAAAATTTTCATCTAGAAATAGGCTGTTACCTCGCTCTCTTGGAAAATATTGCAACGGGAGCGCAATAAGATTGCCGAATCCTCCTGATGGTAAAGTGTCCTGATTGGGAAAAAAGCGATCGTAAGATTCAAAGCCAATCTCTGGATAATCATCCATCGTTTCAGTTAAAAGGGCCGAACCCATTTTTCTGGCCTGATTTGCCTGAATAGGCTTTTCGAAAAAAATCCAAACGTGAGCACCATTTCCCGATCTCGATCTTTCAAGTGCACATGGCACGCCATTTTTACGGCAGGTTTTAGTGAAGGCTAAAGCATCTTGCTGCCATTTATCCTTGTCAAAATCTGCCGCTAAAAACCAACAAGTATCATCTGCAAGCATTGGGTAGATACCAATTGTATAATCTCTCTTGCCACCAGCAAAATCTTCTCCGCCTAAATGTTTGCGAATAATTTCTGCAGTGGCTGGAATGAAGGCTTGATTAGAACACTGCGAGCATTTTATCTTGGGTTTATTGCATTTACCTCTAACCCATTCATTGTAGCAAGTTAGAGAATAGCCTGATTTACCAGTTTTAGAATTACTCCATCTTTTTGGAAAAACATCTACTCGACCACGAAAAAGATTCATAAAAATCTTAATTTTCTCTTCTGGTGAGAAAGTTTTGTTGGCTATCGGTGACAATAATGGCAGAGGGGGTAAAGACGGATGCTTTTGTAGCTCTTCCTGCGTCTTTTTGAGTTCCGTTTGCAAAGAGGCTTTATGCCTCTCCAAATCTTGAAGCTGATTCTCTAAAAATTGGATTTTTTCATGGATAGAGTCAGGCATTCTTGAAGTTACACAAAAGGAACCTCTGAACAACCCACAAATTCCTCACCACGCAACTGAGAATTTTTAGATT
>CAIRMX010000014.1 GCA_903879805.1 uncultured Alphaproteobacteria bacterium | reverse complement strand
TCAATCAACTCTTCTGAGGCAACTCCATTTCCGGTTTTAGAAAGAATTGTCACTAAAACTTCACCAGGATTTGGGCTTTTAACCGAAACTGATTTGATGTCGCTTGATGCAGAAAGTGCATGAAATGTGTAAGCGCCAACTGATCCAGCATTAGTGAACGCTTCTGGCGCAAGTTGGATTCTTTGTCTTAACTGATCATCAGTTTCACCGATCAATTTTTGCACACCAAGAGGAGCACCTAAATTTTCTAAGTCGCTGCCAGTTGCATAAGCGAGCATAGTTGCTTTTGCTGCTTCATTTATGCGATTGCGCAGAAGCAATTCGCGATAAGCACAAACCTCCAACAAAATCATTGCTGGATCACTTTCAAGAAGAGTTGAATAGCTTGGATTTTTTTCTAAAAAATCGCTTAAAATATCCTGAAAAATTTCTTCGTAACTTAAAGCTTCGATTACCTTTGGTGCGGGTAATTTTGATAAATCTATTGCCGTGAAGTTGCCCATTTAGCTACTGGTGATCGAGATATTTTCTAAAACTATTTTTTGTCCGTCTTTTACAAAACTGCCTTCAAGATCGATGACAATTTTCCCTTTATCGATGCTTTGCAGAGTTACTTGCTCAACTTCAAAGCGTGGCTCCCAAGTTGAAATCGCTTCAACAATATCTGAGTAAATTTCTGCGATCAGTTCGCCGTTAATTGGTTGATCAATTCTTTCAAAAAGCCTTGAGCCATAGTCTCGCCGCATCACTCTTGAACCAATTGGCGTGCTTAAAATATTTGCAATCGACTGTTTGATGTGAGCAATTTCTGAAATTGTTTTGCCGGTATTTACATTCATGCTGATTTCACTTTTGGTGATCCTGAAATGATCGGCCACTCTCCGGCAGAAGAACCTGAATCAATTTTTACTTTATCACCAACTCGCGCGACCGCGTTTCCACCGCTGCCGCCAAGATCAACATTTCCTTTTAGAGTGATATTTGCGGCTTCAATTTGTGCATTTCCTGCAACTTTGATGATGGCGCTGCCTTTGATGTCGAGAGTTAAATTTCCACTAGCACGATCGAAGGAAATTTTTGAACCATCGGCAAAAGTTATGCTTTGAATATTGCCGGAATTTTCTGGCGCTGATCCACGATAAAGTGATGGAAAAATCACTCCCTGATTTAACTCTCCACAAGGAGATAAAATCATCACTTGCTCGTCAATTTCGGGAGGATTCCAGTCTTTGTTGTCGCCACTGTTTGAAGTAATCCAAGGCAACCAATCAGTTTCTAAATCTCCAATTCTTACTCGCGCTTTTGCTGTTTCGTAATTGATGGCAAATATCTGTCCAAGCCGAATGATATTTGCGAGTCTTCGTGCAAGATCGTTTAAATTAAATCCGTCTTTTTCATCGAAGTTCATTGATCATTTTTCTTGGATTTTTTGTTTCCTTTTTCGGTGGTTTTTTCTTCGGAATTTTCTTCGACAACATCATCTTTTTTGCGATGAATTTTTAACGCTTTTCCATTAGTTAAAAAGTTGACTGCCTGCTTTTCCTCAAGCTCGACAATCTGTCCTTTTTTGTATTCGAGATGGTCAGTGACCATTTGAATTTTTATTGTTTTGCTCATTAGAAATTTGCCTCAATTTCGGTTGGTATTATTCCTGAATTATCAGGTTCTTTGCTTGTGGTGTAGTAAGTGATTGCATAGGTGAGTCTTACAGCCCCATAGATTTTACTGCCGTCAATCGAGATGTCGATTTCAGTAGATTTCAATTTCAAAACATCAGCTTTTCTTGTCGGCATTTCCCATCCGTCAAAAGCGTCTTCAATTTGTTTCGCGATTTTATCGAGTGTGGCATCAACTTCTTCGCCTCCTAAAACCACAGCCTCGAAAGCAATATCTAGCTCTCGTTTTGTCGCTCCAAAACCATCACTCGCAAATCTTTCTTCAATGACATTTTCGTTTCGCGCATAAACTAAAATCGCCGGCAGAAACTGATCAAATAAAGGCTTTGATCTGCTGCCATAAATTCGATCTAAAGCGTCAGTTGGAAAATCATCACCAACTTTGGTTTTTAATTGGTCGACCAAAGCCTGTCTAATCGCTGTTCGCGGGTGACTCATGTAAAATTAATTTTTTGCTTCCTGGTATGTGCTGCTGAATGTCGATGATTTGATATCTGATGTTTTCAACCTCGACAAAATCGCCTTGATTTGCTTTTGGATATTCTGGTGGCATCGAAACATCACGGACGAATAAAACGATTTCGTTAGAGCTAATTTCCACCTCAGAAGAATCAGCTTTTACGCCTTTGTAATCCTTGTGAAAATCACCTTTGATTACAAAGGAATCGAAATCGTTATTCGCCGGAATGTAAGTTG
>CAIRMX010000013.1 GCA_903879805.1 uncultured Alphaproteobacteria bacterium | reverse complement strand
TGGGATTTGTTTTGTGGCGATTTGTCTTAAATTTTCTGTCGCCTTATCTTCGAGTTTTATGCTTATGAAGGCCACTTTTTTTAGACACATTTTTAGAACATGACAAAAAGTTAAGCCTTACAGGCCCAAAGTGTAAAGTGCTTTTTTGAAATGTCCTCACAAAGGTAAGTCTTAGTAATTGTTAGTAATAAATTTTATGGCGTTTTTGTATTTTTTATTGGCAGTTACTCGCGAAAATCCGAAAGTTTTTTTGATAATTTCCCAAGGAATATTACTCGCTCTCATCCACACAATTTTTCTCTCAACGGCGTCTTCAAGCAGGCTCAACCAACCGATCGCTTTTTCCATTCGCGAAATTGCATCAGGAGTTGCGCGCCAGAATTTGCTTTTTTGATCCATTCTTGCGACCTCTCTTTCGGTGTAGATCATCTCAGGCCATGCGTTGAAATAGCCTTGAACTCTGACAGGTGGAAGCTTTTTCAAAGTTCTTACTGCCTCTCTAAAAATTGCGATGATTTGTTCTTCGCTGAATCTCTCGTTTTGAATTTCTTTCATTTTCTCTCAAATTTTTTTGTTGGTAAAATTGCAAACTTTGGAAGCCGAAAAATCGAAACCTCCATTCCATCCATGGAGGGTATCTCATACCCTCCATGTAATGGAGGGGGTGCAGTTGGTTTCTTGGAAAATAACCCACGAGCACAGTAAAATAGCTGCTTCCCAGACACCAAAATTGACGAATTTTTCTGAAAAGATTTTGGTTTTCTGGTTTCTTGCGAAATTCCTTGTCCCACAAGGCTTTGCGGATTTTTTGTTTGTTGCCAATTTTTTAATTTTGGTTTCTTGGCGGTTTCTTGGTTGGTTTCTTGGTAATTAGCTTGGGAGTAAGGATTGCAGCTTAGAAACCAAAATTCCGATTTCTTGGTTTGGTTTCTTGGTTTCTTAATTTGGTTTCTTGGATTTTTCATGGCTGAACCTCGTCATCATGCAGAATCCACACGGCAGGATTTTCAACCGGAAGAACAGCGCCGCTATTGGAGCATTTAAAGTGTGTTGGTAGAACTTGGATTAGCTTTTCATCGTAGTTTTTAAACAGCATTCCTTCAACACAGAGAACACCATATTTTGATTTCGCACCTTGGATCGCAAACTCTGATAAGTTGCGGCTAAACTTGATATAGCCTTTGGTAGCAAGAACTGAGACTCTATCGACAATGGTAGTTTTGCATCCTAGTCCAGCTTTGTTTTCAAACTTCTCGGCAAACTGATTTCCGACATAAACATTTCCTTTCAGCGCTTCATCAGCGATCAGCTGCAAAATAACATCAGCTTTGCGATCTCTTTCGGCATCTAGTTTTTGACCATAATCTTGCTGAATAAGTCTTTCAGAAAACGGATTAAGTTCCGTCCATTTACCATCAACTTTCTCAACGATTTTTTTTGGAATTGATGAACCATTTCGTAGCTCAAAATAAAGATTAATTTTTGCTTCATGCTCGTTTGGGCGGTGCATTATCAAGCCGCTGGTGTAGAAACTTCTTAAACTTCCGGCGCCGGAAAACGCTTGAAAAGGATCATCTTCAACATCCTTCTTTTTTATTTTTTTGGTGTGGTGGCAGAGGATAATTCCAATGTCAGGATTGATCATTGAACGAAGTTTTCCTACGCGGTTTTGTAAGAAAAATAACATGGCATTGTTGTCGTTCTCACTGCCGCTTTCTGCGCCGCCATCAAAGACATTTCGAATTGGATCAATACACACAATGTCAGGAGGAGAATCATCACCAAAGCAATTTCTGATCGTGTTGTAAGCCATCTCAACACCATGATCATTTAAGATGGTTTCAATCTGAGGTGTGGCGCAGAAATTTTTTAATCCGCGATGAAGAATATCTTGAGGGATTTGCAGTTTCTTGATGCGCTCACGCAGATAGTGATAGCTGATCTCTGATTGCAGGTAAAAAACTTTGAGCGGCTTCGGTGGTTTTAATCCTAAAAAACTTTCTCCTGCTGCAATATGAATCAGGAAATTGATTAAAAAATCGCTCTTACCAACTTTCGGTGCGCCGCCAATTAAAAGCATTCCACGCGGCGTCAAAAATCTTGGCGAGATCAAATCATCCGGCATCGGGCTGTTATCATTCCACAAATCATCGCCAAGATAGCGCGGGAATCTTTGCTCAAAACTTTTGGCACTCTCAAAAAGTGAATTGATGTTAAAGCCTTCGGCAACCGCATCAAAAGCATCCCACTTGTGCGGCTTATGTTTTGGCGGCGTTATCAGTGAAACAAAAGATGCAACTTTAAGCAAATGAGCGGCAACTTTCTGCGCGTATTCTTTTCCTGCTTCATCAT
>CAIRMX010000012.1 GCA_903879805.1 uncultured Alphaproteobacteria bacterium | reverse complement strand
TACAGGTGGGCTAGTTAGAAAAATGAATGGAGCAGCTGATTTCATGGACAAGATTACCAAATTGCCATTGGTGTATCAGCCTGGAACAGTTTTCGATTACGGCTTATCTCACGACGTGTTGGGCGCAGTTATTGAAAAGGTTTCTGGAAAATCTTTAGATGTATATTTGCGCGAAACTATCTGGAAACCATTGGGTATGAATGACACAGGCTTTAAAGTTCCTGAAAACAAGAAATCCAGACAAGCCTATGCTTTCAAATTAAATCCAATCGATAACAAGCCACAATCAATTCCGCCTTTGGAGCCTGGTGTGACTTTTGAATGTGGTGGTGGCTGCTCTCTTAGTACAGTTCCTGACTATCTCAAGTTTGGTCAAATGTTGCTCAATGGTGGTGAGTTCAATGGACAAAGAATTTTGAGCCCTGCTATTGTCAAACTAATGACTAGTGATCACTTGAACAAAAAAATCATTAATCGCGTGACAGACGTAGTACCTTATCGCGAAGGTTATGGATTTGGATTAGGTGTTGCTGTTAGAACAGAGCCTGGACTTGCTGCAATTCCTGGCAACGTGGGTGAATACAGCTGGAATGGTTCATATGGCACTGGATATTTTGCAGATCCTCAAGCAAAATTGGTTGTTGTATTCGGTACCGCTGTTCCTGGTGCTGGAAATATAAGGGGCTACCATAGACAGGATATTCAAAACTTGGTTTATGGCGCAATGACTCGATAAATCGACCAATACAAACCAAGGTCCCAAACTTTATTCAAAAGTTCTGAGAATCTAAACTCGATCTTAGATGAATCAAATAAATGCTGCAGCATTGAGTTATTTTCAACTCAAATTAATGCTTCTATAGCGAAAACGCTCTTTTTGAAATGAAGCAAATTGGGAGCAAATGTAAATTAGTTAAAGTCTTTAAAAACGATTTTGATCAAGCCACTTATCAACTACTGGTGTCCACAATTTCATTCCATTAACTTGCATAGAGTGACCGTTTTCACCAACAGCTGGAGCAGCAAAAAATTCTGATTTTGCATTGTGCCCAGCTGCTTTGGCTGTTTCTTGGAATGATTTGAACCATTGTTTAGGTGGCTCCTCGCCCCAAAATTTGTCGTTAGCAGAATAAAGCCACAGACTTGGAATAATAGTTGTTTTAGCTGCGTTACTAAGAACTTCACTAATACGTTCAGGCTTGCAGGATTTTCCTGGGGATGCCGTGGGATTGCCTCCCGCACCACCAACAAAATTGATACACCCAATCACTCCTGACCAGTTTAATCCGCAAGCGTTGACCGCTGCAAATCCACCAACAGATTGTCCAACTAACAATATTCGATCTCTTTTTACCCACTCCTGTGATGTAAGCCATGTGTGAACAGACTTATCTGCATGATTTGCAGCGCTGGCAGTTTTTTGAAAATCCGCCTCGCCAGAACATGTATCTCCTGTCCACTTTACTCCGTGGTCTTCTGGATCTATAGAACTGTTATCTCCATAGCCCGGACGAATAGCTGCAACAACTGAGTAACCATGGCTGTGCCAGTAACGAACAATATTTGGATTGACTGGATTTTTTTGTTTGGCTCTTTCAGCTATTGCTACACTACGACCATGTGAAAAAATTACAACTGGACTTGCTTCTTTTGACTGTGAATTTATAACTTGAGGAAGCTTGTAAACAAGTACAGAGATTCCAATATCACTCGCGGAGTACTGTGACGCTTTCACGGTGACGGTCACAATTTCTGGCTGTAAAGCATTTGATGCAACACCTTGCGATAGAACACTTTTAAAGAAAAAAACACTTAAAAGGCAAATAAAAATTTGAATAGTTTTGCTCATACTCGTAGGTTCCTTAAAACTGTTAAAAAAAACTTAGAGGCAATACGCTTAATTAACACTCTTTTCACAATTAATTACCACTAAGGCTTTTACCTACAAATTTCAAACTAAGTCAGTTTTTCAGTATCAGCTTGCTTTATTAGGACAACCCAACACACCAACTGTCGTGTTAAACGACACTTGCAAACCACATCAAATCAAAAGCACGGTAGCCCCGCCGAAACCAAACCTGCCCATGCTTTTCATACGCACCACGCAAACACACGATAAGCAAAACCAATCCAAGGTCACAAACTTTATTCAAAAGTTCTAACAATTGAACCCAATCGTTTGCTGAAAATATGAGCAGATTCTGTAATTGAGGTGTCGTTGCATTCCCTGCCATCCAAAAAAGGTAAAGTTAAGCAAAGATGCATTTCGTGCT
>CAIRMX010000011.1 GCA_903879805.1 uncultured Alphaproteobacteria bacterium | reverse complement strand
TCACACGAATCAGTTGCCCAAAACGCATGTCAGAATAGGAAACTGCTGACAACACAGCAGGTTAAATCTGGGCAGAACCAAAAAACGGTTAAGCCCATTTTAACAGTTAATTGTGCGACTTCTTGTCGCACTTCAGTGCAACTCCCGACATGAGCAGTTTTTTAGAAAAAAGAATTTTTAACAAGAAAAAGTTTTAAGTCACATTTTCTGTGCGAACAGAATAATAGCAGCGCCAATCAGGCAGACAGATGCACCTAACAGGTCAATTTTAGTGGGAGAGTTATTTTCAACGACCCACATCCAGGCAATTGATGCGCAAATATAAATCGCCCCATATGCAGCGTAAGATCTGCCGGCATAGTCAGATTCAACCAATGTCAAAAGATAGGCAAACAGGGCTAATGAAAGCATTCCTGGCGCAGTCCACCAGAAAGATTTATGAAGCCTAATCCACATCCAGAAGGAAAAGCATCCCGCTATTTCAAATATAGCAGCACCGAGAAAGAGTAAAAGATTCATCATAATTTTAATTATTTGTGATTCGTATCTCAGAAAAAAGATACCACATTATTATTAAAATAAAAGTAAGTTTCATTTGACTTATCCCTCCCTAGGGGATAGGATTACATAATCATTAGCTAACTTTTAAAATTAAACATGAGTCAACATTCCTCACATCCAGAAATCGTAAAACGCCTCAAAAGAGCCAAAGGTCATTTAGAAAGTGTCATAAAGATGATTGAAGACGAGCAGCCTTGTCTGGAAGTTGCTCAGCAAATGTATGCTGTGGAAAGCGCCATCAGTAAAGCTAAGAAAACTCTGATACATGATCATCTTGACCATTGTCTTGAGCATGCTCTGGAAGATAAAAAATCTTCTGCGAAAGCGGTTAAAGAATTTAAAGAAATCACAAAATATTTATAATCATGCCAGACATCGTAAGCCTGATACAACAAGGCAGCTCAAATCTTTTTATCTTCATACCGATTTCAATCTTACTTGGAGCTTTGCATGGCTTGGAACCAGGTCATTCTAAAACCATGATGGCAGCTTTCATTGTGGCAATTCGTGGAACAGTTAAACAGGCGGCATTGCTTGGACTTTCTGTGACAATTTCTCACACCGCGGTTGTATGGCTTGTTGTATTGACGGGAATGTATTTCATGAATGGCAAGGTTGATAGTGAAGCCACTGAGCCATATTTTCAAATGGTCTCAGGTGTTTTGATGGTGATAATTGCCCTCTGGATGATGCGTCGTAGTTTTAAGCACCATCAGAATTTTAAAAAAGAAAGTGCGCATGGTCATGGTGAATCCCATGTGATAGATACCGGACACGGTTTGATAAAATTACAGATTTTTGAGAAAAATCAGCCACCGCGCTTTCGCTTATCTTCCGAGTCTAACAATGCTTTGTCTGATTATACGCTGAACAACTTATGGATAGAAATAAAGCGACCTGATGGTTCTCTACAAAAATTTACCTTCATCAAGAAAGACGGGTTTTTGGAATCCAAGCAGGATATAGCAGAGCCACATGAATTTATGGCGAGGCTAAGTCTTGTTCACGGCGATCATGCTCACAATTACGATATAGAGTTTGTTGAACATGGACACAAACATGATTCAGCACTTAAAGCATTGGATGTCGTTTCGCCAGAATATCAAGATGCTCACGAGCTCGCTCATGCCAATGATCTACGTAATCGCTTTAATAGTCAAAATGTTACCACCGGACAGCTCGTGATGTTTGGTTTGACAGGAGGGTTATTGCCATGCCCCGCTTCGATAACAGTTTTATTGCTATGCTTGCAGCTTAAGAAAATTGCGATGGGCGCTTTGCTGGTCTTTTGTTTCAGTATTGGTTTAGCACTTGTTCTGGTTGCATCGGGAATAGTTGCTTCTCTTAGCGTTAGGCAAGTTGGTAAACGCTGGTCAGGATTTAGTAAGTTAGCGAAGCGAGCACCTTACTTGTCTGGCGCTCTTATAGCCACAATTGGACTTTATGTTTTCTATCATGGTTTAACCGCGATTCATTAGATAAAAGTTTTTTCTGAGATTGTTTTTTAAAAAAATTCTCATAATATTCGTATAATATTTTTGATAAATTTTTTTAGTTAATGACCAAGTTTCTTCGTATCATATTTTTAACAATTTTTTGCCTTTCTCTGTCTGGCAAGGCGTTGCTTAAAGATACCTGTGCGGAAGAAGCGCTGTCAAAAACTAAATCAGTTATTTCTTACGATAATTCTGGTGATCTTGCAGATTCATCTGATTGCAAAGATTGCAGCTGCCATTGCCATCACAGCCATTTTGATTTTGCTTCTCTTGCCAAATCTTTTGCCGTAGAGCCCGTAACAATTGAAAAATTTTCTTTCGATTTAGCTTCTTCTCTTTCCCCTCAAATCGCCTCTCCCAAAAAGCCGCCAAAAATAGTTTCTTAACTTACGTAAAGTCATTGGTCTCAAGCATTGAGATCATTTGTTAAGAACTATTTATTTGGATAAAATGGCAAAATTTTTTCTCGTATTTCTCTCACTTATTTTTTTAAGTTTCTCGGCTTTTTGTAAGGATTACAAAATCGAAGAGCTGATAAATATCGCTGAGCAAAACAGTGCTAATATTAGGGCGGCGCAATATTCTGCTTTGGCGCAACAGCGCCTCGCTAATCAGCAAAAATATTGGAGCAATCCGGTGGTGAGTGCTGGTAGAATTGGCGGACAAGATTCTTACAGCGTCAGTCAAACCGTCCCATTTTATAATAAGCTGCAAAGCAAATATGATATTGAGGAAGCAGAGTTTCGCGTGCTTGATGTCAGAAAAAATAATCTGTCGCTATTCGTTAAGTCAGAAGTTTTTAGTCTGCTTTATCAATACCAGGCGCTTCGATCAAAAATTGAGCTGGCGCAGAAGCGTTTAGATCGACTTACTTTGGTTGATAAATACCTCGCCACAATCGTTCTCAGCTCACCAACTAAAAAGGCGCAATGGCACATCACAAAAGATAGAATCAGGCTGGTTGAGCGTGATTTGATTAAATATCGTAATGAACTTTACCAGACTTGGAATGCGGCGAATGTTTATCTGAATCTGGAAAGTGAGCCGACAAACGTTGCTTTTGAGTGGCTTGATGACAACAACTACAAAGGAAAAAATTTCTTCATCAATGCTGCGATTGAAAATAACCTTGAGCTAAAAGAGCAAAAAATTCTCGTCAGCAAATACAGATCAGAATTGTCATTTGCAAAAGTTGAACAAATGCCTGATGTCGCTGTTTCTGCTACCAGACAAAATGGTGGTTCCGCATCTCTTGCTGGCTCTGGCAGAGATTCTACGGGAATTGGTCTTTCTGCTTCTATCCCTTTGTTTAACCGCAATCAGGAAAAAATCGCTTCATCGGAATCGAAAATAAGAGCGCAGGAGCAGGAAGTTGAATTCCGTCGCAATCAGTTGGTTCAACTCATCAGCAACGATATTAGCGAATATGAAACTTCGCTAAAATTGGCGAAGAATTTTCCTGTCTCAAATATCAAAACCATCCTTTCTCGCCTTTCAGAAGCCAACTCCGATTTCAAAAAAGGTGTACTCGATTTTATTACTTACATCGAACTCGATTCACAAGAATATCAAACAATCGATACCATCATCGACACACAAGTTGAGTTGGCCGCTTCTTACGCACAGATGATGATAAAAGTCGGCAGCTTCACTTTACCTAATTCTATTGTAGCCAAAAATGATAAATAAATTTTTTACAAAAATAATCGAGTTGAGATGGTATGTTCTCGTTCTATTTGGACTCATTTCTCTGTGCGGATTTTACTCTTTAAGCAAAGTTAAAATTGATGCCATTCCAGACATCACCAACAAGCAGGTGATTGTGAATACGAAGACCTTTGGAATGGACCCAGCTAAAATCGAAAAGTCTGTTACTTATCCGGTTGAAGCTGAACTCTATGGAATTCCTGGGCTTTCAGAAATGCGCTCAATTTCCAAATTTGGCCTGTCACAGGTTATTCTGATTTTCCGTGATGATGTTGATATTTACTTCGCCAGAAATCAGGTGTTGCAACGAATCTCTGGTCTTCGTGATCAAATTCCAAACGGCATGTCTCCAGAGATTGCGCCTTTAACCACCGGCATTGGCGAGATCATCATCTATCGCGTTTATAATCCAAACGGCGCAGACGACCTAATGGAGCTTCGCACCATCCAGCAATATCAATTTGCCCGCGAATTAAAAAAGATCAGAGGTGTTGCGGAAATTGACACGATTGGTGGTTTTGAGCGCGAGCTGCATTTAAATATCACGCCAGAAAAAATCGCAAAATATGGTATGACGCCGGAGCGATTAATTGCCCAGATTCAAACCATCGGTGAAAATTTTGGCGGTGGTTATATTGAGCAGGATGGTCAGCAAAAAGTGGTTCGAACTTTCGCCAACATCAATAATTTTGAAGATGTGATGGATGTTCCGGTGAAGATCGATTACAGCGGAAAGGAACTACCACTTAGACACATTGTTGAGGTAAGTCCAAACTACTCACAAAGGCTGGGATCTGCAACTTATGGCGGCAAAGAAGCTGTGATTGGAACGGTGATGTTGCAATCAGGAGAAAACGCCAGAGAAGTTTTGGTCAAGGTAAAAGAAGAAATCGCAAAACTAAATCAGCGAAGTCTTAATGCTAAAATCGAAATCCTTTATGATCGCCAATTCCTGATTGATTCCACCATCAAGACCGTAATGAAAAATCTAGCAGAAGGAATTCTGCTGGTCGTTGGCGTATTATGTTTGCTGCTCGGCAACTTCAAAGTCGGCATGATCGTGGCTTCATCGCTGCTATTTTGCATTTTGATTCTTTCTGCCTGCATGAATTTTTTCGGCATCTCGGCAAATTTGATGAGTTTGGGAGCCATTGACTTCGGCTTGCTGGTTGATTCCTCGGTGGTGTTGGTGGAATACATCGTCAGCCATTTAATTATACGTAAAAGCAGAGAAGAAAAAGCACATTCAATTGCAAAACTTTCAGCACAAGTTGCGAAGCCAATTTTCATCGGCATCACCATCATCATTCTGGTTTATCTACCGATTTTGATGTTCACAGGAATTGAAGGAAAAACCTTCAAGCCAATGGCGATCAATGTAATTATTGCCATGACAGCCAGCTTGTTTGTGGCATTCTTGCTGATGCCAATCCTGTCATACTTTTTGATTAACACGGGAATCACTCACGAAAAGCACCGCTTCTTTGCAACAATCATCAAGGGTTATGAGAAGCTGTTAGACAAGGCTCTAGCAAATGTCAGGCTAGTAATTTTCTGCTGCGCTGGCTTTTTCATTTTCTCACTTTGCTTGTTGGCGGTGATGCCTTCCGACTTTTTACCGGAATTAAATGAGGGCGATGCTGTTTACACGGTAGTTACGAAAAATGGCATGAGCCTTTCTAAAACTGGTGAAATAATGCAGAGTCTTGAGCAAACAATTTCCGGTGAAAAAGAAATCGAAAAAACTTTTTCACGAGTTGGAATAAGTGAAGCTGGACTTGACTTGATGCCACAAAACTCCGCTGATCTTTTTGTAATTTTTAAGAAGAAATACAAAAGCAATGCACCGGAAATTTCAGAAAGAATTCATCAAAAAATCAAAGATAATTGCGTCGATTGTGAAGTGACGGAATCTCAGCCAATCAAGATGCGCTTTAATGAAATGCTTGAAGGAAGTAGAGCTGATCTGTCTCTAAAAATCTTCGGTGAAGATCTTGAAGAGCTAATGAAAATCACTGAGAAAATCAAAACCCTTCTCGCAGAAAAACCGGCGATAAAAGAGATTGAAGAGGATTTTATCAACTCGATCCGCAAAGGCTCATTCATTGATGTCATACCAAATTACACACAAATTGCCAAGCACCAGGTGACAATTTCCAATGTTAATAATGACCTTAAAGATGCGATGGCCGGAATTCAGGTTGGGAATTTTTATGCTACAGAATTTCCAATCTCAATCGTTCTGCATTTAAGCGAAAAGAGCCGCAACGATATGGGTGCAATTGGTAAAATTCCAGTGGGGCTATCAGACGGCGGAAGCTTTCCATTATCAAAAGTTACCAACTTGCGCGAAAGTGAAGACATCACGTCAATTCCACGATTGTTTGGCAAAAGATATTCCAGTCTTTCAATCTATTTGAAAAACACCGATTACGCCGGATTCATCGAAAATGCCGAAGCAGAAATCACCAAAAATAACATCGTGCCAGCCGGTTATTACCTTGAATGGGGCGGCAGATTTGAAAATCTTAACAGCGCTAAAAAACAAATCTTCATTATCATCCCGCTGATCTTGCTGATGATATTTTTTATGCTCTACAAAATGTTTGGCTCGCTGAAAAATGTTGCGGTGGTTTTCTCTTCGGTGCCTTTTGCCTTGAGTGGAGCGATTACGCTGCTGTTTATCTGTCACATTCCAATCACGATTTCGGTTTATATCGGCTTCATCGCGCTAATCGGGATTAGTCTTTTGAATTCGATAATTCTCATCGACACCTTCAAAAATAATAATGATTTGAGACTGACTTGTCTCTCAAGATTGCGACCAATTCTAATGACCGCAATCGTTGCCAGCCTTGGTTTCTTGCCAATGGCATTTGGACATGGAATCGGCTCAGAAGTGCAACAACCAATCGCAATCACTGTGATCGGTGGTATCATCAGCTCAACAATTGCAACACTGATTCTAAGCCCTGTTTTGATTAAAAATTTTATCAACCAAAAAACCTTCTAATGAAATTACCATTAAACGACAAAAAATTTATTTTCCTGCTTTCAGCAATTACCATCGTAATTACGTTAGAGGTTTTATCGATCCTTGGAATCAATATTCCCATGCCTTACGCACCTTTTATTTTCGCGGCATTTATTTTTGGCATTGGTCATAATGTAATTTTGAGTGGGGTAAAATCCTTAATCAAATTTGATTTTAGTAGCATCAATTTATTGATGGTAATTGCGGCGATTGGTGCATTTTATTTGGGAGAATATCCGGAAGCGGCAGTTGTAATCGTGCTCTATGTTTTGGGCGAAAGGCTGGAAGATATTGGTATCGACAATAGCAAATCTGCTTTGGATGAGTTAGTAAACAGAGCTCCAAAAACAGCTACTTTAAAGGCTACAGGAGAAAGTGTCGTCATTGATAAAATTGCTATCGGAACGATAATTCAGATCAAGCCAGGCGAGTTAATTCCTTTAGATGGAAAAATTATCTCCGGAGAAACTTCGGTTGATGAGGCCGCAATCACCGGTGAACCAATTCCTAAAGACAAACGCGCTGGCGACAATTTATTTGCTGGAACCCTGAACCAATATGGTTTTGTTGAAATAGAAACCACCAAACTTTCCACCGATACAACTTTCTCAAAAATCATCCGCCTCACATTCGAAGCCTCTGCCAGCAAGTCCGATACTCAAAAATTTATTCAGAAATTTTCTACCTATTACACACCTGCCATCATTGCGATGTCGGTTTTACTTTTTCTGATTCCGGTTTTTGTTTTGGGTCTGGATTCAAATCATTGGCTACAGCAAGCCATTGCACTTTTGGTGATTGCCTGTCCGTGCGCTTTAGTAATTTCCACTCCAGTAGCGATTTATGCCGCTATTGGAAACGCTTCAGCAAAAGGAGCGTTGGTTAAAGGCGGTAAATTTATTGAAGCAATGGCGAGTATTAAAGCCATTGCACTCGACAAAACCAGAACGATTACTTTTGGTAATCCGATTGTTTCCGATGTGATAGCGCTGAAAGGAACTAGTCGTGAAGAGTTGTTAGCTTGCGCTTCCGGAGCCGGAATTCTTTCCGAGCATCCATTGTCGCAGGCAATAGTCAAAACCACTAAACAAGAAGGTTTTGAACCTCATAAAGTTGAAAACTTTAAAAGCGTAACAGGCAAAGGAGCGATTGCAAAATGTATGGTGTGCGAAGATGAAACTGTTTATTTGGGTAAACTTCCATTCATCAAAGAGCATCAACATGTATCAAATGAAGCAGAAGAAATTGTAGCACGACTTTCATCTCAAGGAAAAACAAGTGTAGTAGTAAGCTTCGGTGATGGAGTAGCTGGGATCATTGGCTTAATGGATGAAATTAAACCCGACAGTGCTAACGCATTAAAAGAAATAAAAGCGTTAGGAATTGAGCCTGTAATGCTTACTGGCGACAATCAACATTCCGCCCAATATATCGCTTCACAGGTAGGAATTGAAAAAATATTCGGTAATTTATTGCCCGAAGATAAGTCGGCAAGAATCACAGAATTATTGCAGCAATATCAGAATGTAGCAATGGTTGGTGATGGAATAAATGACGCACCAGCACTTGCTCAAAGCACTGTTGGAATTGCAATGGGAGCAGCAGGAAGCGACACCGCAATTGAGACCGCAAACATCGCTTTGATGAATGACAAACTTTCTCTTATCCCTTTTTTAGTTCGCTTAAGCAGAGCAACTTTGCGACAAATCAAACTTAACACTGTCGGCGCGATACTCGTAAAAGTTATTTTTATTGCTCTGGCATTTCTCGGTCACAGCAATTTGGTGTTTGCCATTGCAGCTGATGTGGGAGTAACGCTAGTGGTAATTTTTAGAAGTTTGAATCTGATGAAGTTTGAGAATTCTTCCGAGGAAATAGGTTTGCAAAAAATGAAGTTGGCAAATTTTCCTCAAGAAAAACACTCGCATAAAACTAAAAAATCTGATTGTTGTTAAGAATAATTCATTTCACTCATTTGAAGAAATTATGAAAAAAGTTTTATTTCTCTTAAGTTTTTTAATTACATTCCAAGCCTTACCAGTGCTGGCTAAAACCTATGATCTTGAGATCAAAAAACAGAATGTGTTTATCACTGGCAAGGCGGTTGAAGCGATCACAATAAATAATTCAATTCCTGGTCCAACTTTACGCTGGCAAGAAGGGGAAGATGTTGTGATGCAGGTTAAAAACTCGATGAATGAAACAACTTCGATTCACTGGCACGGAATTTTGCTTGATGGAAAATTTGATGGAGTGCCTGGATTAAACGGATTTCACGGCATTGCACCGCACACAACTTTCACTTACAAATTCAAAATCAGGCAGAATGGAACTTACTGGTATCACTCCCACTCCAATTTGCAGGAAGCTCAGGGTGTTTATGGTTCGATTGTTATTGAACCAAGCGAAACCAAAACTGATCGCGACTATGTCATCGTGCTTTCTGACTTCAGTGAAGAAAATCCAAATACCATTTTAAACAATCTCAAAATCGACTCCGGATATTACAACTACAACAAGCGCACGATTTTTACTTTTTTTAAAGATATAAAAAAGAACGGATTTTCTGACACGATACGCGATTATATGGATTGGGGCTCAATGCGTATGGACCCTACAGATTTATCTGATGTCACCAAATATCATTTCTTAACAAATGGCAAAACCGCAGAACAAAATTGGACTGGGATTTTTAAAAAAGGTGAACGCATAAAACTGCGTTTCATCAACGCTTCAGCGATGACACTTTATGATGTTTCAATCCCTGGTCTTAAAATGAAATTAGTAGAAGCCGATGGTCAACCAGTTAAGCCAATCTCAATTGATGAATTCCGTTTTGGCGTTGCTGAAACTTATGATGTCATCGTTGAGCCAAAAGAAGATAAGGCTTACACAATTTTTGCTGAATCACTTGATCGCACCGGCTATGCCAGAGGAACTCTCGCACCAAAAGAAGGAATGGAAGGCAAAATTCTACCAATGCGACCAAGAGCAGTTTTAACAATGGCTGATATGGCAATGGGCGGAATGGATCACGGTAGTATGCAAGATATGAATGGCAAAGGTATAGATGAAGACAAAAAGATGGATATGAAAATGGATGGTATGGATCATTCAGCCATGGGTCATGATATGGGCGGTATGAATATGGCCGAAATGAATATGGATAATGTAAAAAGTGGCTGGGCAGATCGCGGCACTCCTGCGGGTAATAAAGCGCTAGAATATTCTGATCTCACTTCTCTTCATCCGCAAAAAGATTTACGAAAACCAACTCGTGAAATCGAATTTAAATTTGGCGGTAGTATGAACCGTTATATCTGGACAATTAACGGTGAGAAATTTCCCAAGCCAACGCACCTAAAATATGGTGAAAGAGTTCGTTTGAAATTCGTTAATGAAACCATGATGGCACATCCAATCCATCTCCACGGCATGTTTATGCAGTTGGAGAATGGTCAAAGCATGAAATGGATGCCAAATAAACATACGGTAATTGTTCCGCCTGCGCAAACAGTTACATTGCTTTTAACTGCCGATGAAGCGGGAGAATGGGCATTCCATTGCCACTTACTTCTACATATGGCAAGCGGTATGATGACCTCTGTTACTGTTGAGAAGGAGCACAAATAATGAAAATAAAATTCCTTCTAAATTCATCTTTATTATTTTTCTTCTTCAACGGAATTGCTTTTGCACAAGATGTTAAACAGGGAATGAATCATGGCGATGATCACGGGCAGATTTTTCACGCTTTTACAGTTGAGGCCGATGTCGGAGAAGCCCGCGATGGCGGATCAAAAGGCTTCGATCTTTCAGGTTGGGTTGGTGGTGATTACAACCGACTATGGATCAATAGTGAGAAGAAAAATTACGGAAATTACGAACAAAAATTTGAAGCTCAGGCACTTTACAGTCGCAATGTTGCACAATTTTGGGATGCACAAATCGGTATTTCTCATGATTTTAGCACCGACTTTACCTCAAATAATTTAAACTATTTAACCATCGGACTTGAAGGTCTTGCTCCACAAATGTTTGAAACCAAAGCGCAAATTTTCTTAAGTGAAAAAGGCAATTACAGCGCGAGGTTAAAGCAAGAAGTTGATATTTTTATTACGCAAAAACTGATCACGCAGCCTTATTTTGAGACGGAACTTTTTGCTCAGGATGTAAAAGAGTTGCAGGTTAAATCCGGAATTTCTGATTTAGAAATCGGCGCTGAAACTCGCTACGAAATCACCCGCAAATTCGCTCCGTATTTTGCTTTGCGTTATCACACCAAAACTTTTGGCACGGCAGATTTGGCAAAACAACTCGGCCAAAGAGTTGATAATTTTATTGTTGTCGCAGGGGTGAGATTGAGATTTTAAAATGACGACAAGTTTGCAAAAAAGTCGGAAACATCACTTGAGGTGGCATACCATGAAGTTCGATGGAAAACCCACGAAGTCAGCATTTATCAATGCTCACCTTTTTTAAAAAGGTAAACGTGAAGCGGAGAAACGGAGAGAAAAATACCCCAAAAATGCAGAAAATTTTGCTGACTAGAGAGAAGAAGGTAAGCGTGAAATGGAAATTAAAATGTGGAGAGAAGCCGCAAACGCAGGGCTTGGAGAGTGGTAGAGAAATATGCTAAAACCTATGTGAGATTCGGTTCGCAATAGTAGGAATGGCGGAAGAGGTGAGATTCGAACTCACGGAATGCTTTCACACTCGGCAGTTTTCAAGACTGCTGCCTTAAACCGCTCGGCCACTCTTCCATAAAGATGGAGAACTGCCTCTTCACCTGAGGCCACTCTTCCATAAAATTTCCAAGACCAAAAAGTCCAAGAAGGCGGCGCAAATTATTTAGGGGAATCTTAATTGCAAGGTGGGCGTGATAGTTTTTTTGAAATTTATTTTTTATTAAAAAAACTGCGTCGTAAGTGTATGCACAAAGTGAAGTTTTTAAGCTCGAACTTAGTCTCTCAATTGATGAAAAAATAATTGCCAAGAAATTAGTCGCTTTTATAACTCGCAGAAGTCATATTCGACATGGCTTGAGAGCCTTTGTTACCTACCAATATTTTTAATTATGAGAAAAAGTAAATTCAGCGCCCAGCAATATCCTCTACAGCAGCAGCGGGAAATGATGAGAGTGAATTTGAAGGGCGGGCCTTCGAATTATGACTTTGGTGCTGTTGGTAGATATGTTCCTCAATATAATTCTCCGGCTAAACGTAGTCCCGGATATTTGGCAGCAACTCCCGGCTCTGCTGCATCAGCAGTTTATGAAGAATGTTATTCTTACGACGACCAACCTTCACCAAGTTTTGAACGTTTGCTGATGACGAAAGCTAAAACTCCAAGCCCGCAAGTAGAAGATATTTTTACTAAGGTCAATCGTAAAAGAGCGGCTTGGCAGAGATTGAGAGAGTCGGATCTAAATTTTAAAGAGAATCAGCAAGTTCAAGTTCAAACTTTGTCTCGCGCTGTAAAGCAGGTCATTCAAGATTCTAATGCAGAGATGAAGCGTGAAAATTATCAAGTTCTTCAGCAGCAATATGACAGCGCTAATTTGTTATTAGGGCAGGCGATTTCATTGGTGCTCGGAGATAAATCATTGCTGCAAGAAGCTTTAGAAAAAGAAGCGCAATTAGCAGAATTAAAAAGCAGACGCGATAATTACAAAGCTCCGGAATTGCTGCCTGTGTTCGAAGAAGAGGAAGAAGAAATAGCCTCAATTACGCCACAACTTTCGGAAGAGGATTTGGGTTTTGAAATTGAAGGATCGCCAGCATCTTTATATTCAAAGGTAGAATCCCCTACTCCTGTCAAAAGAAAAGTTGCTCGTCCGCCATCGCATCAGCCTGACCAAAGCTTAAAATTTTTAAATGACAAAATAGTTGCGGCTGAAAGTGATTTGGAAATCACGAGAAAAAATGCTGCAGCAGAGGTGAAGGTGGTTGCGGAAGAATATAAATCCGATTTCCAACCACTAGTTCAGAGTTTAAACGTTGCGCAATGGACAATTCTTAACGGACAAGAATCAAAAAGCGCCGATGCTTTAGCTCAAGAACTAAAAACCCAATTGCCTTTCTTCGATCTTAATCTTGGCGAAGAATGTGTTGCCCTTAGAGAAAAATTCATGAAGGGATTTATCGCAAAAGAGGCTACATTTTTTGAAGGTCAGCGTAATATTCCAAGCAGCTCCATTGAGGCTTTAGTGCGCAATGCGGCGCAAGAAGCGGCGATAAAAAAATATTTAAAACGAGAAGTAAAAGCTCTGCGCGAACAGGCGAAAGTGCTAAAAGATATGGGTGGTAAGGGATCTTGGTCGGAAATTTTGAAAGCAATGCCGCATGGTGATACAGCCTGCGGTGTGTTATTTAGCAATATTAGCAAGAAAGAAGAAGCTGAAATAATCATTGATGAAGCTTTTGATCCGCGCAATGTAGCTAATTTTGAAGCGCAATTTTCTGAAATTGATGGTGCGCTAAAAGAGGCGCGAGGCCTTGTGCAAGAAGCGATGTTGCCTTTAAAGCAAAATAAAGAATTTAAGGCTCGCAGGCAAAATTTAGTTGAGGCGTTTCAAGCGGCGAAGCAGAAATTTTTAGACGCTGTTGCAATGGGAGCGAAGCCAGATGTTAAGCCAGAGAATTTAAATCTAACAAATATCACTTACCTCGAAGATGAAGGTGAAAATGGCGACCAAACTTTGCGTTACACCAACACAGTTGCCAAAGCTTTAAATGCCATATTTTTCAATAGTTTTGAGCCTGAGTCGGTGGTGGATCGATGTCTTTCTTCAGCGCAGTTAGCTCCTAAGCATGAAGATAGAGTTCAGCTTGCTGATGAATTGGCTGACGGCATTATTAAAGCGATGATGGCCATCGATAAAAGTATTAGAATAGTTCGTAAAGATGCAGAGGCAAAGTCAGAAAAAATTGCCCGAGAAAGTCGAGATATTGAAGGGCGTAAAGCGCGCTTGGTTGAAAATTTAAACTACGCTAAAAGCAGGTTAGAAGAGGCGAAGAAAATTAACGCTAGAACAGATCTAAGAGGAATTTCGGATGGAGATGAAGTTGAGTCGAAAGTGATGGCCAATACGTTTTCTGGTGAATTTGTTTTGGAGGAAGTTCTTGAGGAAGCTTTTGAGGAGCAAGATAGTTATGCAAAGAAACAACAACTCTCTCTAAAAATTCAAACTAAAATCGGCAAAGCTTTAGAGGTAATTGAGAGTAGCATTGAAGCAGTTAATGCAGCACCACTTCATGTAGCTTCTCCGGTGAAAAAAACGGTTGAAAGTAAAGTAATTGCTACTCCAAAAAAACTTCAGCCAACGCCGGCAAAGCCTGTAGTATCTAGTGTAAAAAAAGCTGAAGAGACAATCATTGAAGAAAATGACGCAGTTTTAAATCTCATTTTCACCCCAATGAAAAGAGCGGCAGAGCACATGCAGCGCATCAAGCCAAAGCTTGCTTACAGAAATAGAGGGTCGGCAATTCGTCAGCCTAATTTTAGTGAATTTGTGCTCGGAAGTGCGGCAGAAATAATTGATGAAAACCGTCAGCCGTTAAATCGAGAAGAGGTGCGAGTTTTTCAAAAGCAAGTTGCTGAGATATTCTCTAGTGCTGATGCGGATGAAACAGCTAATCCTGAAGTTAAGATGAAAAGAGCTTTGCAGGCTTTGGCGAGTAGCCAGCAGGGTGATCCAAAAAAACTCAGAACTTTCTTGCGCCAAGTGCAGCCGTTTATTTTGCAATTTAACGAAGAACTCGCAGCTCAAGAGAAAGACTTAGAAGAAGAAGAGTTGCAGGAATTGACCGAAAGCAATGAGACAGCTTTTGCAAGCCTAGCTGATGAGTTACAAGAGGTGGCAGAAGATCTGGAGGCTTTGCAATATCAAAAAGATTTTGAAAAGATCGGGAATGAGGCGATTGTTAATGTTGTAATTAACGAAGCTGAAGAAACCTCTGCTGACGTAGATGAAGCAGATAGATCAGATTTTCATGCAGCGGCGATTAGATTATTTTCTGATCAGGAAGGTGTTTCCCAAGATGCTGCAAAAAGAGCTTTAGAGAGTTTGAGCAATACGCAAGCCAGCGATTTAGAAAAGGCTAGAAGACGTAGCCGTTTTTTACGATATTTGAAACCGCTTACAGAAAGGCTTGCCGAGGAGCTTGATGAAAAATTTTCAGAAGTCGTTGTAGATGATGAGATGAGCAATACCGCGGACATTTCTTTTAATGTGGATGATTATTACCCAGAACTTACTGACTCTCCATACGTTGAACATGAAAATCAGAAGATAGGAAGAAGACTTTCCTATGGACTTCTTCCTGACAATTCTCCAGTTACTGACACTTCTAGATTGCCACCAAAGGCTCAAACTTTAACGCGCTCTAAGTCTTTGCCAAAAGGTATTGCGGCATCTCAATCACCGGAAAAATCAGAAATTATTAGTGAAGTCGTTGAAGCAGCTATTGAAGAAGTTGCGAAAATTTTAAGAAAAACCAGAGCTGAATTAAAGAAGTTAAAACCAGAAAATAGAAGACTGGCTACCCAATCTGTTACTGTTGTGGGTGGAGTTTCAAAAGTATCTCAGGCATTTGAAGATTTGGATCAGAATTATCCAAATGAAGTTGTTGAAATTGACCGGCGCGCCTCTGAGGTTTTTGCTAACTCAAATGACGATGAAGAAGATGTAATAAATCAGGTGAGAAAGGTTGCAAAAGTAGTAGAAACATTGGCTAGGCGCTTGTTAGAGGGAGAAGCTAAAGCTGCCAAGATTCCTCCACTTCTCAAATCTAATTCGCTTACAGCAAGCAGACCTATCACCACGCTTAATCTTAAGAGAGAGAAAGTTGTCGAAACTTTTGAATCCGAAAGTGAAGGAGAAGAAAGTCCACAAAGAAAATCAACTACTGTGGGTGATGTTTTTGTAAGTGGCTCTTCATCAAGTGACGAAGAGGATAGATACAGTGATATTTCCGCCTCTCCTCGCGCCATCTCGATTAATCCGGTTGCAGAGGCTAAAGCGCGTGTTAATACAGTAAGAGCTAACTTAATGAAATTGAGTTCAGGCTCGAGAAGAGACATCATTACTGACGCTACAGATAAGTTTAAGAAAAAGAAAGAATCGGAGCAAAGTTCAAGTGAGGATGGAGGCGAGGAAGATACCAAGATCTACAACATATTTCGTAAGCTAGGTGAAGAAGATGAGTTAGGTAAAGAATCGCGAATTGATGCGGCTCACCGTCGAATTGAGAAGGTATTTACAACAAAAGAGGCGGAAGGTTTTTTAGAAAAAATAACAAGCGTTGCGCAGCAAATTGATGAAATGGTAACAGCGCATAAACTAGCCAGAAAAACTAAAGAGCCGTCGATTTCTCGCATGTCTTCTGAGGAAAGACCTTCATCTAGCGTTGCCAAAAGAGAAGGTGCGGCTGGTATTCAATGGATCAAAGACGGATTAAAAATTCTCAACAGTAACACTGAAAGAAACTTATTACTTAGGGCTAAGTCTGTTGAGGAAAGTGGAGATCCTTCCAAGTATGTACTTGATGAGTACAATGCACACAAGTTTATGCGTGCTTTGAATCTGGTCAGTGCGCTAAATAAAGATTTGCGTGATAAACTTTGGGATCCTCGAACGGAAACAGAAAAGCAGGTTCAGAATCAAATATTTTCTGTGATTAGTCATGGTGTAAATGACGCTGATAAATCAATCCTTACTAGATTTCTATTGGGAGAAAAGCGTTGGAAAGAAATCTCCGAAAGTGATAAAAAATTAACAGAAACAGATTTGGGAAAAATTAAGACAAGTCTAGATCAGCTAATTAATGTAGTTCCTAAAGATCCCTTTGAAAGAAGGTCAACTTTTCATGGTCATGCTCTGCATCTCGATCCAAAAGGGATGCTGGTACAGCAGCCGGCATTAAACACTGATCAACAATATTTACTCGATATTAAGAAGAGCAGCGATAACAGAATTCAGACTCATCAGCTAGTCGCAACAACGCGAGCGCGATCACAGTAAATTTTCTACCGTCACTCGCAAATCAGGAACTGAGGTGCATTCAAAATCACGACCGATATTGAGGCCTCCCAGTAGCTGAATTTGCGGGTGATTTGACTCAACTAAAAGCAGATCTTTTTTGAGTAAATCAGCCGCCAACATCTGAGCAAAGAGCGCATATTTTTCAGCTTTAAATTCAAAGCCCAAGCAGTTCACCACAAGGTCGCAGACGATTTTCTCTTCCTTAGTTTCTACCAAGGTTTTTCCATTTTCTTCGCTGATTTTTCTCACACCTTTTTTGCGAATTTCAATTTGTCCGTGCTCAATCATTTGCTCGATTAATTGCACTGACGAAATCGGCGCGCGATGACGAAAAATATTCCAGTAAGGTGAAAGGCGTAGAAATAATTTTTTGTTTTTTTGATCAAAATTTTGCCACAGGGAAGTGGTGATCGGGCGAATAGAATCAACAACGTGGCGCAAATCAAATTGCGGATTTTGGCGTAAGAAATTTCTGATTTTTAAGCACAAAAAAAGCACGCCATTTTGGGCGTCAGAAGCAGAAATAAAATTCAGACTTGGTTGAATTTGTGCGAAATGTTTTTTGGGAAAATTGCCGCGGCGCGAAATTACAAAAATTTTTCCGGCGAAGTTTTTGTTTTTAAAACCAACGATCACGTCAACTGCGGTGAGGCCTGAACCGATTAGACAAATTGTTTCATTGGTGAATTTTTGCTCGTGAAATTGATGAGAATCTTTACCCCACAATTTTTCTACTGCTTGCGATGGTGCGTTGAGGGCGCTTTGTACAAAGCTAGTCGCGAGCAAAACTCGATCGGCAGTAAATTTTTGGTTAATGACAAAGTTTTTTTCAATCGAAGTTACTTCCTCAGTAATAAACTCAAATTCAACGCCGTTCTTCTTTGCATCCACAAAACCTTGCTTGGTCAACTCATCCAAATATTCCCCGTAAATTCGTCTTGGGGCAAAACCATTTTCACCAATCTCAGACCAAAGTTGCGGATATTTCTTTTGCAAAAATTCACAAAAATTTCGCGGCGCATCAGAAAAAGCGCTCATTTTTATTGCTGGAACATTTAAAATGTAGTGGGGAGAAAAGCTTGTAAATGCAGCACTGAGAGCATCAGGTCCGTTTTTTTCAAAAATCAAAATTTTAGTTTTCTCAGCTTTTTTTACCAAATGCAAAAAAGCCAAACGTCCACAAAAACCAAATCCAATAATCGCAGTAATTTTCATTGAGATTGTGATTCCTCAGCAGCTCTTTTTAAACGGCGCTCCAACAACATCGCGGTTCTTTTTTGCATCACTTCGTTAATTTTTTTAACATGCTTGCTGGCATTAATCATGAAAATGAAGGGAAAAATTGAGTGCAAAAAAAGAATCGAACTCGCCAGCAAAAGCCACAAAGACGTGACAAAAGCGAATAAAAAATGTTCAAGGTAACCTTCGCCGGTTTCAACCAAATGGTTATTAAAGAAATTAGTTTTTTTCATGTTTAAATTTTTTTAAAGGTTAGCCGGCAATGCGCTCAACTTCGACAATCTTCTTCGAAATGCGCAAGGTCGATAAAATTTCTTCCAAATGGTCAACACTCTTCACATCGATATCAACCAGCAGTTCAAAATATTCAGAGAGGCGATTAGTAATTTTAATATTGGTAATGTTAACTTTTTTCTTCGCGATGATGCTGCTTACGTCAGCAAGGCTTCCCGATCTATTTTCAACCATCACTCTGATTCTGCTGGCATACATTTCATCACCAATTTCTTCGTCACTTTTCCAGCAAACATCCAAAACTCTTTGCGGAGTTAAAACCAAATTTTTTAAATTTTTGCAGGTTTGATTGTGAATCGTCACGCCAGTTCCCGTATTAATAATTCCAACAATCGGATCTCCCGGAATCGGGTTGCAGCATCCCGCGTAATGCATCGCCATGCCAAAAACCAAACCTTCAATTGGCAGCGAGTGGCTCGATTTCTTTTTTGGCTCGTGATGCGGTTTTGAAGATTTTTCTTTGGCGATTTCTTCTTTAAATTCTGGATAAATTACTTTGAGAATTTCTTGGCGCGAAATCACGCCTTCAGCTACTTTAAAGCATAAATCGCCGACAGTTTTTTTGTGAAAATTGCTCAGGCATTTTTCCAAAAGTTTTTCGCTCAATTTCAAATCTTTTGAGGCGAAAAATTTATTCAAAATGATGCGGCCAAGTGAGCTGTATTCTTCAAATTTTTCGCTGCGAATAAATGCTTTGATCGCCGAGCGCGCTTTGGAAGTGGTGACAAATTGCAACCAATTTGGTGAGGGCTTGGCGTTTTTTGCCGTAATGATTTCAACCTGATCGCCATTTTCGAGCTTTTGGCGCAGTGGCGAAATCGCGCCGTTAATTTTTGCCGAAACGCAGCTGTTGCCAACGCCCGAGTGCACTTCGTAAGCAAAATCAATTACAGTCGAACCAAAGGGCAGGTTGAAAATGTCGCCATTGGGTGTGAAGCAAAACACTTTGTCTTGATGCATTTGCAGCTTGTGATTTTTCAAAACTTCTGAGGCATTTTCAGAAGTTTCAAAAAGATGTAAGAGGTCGCGGATCCAGCGATATTGGTCATTTTCAGCATTGGCTTTGGCTGAAACTTTGGTTTGTTTTTCTTTGTAGCGCCAATGGGCGGCAACGCCGAGGTTAGAAAATTCGTGCATTTTTTGGTCACGAATTTGGATTTCGATTTTCTTGTTAAACGGCCCCAAAATTGTTAAATGCAGTGACTGGTAACCATTTTCTTTGGGCGTGCTGATGTAGTCTTTGAAAGTACCGGGAATCATGTTGTAGTGCGAATTAATCGCGCCGAGAATTCGGTAACATTCGCCCACATCTTTGCCAACAATGCGAAAAGCCATGATGTCGTGCATGTTGTGAAAGCCGATATTTTGCTCGCGCATTTTGCGCCAGATTGAGTAAGGCTTTTTTTCGCGTCCCGAAACTTCGCATTCGATTTTTTCCAAATCCAAAATGCGTTTGAGGTCTTCGAGAATTTTCTCGATGAGGTTTTTATTTTTTTCGCGCAGCTCGTTAATGTGAGAGATGATTTGATTGCGTGCTTCGGGATCAATAATTTCAAAACACAATTCCTGCATTTCATCTTTGATTTTACCAAGACCAATGCGGCCTGCAAGCGGAGCGTAAATATCTAAACTTTCTTGCGCTTTCTTAATTTTTTTCTCGCGTGACGGCACGTAAAAAAGCGTGCGCATGTTGTGCAGGCGGTCGGCGAGTTTGACGATTAAGACGCGGATGTCTTGCGACATTGCCAAAGCTAATTTGCGGAAATTTTCCGCCACTCTTTCGCTGGAAGGCACTGATTGAATCTTGCCCAGCTTGGTCACGCCATCCACCAAATTGGCCACTTCTTCACCAAAATCTTTTTCGATTTCTTCAAGAGTTATCTCGGTGTCTTCCACAACGTCGTGCAGTAAAGCGGTGATGATTGAGGCTTGGTCGAGCTTGAGATCGATTAAAATTTCAGCAACAGCCAGAGGATGTGAAAAATAAGGATCGCCCGAATGGCGCTTTTGATTGCCGTGCGAGGCTTTGGAAAAAAGGTAGGCTTTTTGGATCTGTTGTTCGTTAAGGTTGGGGTGGTAAGTGCGGATTTTGGCGATTAATTCTGAAGGTGAGATCATTTAAAATCAGGCTAATTTTTGAATTGTTGCCGCCGGCGGCAACAATGTTGGGAATTTTAAGAATCCTTTAAAATCAAGGGTTGGTGAGGTGTTGGTTGCAAAAAATTAGGTTTTGAAAATCATTTTCCGATCACTCTTAATCACATTCTTAGTCATGCTGAGCCTGTCGAAGCATGATTCTGGGCACTGCGTCCTGAATCATGCCTCGACAGACTCAGCATGACATTGAGAAAAAATTATTCCAATTCTGACGGAATTTTCACCGCACAAAAT
>CAIRMX010000010.1 GCA_903879805.1 uncultured Alphaproteobacteria bacterium | reverse complement strand
GGCCCTTCGACGACGCTCGCGCTTTGCTTAAGGGACCTATAAAGATTACAGTGACCTGTAATTTTTGCGTGGATTTGCCAGCTTACTCAAATCATCAAACTCACGATTTACCAACGCCAATTTCTTCTTTTTACTCCATCCCTGAATCTGCTTTTCACGATTAAAAGCCTCGTCAATTCTCTCATATTCTTCGCAGTAAATTAATTTTATCGGCAATCTTTCAGCGGTGTATTTTGTGGCGATTCCTTGTTCATGTTCCCAAATTCTTTTTTCGAGATTTCTTGTGCTGCCGGTGTAGAGGGTTTTGTCGCTACACTCTAGGATGTAGGTGAAGGGCATGGGTTTTTGGTGTTTGTGGTTTGTTACATTTCGTAATTTTATAGGTCCCTGAGCAAAGCACGAAGTGCGTCGTCGAAGGGCCTGAAACTCAGTGTTCCGACCCTTCGACGACCTGCTAAAGCGCTTTGCTCAGGGACCTATGAAAAATTACTTCTTCTCAAAAATCTCTTCCCCACCGATATTTCCGTCGTAGAGAATTACGTCGTAATGGTTTGAGTTTTTCTACAACTCTCTGTCTTTATTTTCCTTTCTCCCGATACATTTTTCTGCAAACCGAACATCTTCTTTAGCCATTTTTACGGTAGTGTCGGTATTCATTTTTTTTCCATCCTTATCCACCCACATCATTGGGTGCATAATGCTATCAGTTTTTGCGTTTTTCGGATGAGCTATTTGAAATGCGGCATGTCCAATTTCATGATTAAAAGTTTTGCTGACAGAATCTCCGGTGCGAGTTTTTGTTGTCGGATCATATACATTGAAACCAATTCCATCAATTGACCTTTCTAGATCGTCAACATGAGCTAGTGAAATTTTTATGTGTCTATGCTCATCGTTTTCGCCATTTACTCTGAGTGTATATGGGCCCTTTGCAGAGGATGCTTCTTCGATATGAATGCTGCTTGCGAGTTGCTCATAATTAACTACGCCACATACATTAATTGAGGTTGATGGCTTTTTTTCACCATCAGTTTCAGTGGAAAAGCTGCAGTCGAAGTCATGTTCTCCCATACCTTTGCACCAATAATTGTCTGCGGATTCTGCTAATTCTTTAAGAGTTTCTGGCGCTAGATCATAATTTCTGCGGGCTCTGCTTTCGAGTATGTCATGCTTGTCATCGCCTTCGAAATCTGCTGGGTTAGCTCCTGGTGGATAAGCAGTCATTTCTGCGCAATCCCGACTATAAATCAGAATATTGTTATCTCTTTCTAAAATACTTTCGCACGTATCTTCAGAATATTTGGGCTGCTCAATAGGGGTATCTCTTTTGTTTACTGCAGGGGCCAATAGAATATTTTGGCCACTAAATAAATTCTCTTTTTTAGCGTCAGAAAAAGAGAAAATTGATTGCAGGGAGAAAAGCTGAGTTAAAATTTTCTTAATATTCATTTTTAGGATTAGTTTAGATTTCTACTTCTTCTCAAAAATCTCTTCCCCGCCGCTATTTTCATCGTAGAGAATTACATCGCGCATTACGTCTGAATTAATGTCTCTAAATGCAGCTAAAGCGTTGTTGATTTCGCCGTTGCTAACTCCAACTGACGTCAAAGCCGCGTGGGTTAATTGTAGGCCGGTTTCTAGGTTTTTTGACACAACCAAACTCGCGCCGACTTTTCTGAAACGGTCAGCATTGTGGATGGTTTCAGATTTCGTAATCACCGCAGCATTAGGAAAATTTTCGTGGATGAATCTGGTGATTTTCATGCAGGCGATTTCGTCTTCCATTGTCACGATCACTGACTCGCAGCGCTCAATGCCAACGTAGCGCAAAATATCAACATTTAGGGCGTCGCCGTAATGGATGTTGTAGCCGTTATTTTTTTCGATGCGCACCGAGCGATGGTTATTTTCAAGCACGATGTAATTGATGCCGCGCTTACGCAAAATGTAAGAAACGATGCGGCCGACTTTCGAAAACCCAACCACAATTACGTGCTTCGAAATATCACCAATTTCTCTTTTAATTTGATTGTCTTGCAGCACTTCTTTGGTGTAGAGGTGAGCTTTGATTTTTCTTCCGGCAGCAGCAAGTAAAGGCGTCAGCGCCATGGTGAAGGTCACAACTGTCATCAAAAATTGTGACAAATCATTATCCATAAATTTCTGCTGCACTGCCATCAAAAACACTACAAAAGCGAATTCGCCGCCTTGCGATAAAAGCAATCCCGTATGAATTGCTGGAGCAATTGGAAAGCGAAAAATTTTGCAAAGTAGCACGATGATTCCGGTTTTAACGGCGATGAGGGCGATCGAAACCATCACGATGTAAGGCAAGCTTGAGATCAATAAATCAAAGTCGAAAGACATGCCAATCGTCATGAAAAACAATCCCAAAAGCAGCGACTTCAGCGATAAAATTTCTTCTTCAACGCGATATTTATATTCAGTTTCTGCCACCATCAAACCGGCGATAAAAGCGCCAAGGGCAAAGGACAAGCCCATGTAATTACTTAAGAAAGACGCACCCAAAATAATCATCAAAGTGAAGCTCAAAAACAAAACGTCACTTTTTGCTTCAGCGATTAAGCGATAAATCGGACGCAACATTAAACGACCAATCACCACAATAATTCCCATCGCGATCGCAGCGTTGAGTAAGGCTTCACCTAGCGCGCTGAAAACATTGAGTTCTTTTTTAGCAAGCAAAGGAAGCAAAACCAAAATCGGAATCACCGCCAAATCTTGCATCAGAAGAATCGAAAAAGATAAGCGACCAACGCGAGTTGATTGTTCGGAATGTTCAGCGATTACCTGCATTACAATTGCGGTTGAAGACAGTGATAGAGCGGTGCCAACGATGATTGAGGTTTCAAGTGAAAGGCCAAAGCATTGAGAACAAATCACGGAAATTGCCAGCGACGTAAAAATTACCTGCGCACTACCAAAGCCCAAAACATATTTCTTCATCGCCAGTAATCGGCTGAAAGTTAGCTCCAAACCAATGGCGAAAAGTAGAAAAACAATTCCCAGTTCGGCGATTGATTTAGTAGTTTCAGTGCTGGTTAAAACACCAAACCCGAAAGGCCCGATGGCGGCGCCCGAAACAAGATATCCAAGGGCAGGGCTGAGGCCGAGTTGTTTAAAAACGATGACGATTAGAACGGAAGCGAAGAGCAAGATTAAGATGTCGTGTAGGTAGGAGATGTCGTGCATTTTGTTTTAAGATGTTTTGGGTGAGTAAGTGAAAAATCTGCAGTTTTACATTTGCGAATTGAGATTCTTTTTTTATAAAAACCGCTCCCCTTACAGGCAAGTAACTTCTCGCTAAAATCACAAATTTCTAATCGAAAAAAATGTCTATTCTTTCTGATAAATCCATTGCTGCGCTGGTTAAAAGTGAACAAATGATTGAGCCTTTCGCAGCACAGCAGGTGCGCCTTGACGCCAATGGTGAAAAAATAATTTCTTACGGCAACTCTTCTTACGGCTACGATGCCCGTGTTTCTAACGAGTTTAAAATTTTCACAAATATTGATTCGGCAATTGTTGATCCGAAAAATTTTTGCGAAACTAGTTTTGTAAATCGCACTACTGACGTTTGTATCATTCCGCCAAATAGTTTTGCGCTGGCTCGCACCGTTGAATATTTCAAAATTCCCAAAGATGTTTTGGTAGTTTGCGTTGGCAAATCAACTTACGCTCGTTGTGGAATTATCGTTAATGTAACCCCGTTAGAACCGGGTTGGGAAGGTCACGTTACTTTAGAATTTTCTAACACCACGCCGCTTCCCGCCAAAATTTATGCTTTCGAAGGCGCTTGCCAATTTTTGTTTTTCAAAGGCGACCAACCTTGCGAAATTTCTTACGACATGCGCAGCGGTAAATACATGAAACAAACCGGAGTTACTCTACCAAAAGTATGATTAAGATTTTTCTTACAGCTTTTTTTCTACTCACTTCCGTTGCGGCTTTTGCCGTTGAAATTGTTACTCCCGCGGCCTTTAAAGATGTAAAAGGCAATCCCGTTAATCGTTACACCAAAGAAGCACCTTCAGTTTTTGATCCGAAAACGCCAACTCCGTCGCGCTTTTTTGCTGCTGATTTGTCGATGCCAGACACTTTTGCCACCACCAATAATCTAGCCAAAAAAACCGGCTCATTTTATCGCGCTTTTGGAGAAATTATTTTTATTCAAGGCACTCTCACCGATTCTTTCAACGTGCCAATTGACGGCGCGGTGATTGAAATTTGGCAAAAAAATGCGGCAGGAAAATATCACACTTTGCTTGAGCCAGACAGCGAATATGTCGATAAATATTTCAGCATGTCGGGTCGCACTGTGAGCGACAATTTGGGCAATTACCATTTTATTACAATCATGCCCGGTGCGGTTCAAGGACGTGCGCCGCATATTAACATGAATGTTTACCATCCGAAATTTGGCAAGTTGGAAACTGAAATGTATTTCGAAAAACATCCCTACAATGCCGGTGATTACCAATATTTATCTTACAGCGAAGATGAGCGCAAAGCTTTAACTGCAGCAGTTCGCAGCTCCGACATTATGAATCCACAATCGATTAAGCTTTGCACTTTTGACATTGTGATGAAGGGGATTCATCAGTATAAACGGTTCTAAATCTTAATTAAATTTTTCATGAAATCGCAACGCCAGCTCCAAATTGGTGAAAATCTCAAACGTGTAATGTGCGATATTTTCATGCGTGACGATATTCTAACTGTTCCGGGTAGTTACATCACAATCTTGCAAGCTGATGTCAGTCCTGACGCCAAGAACGCTTACATTTACATCGATATTTTCGGCAATGAGCCGATGCATCAAAAAATCATCGAGAAGTTAAACGCCATGGCGCCGCATTTTCGTTATCAAATGGCGAAGCGATTAACTTTGCGCGTAGTGCCAGAAATTACTTTTGTGCTTGATAAAACTCAGTCGAAAGCGATGGATTTGGAAGCGTTGATTGGTGGAGAAGCGAAGAAATATCAGGGGCTTGATGTGCAAGAGAAGCAGTCAAAACCGAGCTCAAAAAAGAAGAAGTAAAATGAAAAAAATCTCAATCTTTGGCTGCACCGGATCAATCGGAAAAAACACCATTGAGGTGATTAAAAACGCGCCGCAGGATTTTCAGATTCTAGCGCTTGTCGCTCGCAACGATGTTGAAACTTTAATCGCCCAAGCCTTGGCATTTAAGCCTTCTTACGTGGTAATTGAAAATGAAACGTTGTTTTTTGCTTTACAAGAAGCGCTAAAAAATTTGCCAAATTGCCAAATTCTCTGCGGCCAAAAAGCAATTTTAGAAGTGGCGAAAATCAAATGTGATTTATTCGTCTCAGCAATCGTTGGCGCGGCAGGAATGTTGCCAACTCTCGCCGCAATTGAAGCGGGCTCAAATATCGCACTCGCCAACAAAGAATCTCTGGTTTGCGCCGGAGCTTTCTTAAACGCCGCAGCAAAAAAAAGCGGTGCCAAAATCATTCCGGTTGATTCGGAGCACAACGCGATTTTTCAAATTTTTGAGAATGAAAATTTAAATGAAATTGAGTCGGTGACGCTCACCGCATCTGGTGGTCCGTTTTTTAACAGCGACAAAGATTTTGCAAAAATCACCGTAGCCGAAGCGCTAAAACATCCCAATTGGTCAATGGGCGCCAAAATCTCAATCGACTCTGCAACCATGATAAACAAGGGTCTAGAGATGATCGAGGCTTTCCATCTTTTTCCACTTGCAAAAAACCAAATCAAAATTTTGGTGCATCCGCAATCAATCATTCACGGAATGGTCGAATATAAAGATGGCTCAACTCTAGCGATGCTCAGCAAGCCTGACATGCAAGTGCCGCTTTCTTACGCACTGGCTTTTCCTAAGCGTATGGCGATTAAACACGAGCCTTTGGATTTAGCGAAATTGCAAAATTTAAGTTTCTTTGAAGCGGATGAAAAAAAATTTCCGGCAGTAAAAATCTGCCGCGAAGCTTTAGAAATTGATGGTTCAGCACCAGCAGTTTTGAACGCCGCTAACGAAGTTGCAGTTGAGAGATTTTTAAAAGGTGAGATTTCCTTCGACAAAATTACCAAAATTGTTGCGCAAACTCTGACAAAAATTTCTCACCGAAATCTTACTTCAATTGCCGAAGTAATTGATTTTGATGCGGAAGCCAGAGCGATCGCACGTAAATTCTAAACTTAATTTGCAGAGTGAGGCAGTGAGAAGAGTAATACTCACGGTTGGAGTTTTTCTTCTTGGAGGTGTTGAACTAAAAGACAGGCTCTTGGCTACTCAAGTAAATAAGGCCCCAAAAATAGCTGCCGCCTGCCAGTAATTAATATTTTACCACCAACTCCCGATCAAGCAGCAGCTGATTCAAATAAACCCCCGAATCTGCAACTTTTTGCGGGTCTTTTTGTGAAGACTCACCAAAAAAAACATCCGCAATGTAGCGGCCGTAAATGTCGGTTTTGTTGGTTTTTAAAATTAAAAACGGCACGTCTTTTAAAATTTCTTGCAAAGCAGAGAAAGCTTTTTTGCCTTCCGGCGTTGCAGCCTCAGCGGCGTTGATTTTGGCGAGGCGCAAAATTTCTTTGTGCCGAATTTTAAACCCCAAATCCAAAGTCACGTGCAAAGTGTCGCCGTCAATGACGCGGTCTAAATAGGCTTTGTAAGTGTAGCGCTGGTGCACGTTCACACTTGAACTCTTCAGTGAAAAACCCTCAGATTTTTTAACCGACTCGACAATCTCGCCGAGCTTTTTCGTAGTTTTGATTTCACAAAAAACATTAAAGCCGCAATCAATGAATCCAGGCATTTCAGAGATTTTGTAAGTAAAAAGTTTGCCACGTTTAATTGAAAGTTTGCCGGGCTTTTTGCTGGCAGCAGGCTTTGATTTTTTAGAGTTGGTTTTGGTGATTTCGTCTTGAAGCTTGTCTGCGCCAAGGTCGTTTTCGACTGTGAGGTCTTCGAGATATTTTCGTTTTTCAGCGCTTTTTACCGTGATTAAATTGCGGTAGTGGCTCCAACTTAAATCATTTTCAGCTTTTGGCAGAGTAGGGTAGGATTTGTAAAAGCTGCGCATTTGGTAGAGAGTTCTTTTGGCAATTGTTGTGTCGCTTTCTAACTGTTTAAAAAATTCCGTTCCGTACTCAGCGCGAGAATTTTTTAGTAAATGCTCCTCAATAATTTTGCCGATTTGCCAACTCATTACCACTTTTTCACGGTTAACATTGGTGACAATATTTTGCTCGGTTTCTTTGATTATTTTGTGAACTTCGCCGAGTACTTTTGGGTAATTATTGAGTGAAATTTGCATCTGGCTTAGAAGCTTGAGGTTACTGGGCAAAAGGAGGTTTTTCTTGAATTGTGAGCGTACGCTCACAATTCAGTTTTTTCAGCCAATTCTCTTTGTCAAAACGCTTCGTGTTTTTTTCCCAAAATGAAGTGAGGCAAAAACCAAACCCAAGTAAAAACCCCGTCCTTTAATTCGAGGTCAATCTAACCTGTAACCTTTTGACCGTGCCGCCACAAGGGTCACCGAAAACGGTGTTGTTAGCACCAATGGTGCAAGTTGATTGCCCAAAGCAAGCTGTGGTGACGATTGAAACGCTGTTAGAAGCGTGGCAGCTGCCTTGAACGCAAGAGTTGGCGGTGCCGTAACTAGCAAAGTTGACGGTCTGCCAAGTTTTTCCGGCCGGGGCGGTTAGGGTGAGTGAGCCCCCTTCGTTAACAGATTGACATCCCGAACTGGTGCCCGCTGAAACCTGACAAGTGCCGCTAGAATAACTGTAGCCGCCAGCGCAAGTGTCGCACGCTGTGCCGCCTGTTACCGAGAAGGTGCCGCTTGAGCAAGAATAAGTAATTGAGTCTGAGGTGTTAAAGTTAGAGGCGTTGCAATTAAGCGTGCCCGTGCCGGGATTAACGTTTTGGGTGGTAATTCCAATTGTTGAGCCAGTGCTGCAAGTTGGAGTGCAAGTGCCGCTGAGATTTGGGCTGCCATTGTTACAATTGTAAGAAATGCTGCCGCTGTAGCCTGAATTGCAAGTGATGCTGCTGCTGGCATTGTGAGCAACGTTGGTGGTGGTGATTCCCGTTGCCGAAATAGTGCAGCCAACTGCAAGTTGGCAACCGCCATTGCCGTCGGAAACGTAATTAGTGGCGCAGCCAGTACAATTTTGGCGTAGTGTAGCCGGTGCTGCAAACGCAAGATCCTGAAACGCTCGCACTGCCATTAATGCAGGTGTAGGTTAATGATCCGGTGTAATGGGTGCCGTTGCAAGAAAGTGAAGTTGAGCTGGAGGTTGGTGAAACTGTTGTTGAAATTCCGGTTTGTGAAATTGAGCAGCTGGCTAGCGACATGTCGCAGCCGCTTTCAGTTACTACGTAGCCCACGCAAGATCCGCCAGAAGCTGCAACGGAATCGCGAGCAATTTTTACCGTCCATTTTTTACCGTAATAATCTTCAATGGCTTGCCTTTCGTCATCTTTTAGGGCGCGGGTGAAGATTGCGATTTCGCCAATCTCGCCAGTGTAGCCTTTGCCGATTTCTAAATTGGTGAGGCCCGAAATTTGCGCGGTGTCTGAGCTTTGCGCTGCAAGCACGCCATTAATGTAAGTTTTTTTGCCTAAGGTGGAATCTTGCACAAAAGCAAACAGTCGCGCTTTGCCAGAGGAGTTGGAGTAGCTGCTGGTGGAGGCTGAGTTGCTGTAATAGTTAGTGCCTTGGGCGTGGATCACTGTAGCGTCGGCGCTGTAGCCTAAAAGTAGTTTGTCGTTAAGATTGGTGCTGGTGCTGCCTAAAAAATAATTACTGCCGCCGGAGGCTAGTCTTTTTTCTAAAATCAAAATCGTGTAGTCACCTTTGTTGAGAAAGCTGGCGTCAGCAATTTGCAAATAATTGCTGGTGCTGCCGCTAAACTTGACAGCGTGAATATTGTTAATGGTGTTGGAGTAAACGGGGCCAGTGCCCACGGCGGTGACTAAAACTTTATTAACTGAATTGCGCGAGTCTTACCAACCGCTTAGCGCGGTGCCGGTTTCGGCTTCTGAGTTGCTAAAGGCTGTGTCCAAACTGCTTTCCAGCCAAAGCGCCGAATCGTTAATGCCCGCGATGGGTGAAGATTTGGTTAAAGATTGCGCGGCGGTAATGCGAAATTTTTTAATCATTCCGTCAGCAATAAAAATACCGGCAGTAAAAATTCCGACAATTATTAAAACGACCGAGACTTCAAGGAGAGAAAAGGCGCCATGCTTGGTGCGGCGACGTAAGAATTTTTTCATTTAAATGAGGAAATTTGCGGAAGGGAAATGAATTTTGAGGTGTAGAATGGCAAAGAGTATTGTCAATCAAGTGCAAGGAAGTTTCCAGCGTCAATTCCAGCATCGGGAAAGATTTTGCAGGCTTGTTGCAAAGGCGGCAGGTCAGGTTAACTGTGTAGAATCTGCTTTCTTAAGCGGTAGTGCGTGGTCAGTGTAACAAGGGCTTACAGCTAATTTACGCAAATGAAAAATCGATTTCAAAGAGGTGTAAAATGGTTGGAGTAAAAAAAATTGTTACCGCTGCTTGGGTTGCCACAGCTGTAAATTCTAGAGTAAGTGAAGCGACACCAATTTCGGCTCTTGCTGGGAATCTTGTGGAAGGTGCAAAAAGTGAGTCGGTTTTAGTTTTGCGGCCCACGCCAGTTACAGCAAATTTAAGAAGTCGCAGAATTGACACCGCAAATACAGAAGAATTACTAGAGCAAGAAAGTGACAATTCCGGCATTGTAATCTCCATTGCCTTTGCCGTGTCTAATATTTTTGCGGCAGCGCTTCTGATTTCAGAAGTGATGCGAGGTTTTGAAGATGAGGTAGAGGCTCAAAATCCTAGTACAATAATTCAACCACTTACCAATCAGTTGCATCCCGCAATGATGCCGAATCTGACGAGATAGTGTGGTCTTACTAATTCACCGCCAACATTTCTTCTCCAGCTAAAATCCGCACATTAGACATGCTGCTAATGTCAAAATGTTTCCAGCCAGCAACACCGCTTTTTTCAAATGAAACGTCAGTTGTTACAGTTTTTTTACCCAGCTTGTTCGAAATAAAAATCACGTGAGCATTGGCGATTTCGGCGCCTTGAATTCTGCCAAGGCGAGAATATTGAAATGAGATTGGTTGTTTGTTTAACATGGCTTTGGTCAAGGTTTCTTGCGTGTTCATAAAATAATTTTTTGCGATTAAAAATGTTTTTATCCCGTTGGGATAACGCGACACGAGTCGCGCCCCGCGTTCGCGGAGAACCCCGTCTCCTAGGAGACGAACTAACTCTGGTTAAAAAGTTTGACTTTAAATTCTCAACCAGAGTTAATAGATTTATTCGTGATGTTCTAGAAAAACTAGAACAGAAAAAATATTAACACAAGCACAATTTTCAAATGCCTGAAAAACGTCTGCATCCCGCCCAAACAAAATTAATTGAAATACTTTCGAAAAACTCTGAGGAGCCGCTGACAGTTCGCGAGTTGCAAGAGTTAATCAATGCTTCGTCAACCAGCGTTGTGGTGCATCACATGGCGCAGCTCGAGAAAAAAGGTTACTTAAAAAAGAACCCAAATAATTCGCGCGATTACCAAATTTTAAAACGCCCCGACAAAGAAATTGCTTACCTAAATTTATACGGTCTTGCGACCTGCGGGCCGGAAGGTTCGGTGCTTGATGGCAATCCGATTGATCGCGTGCCAATCTCGACAAAATTTTTAAGTTTTGCTTCCGACAAGGCTTTTTTGGTGAAGGCTAAAGGTGATTCAATGCTGCCAAAAATCAGCGCTGGCGATTTTGTGATTATTGAAAAAACCAACAAAGCTGAAAATGGCGTGACGGTTTTGTGCGTTAATGACGAGCAGGTTTTGATTAAAAAAATTAAGCAGCAGAGCAAAAAAGATCGGGTGATTTTGGTGTCGCTAAATAGCGAGTTTGAGCCGTTTTTAGCGGCGGAAGATTTTCGCGTTGAAGGCGTGGTGCGTGGGGTGATTAGTAATCGGATGTTTTAGTGCGATGTCATGCTGAGCCTGTCGAAGCATGATTCTAGGCACCGAGACCAGAATCATGCTTCGACAGGCTCAGCATGACAATGAATTTTTATGACAAGGTTAAAACCAGTTTGAATCTTGCCTTTTCCACCACCACACCCATCTTAAAAACTCTCCTTCATTTCAAAAATAACAATCTCTCTAGACTCAACAATGGCGATTACTCAACTCATCTTACACAATTTTCTTTCTTTCGTTTTTATCATTTCAGCCATCGTCTTCATCCACGAATTTGGCCATTTCATTGTGGCGCGTTGGTGTGGCGTTAAGGTTGAAGAATTCTCACTCGGTTTTGGTTACCAACTCTGGTCGTGCCTTGATAAAAAAGGCACGCGTTGGAAATTATGTTTACTGCCATTTGGTGGCTACGTCAAAATGTTTGGCGATCGCAATGGTGCTTCCATGCCTGATTCTAAGGCGATGGCCAAGATGTCGAAAGCTGACAAGAAAAAATCTTTTTTAGGAAAAAACGTTTGGCAAAGAATTGCGATTGTTGTGGCGGGGCCTGTTGCCAACTTCTTGTTAACGATTTTGATTTTTACTTTTTTGCTGCAAAAAAATGGTCTTAACACCGTTTTGCCAATAGTTGACCAAGTGCTGCCAGAAAGCGCCGCCCTTGATGCGGGACTACAAAAAGGCGATAAAATTTTAGCGATTGATTCGCGCGAAGTTGTTGATTTTGAAGATATGCGTTTGGTGGTTTTAGATTCGGCTGACAAAGAATTGCTTTTCAAAATTGGTCGCGGTGAACAAGTTTTTGAAATGAAAATCACGCCAAGAAATCAAATCCGCAAAGATTTTTTTGGTGATGATGTAAAGATGGGAACCCTTGGTGTTAGCGCGTCGGAAGTAATTAACAAAAAGTTAAATCTCGGCCAAAGTTTGGTTGAAGCCAATATCCAAACCTACAAAACCACTAAGGCAATTTTCAAAGCTTTGGGTGAATTAATCACCGGCAAGCGCTCGGTGAAAGAGTTGGGCGGGCCAATTAAAATTGCGCAATATTCTGGCAAAACCGTTGATATGGGTGTTGATGCGGTGATTTGGTTTGTGGCGATGATCTCGCTAAATCTCGGCGTGATGAATTTGTTGCCAGTGCCGGTGCTTGATGGCGGGCATTTATTCTTTTACGTTATTGAATCAATCCGCGGCAAACCTTTGTCGCAAAAGGTGCAAAATATCGCGTTTCAAGTGGGCTTGAGTTTGGTTTTGGCGCTAATGGCGCTTACCACCTTTAATGATGTGATGCAGCTTTTTCACTAAAGGCACAATCACAGGTTTAAAGATATAAATTTTTAACAAGAAGTTTTTATGACAGTAGAGTTCGACAATCGGGGAAAAACATTTTATGCTGGCGCACTTGCCCACACTTCTTTTGTTTTAGAAAACCACAATGGAACGATGTCTTTTGGTGAGGGGGGGGGGTAAATAATCGAAGTCCCTTGTTGAATAGTAGAGTCTCACAAAGTTATTTGGAGGCCTTGGAAAAAGCCAAAGAGCCACATGAAATAGGAGGTGGTAGCACAATTGCGCCAGAAAATCGTAGTAGTTCCACAATACTTGCGGCTCCGAAAGTAAATGGTTGCAGCGTTGTTCTGATAAAAAATAGAACAAGCGGGGATTATTTTTTACTTCACCATACGCCACAAGATTTAGAAGGTGATCGGTTGTACGAGCCTTTGTTTCAAAGTTTAAATCAAGGAGATGAAATTGATGTTGTAGTAGCGGCCGGAAGTCTAAAGCCAATGCTATTTTTGGAAGGATGTCAGTCTAAAGATATTAAAATAAACTCATCCAGAATTATCCCCTCTAAAGTTTTTTTTAATCTCGAGCCATTT
>CAIRMX010000009.1 GCA_903879805.1 uncultured Alphaproteobacteria bacterium | reverse complement strand
TTGTATTTTGAACTTTAGCTTTAGAAGCGCGGAGACTGGACCCCGCAGTAAATGCGGGGTGACACGAAGTGCGTGTAACACACCAAAGATAAGTTTGTGCTACGCGCACTTCGTGTCACCCCGTCTTTACGACGGGGTCCAGTCAGCGCAGAACTTACTTCAAATATTACTCCCGCACCAGCGCCTTTAACTTCTGCAAATTTTTCTCAATCCGCTTCATCGATTCATCAATTTCTTTGTGGATTCTCGGGTCAATCGCCACCACTTTTATTTTAGCAAAATTCACCAGCTTAGCTTTGGGATCGATGGTGACGCCGGTTTCAATTTCAACATCCGGATCGATAAAATCGTCAAACTCAATGTGTTTCTTATCAAACATTTAGGTGAATTTCTTTTTATATTCTAAAGCAAAATGCTTGATGATAACGCCGCAAATTGCGGTGAGGGGAACTGCTACTAAAACTCCGATAAAGCCAAATAGCGCACCGAAAATAAACAAACCAAAAATCAACCAAACCGGATGAAGACCAATTTTGGCGCCGATTAATTTTGGGGTTAGAAAGTTTGATTCAACAATTTGTCCGAAGATGAAAACCAGCGAAACGGCACTGATGTGACCAGTATCAAAACCCCATTGAAATAGCGCCACGGCAATTGCTGCAGTCACGCCCGAGAGCATTCCGACGTAAGGGATGAAAGAGAAAAGTCCGGTTAAAAAGCCGATTAAAAAGCCGAAATTAAGTCCGGTGAAGCTTAGCAAACTTGAGTAAATAATTCCTAAAATTATGCAAACATTAAACTGGCCGCGAACGTATCCCGACAAGGTTTTGTCGATATCGACAGCAATTTTTCTAACCGAAGAAGAAACCGAACGTGGCAAATAATTGCCAATTTTATCAACCAAAATATCCCAATCTTTTAGCAGGTAAAAAACCAAAATCGGCGTGATAAAAATCAGTGATAAAATATTGATTAGAAACGCTGAAGAGCTCAGAGCATTATTGAAAATATTTTGTGACAAATCGACAAATTTTGTCGTCATTTGTTCGTTAGCAATTAGATGTGAAAAATTGTCATCAAGTTGAAATCCTGCCTTGTTGAGAGTGCCGGCAATCTTTGGATAGAAATCATTAACCAAGGTTTGGAAATATACCGGAAGCGCCTCGATTAAAGACAAAAATTGTTCGTAAATTATCGGCAATAAAAGCGCGCAAAGACCAACCAAAGTAATCAAAAATAATCCCAGAATCAGCGAGGTTGCCGCGGCGCGCGACAGCTTGCATTTGGCGCAAAGACGGCCAACCAAAGGATCAAGAAAATAAGCAATAATCAGTGAAAAAATGAAGGGAGTTAAAACCGATTTCACCAAATAAATCAGCCAAAAAAACGCTGATAAAATTACAATCATCGAGATCACTTTATCTTTGGTTCTCATGTTAATTTGCGGTAAAGATTGTGTAGAGATTTTCCGATTTTTTATTGAGCAAAATGCCAATTCCTAGAAACGCCTCAGAAATATCGACATCGTTGTTTAGATAATTCACCGAGATAAGAGCCCAATCCCGCGAGATCGATTCGATGTTTAATTGATTAACCAAATTGCTAGTTTCGATTTTGTTTTTTGTCGCCAGCCAACCATTCAAGCTGGTGATGGGAATTTGAATGCGAACAATGTTGGAAGTAATGATTTTATTTTCGCTAATTTGTGGCGAGTTCAAATAATCAACCACCTTATCTGCAACCTTATCAATCAAGGCCTCAAAGCTCAGGCGATCAACATTAATGAAGCTCAATTTAAATTGTTTACGCTGCATTTTGCGGATGTAGTAAACATTGATATTCACCTTATTTTCGATATCGTCATAAGTGAAAAACAAGGTGTAAGCCGCTGCATTTCCATATCTGGTAATCATGGTTTCCAATTCGGCATAGCCCGCGATCGCAACATTGTCGCGACCTAAAAGTGACAAATTATTTAGGTCGGCATCAGGAATGACAAATTTCTTGGCGAGATTTTTTTTGCCCAAACTTTTCACCACCGCTTTTCTCCAATCATTGCTCTCTTCCCAAACAATTGGCTGCTTCTTCACCATTTTCACCGGAATTAACAAATAAGATTCTTCGATTTTTGCCGGAACTTCGGCAACTTGCGTTGATTTTTTTTGCGACAAAATGTGATCAACAAAATCCTTAGCGAATAAAATGTTAAAAGTTGCCGAATAGCTGCTGCCCGCAACTTTCTCGCCGTCGGTTTGTTCTGAACGCACCATGTCGGAAATCTCGTCATTACTGACATTATCGGCAACGTTGATATTCATGTCGAGGCGAGTCAGCAAAATCAAAAAAGCATCGCGTCTGGCGTTTGCAACCGCTAGATTTCTCGCGTCAGTGGGTGATTTGCCTGAAACGCTAACTGCAACATTTGCCACCGAATAAATGCTGCTATCAGCCGCAAAAGAAAAATTAGAAAAAGCGACAAAAACGCTGAATAAAAGTAAAAAAATTCTCGACATTTGGAATTGAACAAAAAGAATTAAACATCTCGTGGAGCCATATTTATCAAGCTTTGCGCCCCCTTCTTAAATCGCAAGAAAAATGTCCCTAAATTACAAACAAGCTGGTGTCGATATCGATGCTGGAAACGAATTAATTAATCGAATTAAACCATTCGCAAAAGCAACTAAACGTATCGGGGCAGACTCTGATTTGGGCGGCTTCGGCGCGCTTTTTGATTTGAAAAAATGCAACTTCCGTGATCCGGTTTTGGTTTCTTCAACTGACGGCGTTGGCACAAAATTAAAAGTCGCAATCGAAGTTGGAAAACATGACACGATTGGAATTGATTTAGTTGCAATGTCGGTAAACGACCTTGTGGTTCAAGGCGCCGAGCCACTTTTCTTTTTGGATTATTTTGCTTGTTCTAAGCTTGAAGTTGAAGTTGCAACTCAAGTTATCAAAGGCATTGCCGATGGTTGCAAGCAAGCGGGCTGTGCTTTAATCGGCGGTGAAACTGCCGAAATGCCCGGCATGTATCAAGCGGGAGATTATGATTTAGCGGGATTTGCCGTTGGAGCCGTTGAGCGCGATCAAATTTTGCCAAGAGAAACTAAAGCGGGCGATGTTCTAATCGGACTTAAATCAAGCGGCGTTCACTCAAATGGTTACTCGCTAGCGCGCTACATTTTGTCACAAAATTCTGTGAAATTTTCTGACAAATTTTCCGACGAAAAAACTGTTGGCGAAGCTTTGCTAACTCCAACAAAAATCTACGTAAAATCTTGCTTAGAAGCACTTAAAACCGGAAAAGTAAAAGCCTTGTCGCACATTACCGGCGGCGGGTTAACCGAAAATCTGCCACGCGTTTTGTCGAAAAATGTTACGCCAAAAATTGATTACAAATCTTGGACTCGCCCAGAAATTTTTGATTATTTGCAAAAGCTTGGAAACGTCACCGACGAAGAAATGCACCGCACTTTCAATTGCGGCATTGGCATGGTTTTGGTGGTTGAAAAATCTGACGTTGATGAAGTGAAAAATGTTTTAGCAAAAGCTGGTGAAGAAGTTTTTGTGATTGGGGAGTTGGTTTAAAACTGATTTTTCAAAGCCAGTCCTCATCCGCGCACTGGACCCCGCAGTAAATGCGGGGTGACACCGAGAGAGAAGTGAGATGAAACTTAAACTAAAGTTTGTCACCCCGCATTTACTGCGGGGTCCAGTCTCCACAATCAATTTCCAAAATTAATTTCCAAACAACGTGATCAATCGCAAAAATTCCATCCACCTGCAAGACTTCCCAGAACTATCTTTTTTGCCTGACGAAAAAGAACTAGTCGCCGACATGGATCTGGTAAGAAACCTCTGCTCCGTTGCCCTGTCAATCCGCGATAATAAAAATCTCCGCGTTCGTTTGCCTCTAAATAAACTAATCGTAATTGGCAAAAACGCCGCGCGCATTTTGCCTTTTTCCGAAATCATCGCCGAAGAAGTTAACGTAAAATCAATCGAGATTAAGGAAGAAATTTCTGAATTAGCTGAGTTGAAATTGCAGATAAATTTCAAAAAAATCGGCGCCAAATTTGGTGCAAAAATTAAAGAAATTACGGGCGCTGCAAAATCTGGTGACTGGAAAAAAATCTCCGAAAAAGAAATTGAAATCGCCGGCGTAGTTTTGGAAGGAGACGATTTCGAATTGAAACTTGCGACCAAAAATAATGACGAAAAGAAATTCGCCATCGCAGCCCTTTCAACCAATGATTACTTGGTTCAACTTGATATCGAAGTTACCAAAGATTTAGAAGATGAAGGCATTGCTCGCGATATCGTTCGCGCTGTTCAGCAAAACCGCAAAGATGCTGATTTGAAAATTTCTGATCACATTTCTTTAAAAATTTTCTCAAGTAATCCAAGAATTTTGGAAGCCGCGCAAATCTTTGAAAATTATATCAAAGAACAAGTTTTGGCTGACTCAATCAGCCGCGCCGCCTCAATTGATGAAGCAAAAGAATCGGCAAATTTTTCTTGTGAGAACAAGCTGGATGATGGCGACCTAACAGTTGGAATTTTTCTTTTCTAAAAATCGGAGGATGCACTAAGTGAGACGATACGCCGATATAAATCCTGAGAATATTGATCTAGAGTTAGGAGGCGCGCCTCAAGACCATGTACAGCTTGCCGTTATTGAGGGTAAGCCAGACAGATTCTCTGCAAATTTCGCGGGTTCCCTAAAAGAGCGCAGATTCCTCCACACCCTAAAGCAAAATCGAGCTTCAGCTATTGCGATCCCAACAACATTTGGCGCAGGGTACTTTTCATTTTACATCGCCACTTTGGCACAGATTCCAGAATTTTATATAGACACTGTTAGCTAATTATTAATTTTAATAAAATCTTCACCGCTGCTAGAGCAATAAAGCTAATGAATGACTGATCTGATTTATCATACCTCATGGCTAGTCGTTTATTTTCCTTAAGTTTTCCAAAGAAGATTTCGATTTTTCTTCTGAGTTTGTAGAGCGTTTTATCGTAAGTTATTGGAATTTTTCTGTTCTTTCTCCCT
>CAIRMX010000008.1 GCA_903879805.1 uncultured Alphaproteobacteria bacterium | reverse complement strand
ATCGGTTAGTTCTTACTCCTCTTCAACCGACAAGCCACGTCAATTCACATTTGTTCACAGCTCAACGGCGGGAAACTCAACTTACATCAATGGTATTTTAGCAGCGCAGGACGCAACTAAAACGGCTCACCTTTCTGGCATTACTTCGCTTGCAATTGGCAAAGGCTATACCGGAGAAATTGGTGAAATCGCCATTTACGCTCGCGCTTTAAAGCCCGAAGAAAGACAGCCAATTGAAGATTACGCTGGTAAAAAATGGACTCGTTCAATCAACAGAGCTTCAGCTCCAAGCGGCTCATGCATTGGCTACACAATTACCGAATCGGGATGTGATTTAGCTTCTGCAACTTGCAATATCAGCCAAGCTGGAATTAGCGCTACAGTTTCTGCCACCTCATCTTCAACTTCAATTTCTTGTAACCAAACCAACTATTCGGGAAGCGTGAGCTACACCTGCATTAGCGGCACTGCGAGTGTGACGGGAAGCTGCACTTCAGCAATTCCCTGCACTTTAGGAATTACCGGCTCAAGCAACGCCAGCTCAGTATCTAGCGGATCATCCGGCAGCATCACTTGCGACTCCTCAGGCTACAGCGGAACAGTTGCTTACAGTTGCAGCAACGGCACTCCAAGCTACACCGGAACTTGTGGCTGCGCTAGCGGCTACGTTGCCTCAGGCAGCACTTGCGTTCTCGGTGCTTCTTGTAATGTCTCGGTTACCGGAGTTACAACGCCAGCAACAGTTGCCCATCTCGCCTCAGGAAGCTTAACTTGTGGAGCCACAGGCTACACCGGATCGGTTACTTACACTTGTAACAATGGCACTTTATCTCCAACTGGCGCTTGCACTTGCGCCAGTGGCTACGCAATGTCGGGTGGCGTTTGTGTTGTCAGCGCCGCTCCTTGCACTGGTGGCACGGTTGACACTAGTTCGGTTGCTGGTTCAACAATTCACAAATTTACTTCAGTTGGATCTTTCAACCTCAATTGTCCAAGCGCCAGAACCGCTGATGTTCTAGTGGTTGCAGGTGGTGGTGGCGGTGGTGGCGACGCTGCTGGTGGCGGCGGTGGTGGCGGGGTTAAATATCAAAGCGGCTTTTCAGTTGCTAGTGGCAATACCGGCGTAACAGTTGGAGCTGGTGGAGTTGCGGGTGTCGGCACCAACAGCGTACTTGCCACTAACGGCAGCAATTCTGTTTTCGGCTCACTCACCGCAACCGGCGGCGGCTTTGGCGGCAGATATAATAGCAATAATGGTGCTGCGGGTGGTTCGGGAGGAGGAGGAGCCTGCACAGGCGGCGCAGGAGGTGCAGCCACCAGTGGGCAAGGATTTGCCGGAGGAGCGGCCGCTAACAACGTTTGCGGTGGCGGTGGCGGCGCCGGAGCTGTTGGCATTGGATCTACTAGCGGCAGGGGCGGCATCGGAATTTCTTACTCAATATCTGGAACCAACACTTACTACGGCGGCGGTGGTGGTGGCGGACGCCAATCTGTGGGCTCTGAAGGAAATGAAAATGTCTCAAGTGGCGGTGGTGGACGGGGTGCTGGATCTTGCAGCGGACCTTCTGCAGTTGCAGGAACTGCCAATACCGGAGGTGGAGGTGGAGGCGCACCTTACGGCTGTCAAAATACTGGTGCTGCTGGCGGATCAGGAATTGTGATTGTGCGCTACGTTAATTAAACAAATTTGAAACGCGACACAAGTCGCGCCCCGCTTTGTGGGGAACCCCATCCCGTAAGTCAAAGAGACCTACGGGATAAAAAAAGAGGAGCCCTTTTGGGACTCCTCTTTTTTTTCGTCTCAAGTTTTTTTAAAAAACTATTTTTTAGCGCGGGCAATTCCTTCTTCGATTAATTGACGAGCTTTAGCAGCATCTTCAAAACCAGTAACTTTCACCCATTTTCCTTTTTCCAAATCTTTGTAATGTTCGAAGAAATGTTTGATTTTATTGATCAAATTTTCTGGCAATTCTTTGTAAGATTCTACCGCTTCAAACTGTGAATTTAGCTTTTTGGCAGGCACTGCGATGATTTTTTCGTCCATGCCTTTTTCATCTTCCATGATCAAAACACCAACCGGTTTTACCGAAATTACGGCGCCAGGAACTACTGGAAAATCCGACACAACTAAAACGTCACAAGGGTCGCCATCATCCGACAAAGTGTTAGGCACAAAACCGTAATTGCACGGATAATGCATTGGCGTAGCAATGAAACGATCAACAAAAATCGCCCCGCTTTCCTTATCCATTTCATATTTCACCGGATCAGCATTCATCGGAACTTCAATGACAACATTCACTTCATGAGGAGCATTCTTTCCAATCGCAATTTTTTCTAAGTTCATAGTTTTGATTTAAATTAAGTTAAAAAATAAGCGGGCCTGCCGCGCTGTAGCTTTAGCGAAAGCGGGTTAGTTCACTTCCACAATAACCGCACCACCCTGTCCGCCACCAATGCAAAGCGCTGCAAAACCACGATTTTTGCCGCGTCTTTTTAGTTCTCGAAGTGCGTGAATTACAATTCTTGCACCCGACATTCCAACTGGATGACCAAGCGCAACACCACCGCCATTCACGTTGAGAATTTCAGGATTAATTTCACCCAAAGCCTTGTCTAAACCAAGGTACTTTTGAGCAAATTCGTTTGACGCAAATGCTCTCTGACAGCCAATTACTTGCGCTGCAAAGGCTTCGTTAATTTCAAACAAATCAATATCTTTCACGCCTAAACCAGTTTTTTCAAAAAGTTTTTTTGCCGCAAAAACTGGACCCAAACCCATGCGCGAAGGATCCAAACCAGCGTAAGCAAATTCGCGAATGTAACCTAAAACTTCTAAGCCCATTTCTTTAGCTTTTGATTCGCGCATTAAAACTGCAAAAGCCGCACCATCAGTTACTTGCGAAGAATTTGCAACCGTGACAGTTCCGGTGTCTTTTTCAAAATATGGCTTCATTTTTGCTAAAGCTTCCAGAGTTTGACCCTTACGCACGCCTTCGTCTTCCCCAATCATTAAAGAATTTTTTTCGTCGTTATTAAACACTGGAATGATCTCTTCTTTAAAAATTCCGCTAGCAATTGCGCGTTCAGCTTTTTGGTGCGAGCGCAAAGAAAATTCGTCTTGCTCCTCGCGCGTAATCGCAAAATCTTTCGCCACATTTTCTGCAGTGCAGCCCATGATTAATCCAGAAATTGGATCGGTAAGCCCTTGAACTAGCCCCACAACTGGAGTGAGGAAATGAGGTCTAAAAGTTAAAATCGTCGAAATTTTTTGCTGCAAAGTTTTTGCTTTCATCAAATTAGCAAAAAGAGCCGTCATTTTTTTGCCAAACATCAGCGGAATGTTGCTCATCGATTCTACGCCACCCGCCAAAATAATTTCAGCTTCACCATTTAAAATTTTTGACGCAGCGGAAGTCATCGCTTCCATTCCCGAAGCACAATTTCTGTGCACGGTGAAAGCCGGAACGCTTTCTGGAATGCCCGCTTTAAGTGCAATTACACGCGCGATATTTGCCGCTTCACCTGGTTGCGCCACGTTACCAATAATTACTTCATCAATTTGTTTTGGATCAACTTTTGATCTGATTAAAACTTCTTTAACAATGCGCGCGCCCAAATCATGAGCCGTCAGGTTTTTTAAAGACCCACCAGCTTTACCCATTGGCGATCTGAATCCGGCGATAATAGCAATACGTTCTTTCATAAATGATTTGAAAAGTTGAGGGATGTAAAAGAATTTAAAAAGGCAGCGCTTAACTTCCACTTAAAAAAACTTAAAAAATGATCACGCCAGAAATTGTTAATTTTGCCAATCACCTTGCTGATATTTCAGCAGAAATCGCCAAAAAATATTTCCGCAGCTCCAACGGCGAAGTCGCTAAAGGTGATGATTCACCTGTGACAATTGCTGATCGCGAAATTGAAAGAATTATTCGAGTTGAGATCGAAAAGAAATATCCAAGTCACGGAATTATCGGTGAAGAATTTGCTGATAAAAATATTGATGCAGATTTTATTTGGATTCTCGATCCAATTGACGGCACCTCATCTTTCATCATCGGCCGCCCGATTTTCGGCACACTAATTGCACTTACCTACAAAGGAAAAACGATTTTGGGAATCATGAATCAACCAATCACCAGTGAGCGTTGGCTTGGCGTTTTAGGCCAAGGCTCTTGGTTTAACGGCAATAAAATTCAGACCAGAAATTGCACTGAAATTTCGAACGCCGTGATGTGCTCAAGCTCATCTTTTTATTTTCAAAATGAAGATGAAGAAATTTTAAAAAGAATTTCTGCTGCCACTAAATATCAAAAAATCGGCGGCATAATTTACGGCGGCGATTGCTATTCTTACGCCTCACTTGCTTCAGGATTTGTTGATATTGTGCTTGATCCGGGACTTAAAGTTTATGATTACGCCGCGCTAATTCCAATTATTGAAATGGCTGGCGGCGTGGTTTCTGATTGGAATGGTGACGATTTAGAATTGAAATCTGGTGTTAAATTACTCGCCAGCGCCAATCGTGAACTGCACCAAAAAATGCTGCGATTAATTAACGAACGATAGCTGTTGGCGACTTTGGCAGGAAACTTGTTTTCATCATTTCAGCTAACTGCTCTTGAGTAAATGCCGAAGTGCTTGTAGAAGGATTAACCGCCTTAGCCGGTGTGTTACATTGCGTGGCAAATTCCGCCGCTGTTTTATTTTTCATCTCAACCATTTCTTGCCACTCTTGAAAAGTTCCATTACCCAAACTTTCTCCAACAATTTCACGCTCTTGAGTGATTTTTAAAGCAGCGGTAAATTCTTCAATTTGCTCAGGAGTCATAGTTAAAGGATCACGATTTCCTCTGTAGCCTTTTGGCACTTCCATGGCAAAAAAATGTAAAAAAGCGCCCGATGCTTTACCATCTTTTTTAAGCTCGAATTTTTCTTTTTTAACCTTCACTCCCAACGCTTTAAATCTGTCGTAAATATTGCATAACTCGCCAATCGCATTTATTAAAATCGCAGAGCCCTTCTCTTCTTTCCACCTAATACTACTAATCTCTCTCTCCTTACCCATCTCAATTTTAATCGATGCCGGATTTTTAATCAGATAACCGCGAGTATCGCAAACCTCAACTCCACCAGTTTTTAAAACCTGATGCAGATTATTAGTTACCGCTTGTTGCCATTGCGCAATTTCATTCATTAGAACTAGTTTTTTACTAGCAGCTGCCTCGGCTTCAATTTCTGCCTTTATTGCTACAATCTGATTTACCAACAAAGGATCGGCACTGCCTAGCGTTGCTAAATATTGATCCAAATATTGCGACGGATTTGCTGACAGCCGCGCCTTTTGAGCAATTTCTTGAATTTCTGCGGCAGTCGGATTGGTTTTACCTTTCACAATTTTTTCAGTTTTATTTAGTGCTTAAAGTGACGCGTTTCGACGAAATAAAGTGCGATTCCTTTTTCATTAGCCTTAGCAATTACTTCTTCATCACGCATTGATCCACCGGGAGCGATAATTGCTTTAATGCCAAAAGATGCGGCAATTTCGATATTATCAGCAAAAGGAAAAAAGGCGTCAGAAGCTAAAAATCCGCCACTCGCTTTGTTAACATTTTTTTCACCATCAAAAAATTCTGAGGCTTTTTTGCAGGCAATTTCGCACGAATCAACACGACTCATTTGACCGGCACCAATGCCAACTGTTTGAAAATCTTGCACCACAATAATCGCGTTTGATTTCACATGTTTGCAGACATTCATGGCAAAAATTAATTGCTCAATTTCAGTTTCATTAGCCGCTTTTGTGGTGACTAATTTCAGATCTTTTTGAGTGATATTTTTGCGATCTAATTCTTGAATCAAAAACCCGCCAGAGATTGATTTTACTTGGATTTCAGCTGATGTTTTAAAGTCTGCAATAAGCACACGCAGATTTTTTTTCTCCGCCAAAATTGCCAAGGCTTTTTCATCAATTTCACGAGCGATAATTACTTCAAAAAACATTTTTGAAAGCTCAGTAGCTAAGGCTTCATCAATTTTTCCATTCAACGCAACAATGCCGCCAAAAGCTGATTTTGGATCAGATGAAAGCGCTCTTGTGTAAGCTTCAAGCAATGTACCACCAATCACAGTTCCACACGGATTAGCGTGTTTAATAATCGCACAAGCCGGTTTTTGAAATTCTAAAACCAAATTATAAGCCGCATCCGAATCGTTTAAATTATTGTAGCTAAGCTCTTTGCCTTGAAGTTGCTTGGCGTTGACGATTCCTGAATTTGAAGTTGAAAACACTGCCGCTTTTTGGTGTGAATTTTCGCCGTAGCGTAGTTCTTGTTTCAAATTTCCACGCAGCGAAAAATCGCTTTGGTTAAACCAGCAAGAAATTGCCAAATCGTAATCAGCAATATTTTTGAAAGCCTGCGCCGCCATGCTCTTTCTAAATTCAAACGATGTTGCGTTAGAATTTTTTTCCATCTCCGCAATCAAATTTTGATATTGCGACGCGTCAGTAATGACTGTTTTGTAAGCAAAATTTTTCGAAGCCGAACGCACCATCGCCGGCCCGCCAATATCGATATTTTCGATGATTTCTTCTTCGTCAGTGGTTTTGGCAACCGTTTCAACAAATGGATAAAGATTAATAATTAACAGGTCGATCGACTCAATATCGTGAGCCTTTGCCGCTGCAACATGCTCCGGATTATCCAGCACCGCCAAAAGCGCGCCGTGCACTTTCGGATGCAAAGTTTTAACCCGACCATCCATCATTTCAGGAAAACCGGTGAATTCAGAAATGTCTTTTACTGGAATTTTTTTCTCAGCCAAAAGTTTGCAAGTGCCACCCGTTGAAATTATTTCAACGCCGCGTGCCACCAAGTTTTGCGCCAGCTCAACGATGCCGCTTTTGTCTGAAACTGAAATTAAACAACGAGATATTTTTTGTAAGTTTTGCATTTTTTTAAAATTATTTTTTAGCCAAAAGTTCGAGTGCTTTGACTGGACCCCGTCGTAAAGACGGGGTGACAAAGATCTCAAGATAGAGTTTGTGCCACGCGCACTCCGTGTCACCCCGTCTTTACGACGGGGTCCAGTCTCCACGGTAATTACTTAATTATTTCCAAAATTTTCTGAAATCCTTCCTCAATAGATAAATTTCCATTATCAATTACAACCGCGTCTTTAGCGATTTGCAGCGGTGCGTCAGCACGACCAAAATCATTTTCGTCACGTCTTTTTAGCTGTGCTAAAATTTCTTCATAATCAGTTTGTAGCTGATTGAAACGGCGTTGAGCACGAATTTCAACATCAGCTGTAACAAAAAATTTAAAGTCGGCGTCCGGCGCAATTACTGTCGTAGTATCACGCCCATCAAGCACCGCGCCTTTTTCATTTGTAACAAAATCACGCTGCAAATCAAAAAGCGCCGCACGCAATTTCGGATTTTTCGCAATAATTGAAGCCACCGCCCCCACCTTCTCACTAAATAATTCTTCCGGCTCAAGATCACTTTCCGAAATATTTTGCACCAACTCGCCAATGTGATTTTCAAATTCACCAGGCTCAATTTTTTGCTCCATCACCCGCCACGCCACAAGGCGATAAAGCGCACCGGTATTAAGATAAGGCAGCCCAAAATGCGCCGCCAATTTTTTTGCCAGAGTGCCTTTTCCAGAAGCCGAAGGACCGTCAATTGCGATTACTAAATTTTTTTTCATTATTTTCTTTCTTTTGCTTTCTTGAATTCTTCTTCCAGATCATGTATTTCGGAGAAATACGCGCCCTTTAACTCATCACTGCGGCTCTTTAGTTTTCGAATAAAATTTTCGAACACATCATTGCTCTCTAGAATATCTTTTTCTTTTAAACTTTGTAATGTCAGCTTGATCGAACCAAGCAAAATAGATAACTCTAGGAACCCCTCAACCTCTAAATATTTCTTCGCTGCTAGGCATTGCCAAGAAAACTTATGCTTTTGTGTATGCACAATATCAGCCCTCATTGCATCAATATTCGCCCCCATCAATGTCACATCTCTTTTTCTTTTATTATCAAGATCCTTCAATTGCTTCTCCAGCTTTATTTCCTTTTCTCTGTATTCTTTAGAAATTTTTTTAATCTCTAGTTCGAACTCCTTTGTTAATTCTTCATGTAAGGATCTTTTTATTTCTTGAGATTCAACTTTAAAAAACCTCTTTTGTATTTCCTGAATTAAGAAGGGCAAACCCACTAAAATCAATAAGCCAGCAACAGCACCAAACCAGCTGATGTACAATATCAAATTCTGAAAAGATTCAGAATAAAAATTGGATAATTTCTCAAAAGACTTCGAGTAAAAACCATCAACTTTTTCAAGAATTTCGAGCGAAAGATCTGTGGAATTTTTTGGCATATTTTTCTGAAATTAGTTTTTTCTTAACAAAGAGCTCTTTGCACAAATCATTGTTTTTCTTGATCTGCGACCATTTCGAGGATTTGCTCGAAATGGTTTAAGCCTTTTAAATAAAGGCCTAAACAAACTCCTAGTCATGCTGAGCCTGTCGAAGCATGACTAGGAGTTTGTTTTACCGTTATTAGGATAAATTTTCCTCTTTCAGAATTGCTAAGATTTCCTTTTTTGAAATATCCGTTTTCTGAGATTTAGAATAAATTGTTAGAAGAAAGAAAGTTTCCTTAGTGATTTGCGCATAGTAGATAATTCTAAATCCGCCACTTTTACCCGTAGCATTAGAAGTGTTTTTCACCCTAGCCTTGTAAACATGAAGATGGCCTAGATTCTCTAATCTAGAGGATCCAATTGATTTATTTCCCTCAAGAGATTCAACAAAATCAAAAAGATCCTCATCAATTTTACGATATTTTTTACGCAAAATTTTCGCCTCTTTTAAGAAGCGTTTGGAATATTTGGTTTTCATTTGTGGTGGTGTTTTGGTTTATTTTTCTTCGCGCAATTTCTTAAAAAATTCTTCCTTACTGTAACCCTTCTCTTGACCGCTTTCGATTCTTTTAATCATTCTCAGCAAGTAAGGTTTCAGCATTTTATCCGCCTCTTTCTCGGTAATGTATTTTGTAGATTTTTTTACGATTTTTTTCTCCGCGATTTTTTTAGCCGAAGTTTTTGGACTTTCTTTAGAGCGCTTTTTCAGCCTCTCTGTTGCCGCATCTACAAAAAAATCTTTAATCGATTCACCATGAGCTGAGGCAAAAGACTTAACGGTGCGGTGCAGAGAATCAGGGATCTCAATAGTTAGTTTAGTCATAAAATTTTTAGATTTATTCAAAAGTTAAAAGCTGTATTTACTGTAAAACTGTATTTACGACTTTTAAGAATGTGAAGAAATTTTACAGCATTTCTCCCATTTTTTTAGTTTTCAAAATCTCTCTCGCCTTGGCATATTTATCATCATGCCAAAACATTAAGCAGCCGTTGCAACCTTTGCCACAGCAGCCGTCTTTGCCGATTCTTGGGGTTCTTGGTGAGGTTTGTTCGTCACCAACTTCCAAAGCTGCGAAATATTTTTTGCGTTTATTTTCGTATTTTTCTTCACGCACATCGCCCGCTTCTAATTGGTGTGAAAGTTGGCGTGATTCTACTTTTAATTTTTCAGACTCGACGTTGCTTTTTTCTTTACGAATTAGCGAAAGAGTTGGCAAAAGTTCTTTGATTTTGTCATTTGAAAATAAATGAAAATCAGCGGCTGAAATCTTGAATAGCGGCCTTTGACCGGCATGTAATTTATCTGAAATTTCATGCTCAACATATTTGCCATCCGAGTTTAATTTGATTTTTTTGAACTCGTAAATTCGAAGCAAAATTGGCTCACGCATGTAAGGTGACAAAAATTCCAATACATCACCCGCATCCATACGGTTCTTGCCTTCAACGATTAAATCGTCTCCCACCCATTCAACAACGCGCCCTGCATATTCGTAAAAACTTGTCGAACCTGTGCTTTCATAATCATGCGCCAAGTTAGTCAGACGGCCGTCGTGAAAGGCTAAAGTGTAGCCACGATTTGCCACGGAATTTATTTCATCCATGTAATCGTCAGCGCTCCAAGTTTCTGGATTTGCCATGTAATCATCAATGGCGGCGCGGTAAACGCGGGCAACGGAGCCAGCGTAAAACTCGGTTTTGTTGCGTCCTTCAACCTTGAAAGAATCTAGCCCCATTTTGATATATTCGTCGAGTTTCGGCAACAGACACAAATCTTTTGAATTCAAAATGTAAGATCCGTGAACATCTTCCTCGAAAGGCAGCAACTGGCCCGGACGCACTTCTTCTTCTAAGAAAAAGTCGAACATTTCTTTGTTGGTTTCGTTGATTTCAATTTCGTGTTCGGTGTTGTCTTTGAGTTTAATTTTTAATTTGTAACCCCATCTGCAAGAGTGCGCACAGCTGCCCTGATTGGCTCCGCGCTCGGCTAGAAAATTCGAAAGCAGGCATCGCCCCGAATATGTCATACAAAGTGAACCGTGGATGAAAGTTTCGATTTTGATATTTGGACATTTTTCACGAATCACTGCCAGCTCTTCAAAGCTCACTTCACGCGCCATCACCACTAAACTAGCACCTTGTTTTTCCCAGAAATCTACGGTCAGCCATGATGAAACATTGGCTTGGGTTGAAATGTGCAACTCCAACTCCGGCGCGTGTTCTTTGACGAATTGAAAAACACCAGGATCAGAAATAATCAAACCATCGGGCTTAACTTTTTTTACGGTGTTGATGAATTCAGGAAGTTTCTCGATGTCTTTGTTGTGAGAAAAAAGATTGAGCGTGAGATAAACTTTTTTGCCGTGAGCGTGAGCAAATTCAATGCCTTCAACAACATCTTCCAAACTAAAGCCCGACTTAACTCGAAGCGACATGTCAGGGGTTCCGCAATAAACCGCATCCGCACCATAAAGAATTGCGGTTTTCAAACGATCGAGCGTTCCGGCAGGAAGGAGTAATTCCGGTTTTTTCATAAATTAATTTTTAAAATGAGAGACGAGAGTTTTGGTGTAAGACTCTTTTGGCGAGTTAATAATTTGTGATTTTTCTGCCATTTCCACAATTTGTCCAGCCTTTAAAACCATGATGTGATCGGCAATTTGCGCCACCACTTCCAAATCGTGAGAAATTAAAATATAAGAAATTTTTTGGTCCAGTTGGATTTCGGCAAGCAATTTCAGAATCTCATTTTGAGTAAGCAAATCAAGGGCCGAGGTCGGCTCATCAAGCACCAGAATTTTCGGATTTAAAATTAAAGCACGCGCAATTGCCACGCGCTGGCGCTGCCCGCCAGAAAGTTCGTGAGGGTAACGATTTTTGATTTCTGGTGTAAATTTTAACTTTTGCAAAATGGCATCAACTCGCTGATGACGAGCCTCTTTCGAGTTCTCGATTTTATGAATTATCAACGCTTCTTCGATAATATCGCCAACCAACATGCGTGGATTAAGGCTGGAGAATGGATCTTGAAAAATAATCTGAATGTCGCGACGCAGTTCAAAATTATTTTTTGGCCAAGATTTTGCGCCAAAAAAACTTACCTCACCAACATGAGGAATTAAGTTTAGTAAGGCGAGCGCGATAGTTGACTTTCCTGAGCCGCTTTCGCCAATAATTCCTAAATTATGGCCTGATTCTAGAGTAAAATTTAAATCAGAATTGGCGTAGAGATTTTCTTTTTTGAAAAAAGATTTGGTGATTTGGTGAGTTACTGAGAGGTTTTTTACACTCAATACAACCTCGTCATCCTTGGTCGCCAAAGGCGCACCGAGGATCTCTTGAATATTTTTTCCAAACTCACGAGATCCTCGATTCGTTACACGAATCAAGGATGACGAGCATGAATGTAAAATTTTTCCATCTTTCATCTCAATTATTTCATCAGCAATTTTTCGCACCACATGCAGATTATGCGTGATGAATAAAACCGCCAAACCCAGTTCATTTTTTAAACGCACAATCAGATTTAAAATTTCATTTTGAATGGTGACATCCAGCGCCGTTGTTGGTTCGTCAGCGATGAGAATTTTTGGATTATTAGCCAGCGCAATCGCCAACATTACACGTTGTTTTTGCCCGCCAGAAAGTTGATGTGGATAATCACCAAGCCTTGCAGAAAAAGACTCAAGCTCAACCATTTTCAGCAATTCTAAAACGCGATTTTTGAGATTTATTTTGGCAATTTTTGGGTCGTGAATTGTCACGCTTTCAGCAATTTGTTTGCCGATTTTATGCAGCGGATTTAGCGAAGTATTGGGATCTTGAAAAACAAAACCAATTTCTTTTCCGCGAATTTTGCAGAGATTTTCTTCGTCTAAATTAAGTAAATTTTTTTCGGCAAAAATAACCTCACCCAAAACTTTTGCCTTGCGCGCCAAACCAATAATTGCAAGGGCGGTAACTGATTTTCCCGAACCGCTTTGACCAACTAAGGCAGTGACTTTTTTGGGAAATAAATCGAAAGAAATATCGTCAACGGCTTGGTGATTTTGAAAAGAAACTGAGAGATTTTTTACTGAAAGAAGCGGCATGAAAAAAACAAAAAAAATGTCACCCTGAGTTTGTGTGATGGGTGATTCTGGGCACCGAAGCCTGAATCACCCATCACACAATCAGGGTGACATCGATAGATAGTTTTAGATCAAGAACTAGAACTTACCTTGATAAATTTGGATGATGTTTTCCAACATTTTTAGCGCTTCTTCTCTTGGACGTTGGAAAGTGTTGCGACCAATGATTGAACCATTAGCGCCACCTTTGTAGATTTCACGAATTTCAGCGTAAAGCTCTTGATCGGTTTTGGCATTGCCACCAGAAAACACGACAATTCTTCTATTGTTGAAAGTGGTTTTCATCACGTGAGCGATGCGTTGTTCCATTGTCGAAACAGGGATTTTCATTTTTTCGTAAACCTTGATCGCTTCAAGATTTTCAAGTGCTTGAGTTGGTGGTTTCACTTTAATGATGTGAGCACCAAGAAGTGCCGCCATGTGTGCTGCGTAAGCACAAATATCCATTGCAGTTTCACCGATTTTTGAAAGATCACCGCCTCTTGGATAAGACCAAATAACTGTCGCCAAACCATAAGATTTAGCTTCTTCTGACATTTCGCGAATTTCTTCAAACATGTCGAAAGCAGCGTCAGATCCTGGGTAAATTGTAAAGCCAATTGCTGAACAACCCAAACGCAAAGCATCTTTTACTGATGCAGTGGTAGCTTGGTGTGGCGCGGTTCCGCCATTATGCAAAGAGTTTGAAGAGTTAACTTTTAAGATTGTTGGAATGGCTCCAGCAAAAGTATCAGCTCCAGCTTCAATCATGCCAAGAGGCGCTGCGTAAGCGCTCAAGCCAGCATCGATTGCCAATTGGAAATGGTAGTGTGGATCGTAAGCATCTGGGTTTACAGCAAAGCTTCTGTCTGGTCCGTGCTCAAAACCTTGATCAACTGGCAAGATCACCATTTTACCGGTGCCACCAAGTTTGCCATGCATTAAAATGCGCGCTAAATTTGTTTTGGTGCCAGCGTTGTCGCTTTCGTAGCAGGCAAGAATTTTTTTAACTTTCGAAGAGATTTTCATGTTGTTTGGAAATTATTTTGGAGGGGATTTGTAGAAAAAATGCTGGGGAAAATTTTTAGTTTTGCGAGTCGCCAGCGTCAAGTTTTTAGTTTTAAAAAAAATCTGTCAAAATTCAGTCAAAGTCTTTTAATCAACTGCAACTCCTCCAATTCTTCAAAAAATTCCATGCAACTCGAAATCAAAAAAGCCGCCGCTTTTAGGGAAATTGAAAAATTTTCTGCGCTAACTCCTGCACAAATAAAAAATCTCGAAGACTTTGTTTTATTGCTTCTAGCTGAGAATGATAATTTCAATTTTATCGGCAAATCCACCGTCGAAAATGTTTGGGAAAGACACATTTTAGACAGCGCGCAGCTTTTACGCTTCATTCCAAACAAGAATGTAAAATTTGCTGATTTCGGCACTGGTGCTGGATTTCCCGGAATTGTTTTGTCGATTTTGGGTCTTCGCGAAATTCACTTAATCGAAAAATCTTTTCGTAAATCTGAATTTTTACGTCGCGCTAAATTATTTTCGCAAAATCGTATTTTTGTTCACCAATCAAAATTGGAAGAACTAGCAAAATTAGAATTTGATTGCGTAGTTTCGCGAGCATTAGCGCCACTCGATCAGCTTCTTGGTTACACCCAAAAATTCTTAAAAAAAGACGGCTATTGTTTATTTTTGAAGGGAAAAAATTTGACAAAGGAAATCGAACTTGCCAAAAAAACTTTTCAATTTGAATATGAATTACATCCGAGCTTGACCTCAGAAGAAAGCAATATCATCAAAGTTTCCAACATTTCCAATTTATAAAAATCTAAACAGGAGCACGTATGCTTATTGGCATCCCGAAAGAAATTAAAGATCATGAATATCGCGTTGGCGCAACTCCGTCAGGCGTTCGCGAATTAGTTAATGCAGGCCACCAAGTTTTGGTACAAAAAGATGCCGGCGCTTCAATTGATTTTTCTGATGAACAATATGTTGCAGCAGGTGCCCAAATCGGAGCTACTGCCGCTGATGTTTACGGCAAAGCTGAAATGATTTTGAAGGTTAAAGAACCACAAAAATCTGAATGCGACATGATCCGCAAAGGTCAAATCATCTTCTCTTATTTGCACTTAGCTGCTGAACCACATTTGACTGAAATGTTGATCAAATCTGGCTGCGTTGCGATTGCTTTTGAAACTGTTAGCGCTGCTGACAGATCTTTGCCACTTCTTGCTCCAATGTCTGAAGTTGCCGGAAAACTTTCAATTCAAGCTGGCGCTAAAGCTCTACAAAAATCTCACGGCGGACGTGGAATTTTGCTTGGTGGCGTACCAGGTGTTGATCGCGGTAAAGTTACTATTCTTGGTGGTGGCGTTGCCGGAACCAATGCAGCGAAAGTTGCTGTTGGCATGGGTGCAGAAGTAGTCATTCTTGACAAATCTTTAGCTCGTATTCGCTATTTGTGCGACATTTTCGGCAATTCAGCAAGAGCACTTTATGCCTCACTCGAAAATATCGAGAACCATGTTATTACTGCTGACGTTGTGGTTGGCGCGGTTCTAATTCCTGGAGCTGCAGCACCAAAATTGGTTTCTGCCGCAACTGTGAAAAAAATGAATAGAGGCGCGGTGATGGTTGATATTTCTATCGATCAAGGCGGTTGCTTTGAAACCAGCAAACCAACCTCACATAGCAACCCAACTTACATCGTTGATGGCGTAGTTCACTATTGCGTAACCAACATGCCAGGTGCGGTTTCTAGAACTTCAACTCAAGCTTTGGAAAATTCGACTCTTCCTTTCTCTTTGGCAATTGCAGGCAAAGGCTACAAAAAAGCTTTGTCTGACGATGTTCACTTGAGAAATGGCTTGAACGTAATTGACGGTAAAGTCACTTACAAAGCCGTTGCTGATGCTTTAGGACTTCCATTTGTTGAAGCTGAAAAAGCCTTGTAATTTCTTAGGGGACGCGAAGAAAAATCGCGTCCCCATCTCTCCTTCCTCATGACCCTCCTCACCACTTCCGAACTCATCAAAAAATACAGCCTCGACGCTAAAAAATCTCTCGGCCAAAACTTCATTTTAGACAAAAATTTCACCGATAAAATCGCCCGCGCCGCTGGTGATTTAAGTGAGTTTGAAGTTTTAGAAATTGGTCCCGGACCAGGCAGTTTAACACGCTCAATACTTGACGCCGGTGTAAAAAAACTAGTCGCAATTGAGAAAGACCAAAGATGTTTAGAAGCTTTAGGAGAATTAAAAAATTTCTACGGCGAGCGCTTTGAAATCAATGAAGGTGACGCGCTAGAAATTGATGAAACCAAGTTTTTTAACAGCGCTAAAAAATTCAAAATCATCGCCAATTTGCCTTACAACATTGGCACGGTTTTACTTTTCAAATGGCTAAAAATCGCCCCGCAAATTTCTTCAATGCATTTGATGCTGCAAAAAGAAGTGGTTGATCGCATCGTCGCTAAACCCAATACTAATCACTATGGAAGGCTCGCCGTAATGGTGAATTTTTTATGCGAAACCAAAATGGTTTTTAAGGTGAGCCCGTCAGTTTTTACACCGCCACCAAAAGTTACATCAGCAATTGTAGAAATTATCCCACGCCAAAAACCGCTAGCCGATGTTGATTTTGATAAATTAAGCAAAGTAGTTGCCGCGGCTTTTAATCAGCGCCGCAAGATGATAAAATCAGGCTTGAAAAGCGTCTTTGAAAACCCCGAAGAAATTTTAAAAGAAGTTGGAATTAAGCCTGACTTGCGACCGGAAAATTTAACCATCGAAGAATTCTGCAAACTCGCAGCACGACTTCCCTAATTAACATAGCGAATAATAACCACGCCCGATCCGCCACTGCCAACAATACTAGTGCCTCCGGTACTTACACCGATTATCGTCCCACCACCGCCGCCGCCACCAGTATTAGCCGTACCATTAGTTCCTGCTCTGCCGCCACTTCCGCCGCCACCAGTGCCTCCAGAGGAAGTTGAAGTATTTCCTGAAACTGATCCGCCGCCACCACCACCGTAAGTTCCCGGATAAGAAGCCGTTGAGCCGGAAGTTATTGAAATAGCAATACCGTTTCCTCCATTGCCGCCAACTTCACCAGCCATGCTACCATTGCCTCTACCTAAACCACCAACTGCACCAGCACCGCCACCGCCGCCGCCACCATCCCAACCAGGGCCTTGACTTCCGCCACCAACATTTCCATAAGAAGTTCCGCCAGCCGCAATTCCTGCAATCACAGCTCCACCAACAGAGTTACCAGAGTCTCTACCTGAACCACCACCAGAACCACCAGAAACTGCGCCTGGGGTACCACCGCTAGTTCCACCGCCGCCGCCATAAGCTGTCATCGTATCAAACACTGAGTTTCCGCCACTTCCCCCGTTCCCGTTCACATTAATATTTCTTGCACCTCCACCGCCAACTGTAACAGAGTAAGATGAGGCACTTAATGAATGGTTAGTTTTATAAACGACACCACCGCCACCACCGCCGCCACCATATGTTGTGCCGCCTCCTCCACCGGCAACAACTAAAACTTGCACGTTACTTCTGGCTCCAGCACCCGTACAATTTAGAGTTCCGTTTGATGTAAACATGTGAATCGTGGTGCCAGAAATTGAGGTATCCACCGTACCGCCAGTGCAAACCGCAGCGGAACAAGCTCCACCGGTGATCGTTGCAACACCCGTTGAAGTACAGGTATAATTTATAGTTCCGGTGCCGGTAGTGCAGGAAAAACTGCCACTTCCAGAAGCCGCATAAGGAAGATTTGATTGCGCCGCGTAACCAGTCCCCGCTGGTGCGGTGCAGGTAATTGCAGTACAAGTTCCACCGGTAATGGTTGCAGCCCCCGCAGAGGTGCAGGTGTAATTTTTAGTTCCGGTATATCCGGTATCACAAGCAAAACTGCCACTTCCCGAAGTAGCATAAGCAAGACCGGTTTTGGAATAGCCAGTTCCTGATGCAGTGCAGCTTATCGCAGCACAAGTGCCAACAGGATTCAAATTACCATTCGAGCAATTGTAAGAAACACTCGCAGCACCGGAATATCCGGCCGCGTTGCAAGAAAGCGTTCCGCTATCTCCGTCAGATACTTGAGTTGGAGTTGCAACTCCTACCACCACAGAAGTTGAACACACATTGCTACAACCAGAATCGGTGACAATGCCGTTAATGCAAGATGCAGAAGAAGCGCGATTAATTTTTCTGGTCCATTTTTTTCCAAGATAATCTTCAACTGCTTCTCGATCTTGCGGAGTAAGAACCTTAGTAAAAATTGCGATCTCGCCAATT
>CAIRMX010000007.1 GCA_903879805.1 uncultured Alphaproteobacteria bacterium | reverse complement strand
GTAACAAGGTTAGCTAAAATATTGGCTGATTTTGCGAGAAAATTATGGTAAAAACTGAGGGAATTTTTTTTGGATTTGGAAAATCTAAAAATTCTCAGTTGCGTGGTGAGGAATTTGTGGGTTGTTCAGAGGTTCCTTAATCACCCCAGCGTCAGGCGTAAAATCTCTAGTCAAACTTAAGATACCGACACTGCCTCTGTAGCCGTTATATTGCGGATTCGATTTTAGAATTGAGTCGAGATTGTAGGGAGAAAGGTTGATCCGATACTCAGTGGCATCGAGATGCTCGGTGGCTTCTAAAACTCTCTGCTCCGCGATAGTTTGAAAACCTCTTTCTAAAGATTGATGCTCTAATTGTTTAACTATGTAATCTGTCGTAAATCCAGCGTGAAGAGATTGACTGCCCGGCGAATCTGAAGCACCTCTTGCCGCAAAAAATGAAATCGAATTATCATCATTTAAATGGGCCACCGGATATTGCCCCAGGTCCCTCATTTTATTTACTACAGCCTCTCTAAGAGCTTCTACCAATTCATTCCACTTGGTTGCATGGTCAGAGGCGATGTTTCTTTCGTCGCTTGGGTTGGTTAAATAATCTTGATCGGTTTCTAAAAAAATCTTCACACGATCCATGTCAAGATCTCTACTCCCAACTCTTCCAGCTAGTTGCACTACCCTAGCAGAATCTGCATTTGGCTGCCCTAAATAAAGATCATTCGCACGAATGTATAAATTATTAAATTCAGCCGCATTTGCGGGATTATTTATCCAGTGATTTGCCAATTCTAATTGGTGCCGATCATCTACAAAAGCGGCAATTTCTTTTAACTGATCAAGAGTTAAAGCAGCGCCACTGCGCTCTTCATAATCACCAATTAATTCCATTATCTCCAAGCCATTGGGATATTTATTTTGAGCAATTTCTGCGACAACTTCTTTAAGATTCTGCAAGTCGCCAGATGTTTTTTTCCAATAATCTCTTATCAAGCCAGCGCGAGAATAAGAGCTCGATTCAGACAAAATCATCCTTAACTCGTCAATTCGCACCGCACCAACTTCTCTCGATCTTATCCAAATTTCATTCAAACTATCTCGCGAAGAATATGATTTAGCTAATGGTCGAACCTGCTCAACAAAGCCTCTGACATCAATGCTTTTAACGTTATTTTTTACCCAAGATTCAAGAGGGCGATCTTTTCCGTTATCATATTCACCAATAAAATCTGTGATTGCCCCCAGATCTATCAGAGTTACCTGATATCGATCTAAATTATTATTCAGCCACTCCGCAAATCCCAGATTGCGCTCTTGCGCCAGCCAATCTTTGACTAAGTTTGAGGCAACATCCTTTTCTGGAAACAATATCTTGGCATCTGCAAGCCTAGCCTCTGGGGCTAGATCTCTATTTTCAGCACGATCCATGAAAATTTTTGCCATCTCTCTGCGATCAACTTGCGACAAACTTTTTTCGATCTTCTTGTCAAAATCCCAAGTAGGTAAGGTGAAAATTCGATCTTTAAGATCTTGCGAGTTAATCGTTGCGGCATGCTGTAGCCAAGTTTTTGTTAAAGGCAGACTAGTGCTAACATCAACAGCGGGCCAAACCTCCTTTATAAATCCGTCAGTATCTAAAATATTACTTGGCTGGATCATCCAATTGGACAAGGCGTCTCTTTTTTTATAATCTTCTGGGAAGAGCGGTAAAATTTTGTCTCTGACATCTGCAAAACTGGTAGCGCTATTTTTTTCAAGAAACTTCGATGCCAGCATTTCTGTATAAAGAGGCGGCGCCTCACCCAATAGCGGTATGACCTTTGCCACCAAGTCATCAGCTGTAAGATCTACTTTACCAGCTAACAAACTGACTCGATTATAAATACCTATTTTATTACCATAATCATCCAAAAAACTATCAAGCACCTCTCCGAGATTCTCAACTTCGGTTGCGTCCACAACCTCTCTCATTTTATTAAAATCCATCTCTCAAGAATTTTATTAAAACCCGAAATGGCGCAAAAATCTCACATCATTTTCAAAGAACATGCGTAAATCAGTGATGCCATATTTCAGCATGGCAAGGCGTTCAACACCAATTCCAAAAGCAAAGCCTTGAAATTTTTCTGAGTCGATTCCGCAATTTTTCAAAACATTTGGGTGAATCATTCCGCATCCCAAAATTTCCATAAATTTGTCACCTTTGCCAATTTTGATGCGGCCGTTTTCTAGTGAATAATTAATGTCCACTTCAGCGGATGGTTCGGTGAAAGGAAAGAAGCTTGGACGAAAACGCAACTCAACATTTTTCACTTCAAAAAACTTTTCTAAGAAATTTTCCAACGTCCATTTCAAATGGCCCATGTTGATATCTGTGTCGACCACGAAGCCTTCAAATTGGTGAAACATTGGCGTGTGAGTTTGGTCAGAATCGCGACGAAAAACTCGACCCAAAGCAGCAATTTTTAGCGGCGGCTGCGAGTTCAACATTTTACGAATTTGCGTGTTTGAAGTGTGCGTGCGCAGCAACAATTCCGAATCTTGCAAATAAAAAGTATCCTGCATCTGGCGCGCTGGGTGATCTGCTGGCATGTTCAGCGCGGTAAAATTGTGAAAATCATCTTCAATTTCAGGGCCTTTAGCAAATTCAAAACCAAGCTCGGAAAAAATTTCTTCAATCTCTTGCATCACTTTTGAAAGCGGGTGAATTAGCCCACGATTTTCTTTTCTAATCGGCGCGCTTAAATCAATTTTTTCGCCGGATAATTTTTGGTTTAATTCAGCAATTTCAAAAAGGTTTTTGGCATTGTCGATTTTTTTTGTCACCTCATCGCGCACTTGATTAATCTTGGCGCCGAATGACTTTTTCTCTTCTGCATCTAAGTTTTTTAGCTGCGAGAAAAGTTCGGTAACCAAGCCTTTTTTGCCTAAAAAATTAATACGTATTTCTTCGAGCTGCACTGCATTTTCAATTGCTGAAATTTGCGAATTGAAATCAGCGAGAAGCGTTTCTAAGTTGGTCATTATTATTTTTTATTATTTCTCCCAAGTCATGCTGAGCCTGTCGAAGCATGATTCTAGGCACGGG
>CAIRMX010000006.1 GCA_903879805.1 uncultured Alphaproteobacteria bacterium | reverse complement strand
TTGTGGGTTGTTCAGAGGTTCCTTAAGAGAATCTAAGGACAGTATATCACACTTAGTTAATTGGTATACTGTCCCTAGATTTTCTGATAGGAGGAAAACTAAAAACCTCTAAATCCACCCAAACATTTTTACAGAATTTATAAATTTTATTCCTGATCCAGCGACCACGTTTGTTGGCGTTTTGTCAATAATTGTCTCTACGATTAGCGCTTACTGTATTTCAAAAAGTGGAAAAGAAGATGCGAAAAAATTTGCAGATGCAGCCCAAAAAGCAGCAAACGAAGCAGAGAGAAATAGACAGATTACACAGAGAGCAGAGCTAATTCCTCACTTTGTAAGTGTAAAAAAAATGCTGAAAGCTTTTGATGAAAAAAGGCAATTAAGAGTTGGTGAATTAAGGGCGATGCAAGATTCTTTATCTCATCTTTTTACAGCATCTGATAAATTTGATTTTTTGAAACCAATTGAACCTCTAGTGGAAAGATTAACTAACTTCGTTAGCCTTTCACAGGCAAATGATATTGCTGATCATTGGTGTGGAGTCAATAAAGTCAGTAATGAGTGGGCAAGTTTTGGATGGAAAAACCTTATTAACGATTTAGGAAAATTAAAAAAAGAACTCGATCTAGAGCTATAAAATTTTTTAGTTCGAAACTGTTTATCGATAACCGGTTTCCAAATCATAAACTTCCGCGACCTCTTGTCGATGCTTCTGAAGCTAGTAAAATCAAGGTTTCAACTTTTTGTCAGAGAGGTTCGCAAGAAACCTAGCTCGCTCCACCAATCCTTCGCTCTTGCGAGCTTCGTCTAGCAGGCCAGAAATTTCCTACTGAATAATCCGCGTCTTCTCAACCACCGGACCCGCTGGGATTGTTGGCTCTTCAATTTTCTTCTCCACCTTCTTATCCACCTTCTTATCCACCTTCTTATCCACCTTTTTATCCATCACTTCCTTTCCTACTTTTTTGGACACCAATTTTTCGCCAATTTTTTTCTTCAATTCTCTTTTCTCTTTCTTCTGCTTTTTTGCGCTCTTCTTTGTCGCGGCTTTTTTCACTTTTTTAGTCGCAGCTTTTACAGTTTTTTTTGTCACATGTGATTTAGTTTTGCCTTTGGCATCAGCGTCATGAAAAGGCGCGCTGGACAAAGCTAAAACCGCAATCAAAACTGCGATGATCTTGTGATTAAATTTCATATTTTTTTCAGAGAATGGATTGATATCTGCAGCAACGTTTTAAAGTTTTGCCTCGGAAAACAAGGAAATAAATTTACCTCAATTTTAATCGAATAAATCATGTCTCCAACCCTTGCTTGGATTGCGCTTATCACCGCCGGAATTTTTGAAGTTGTTTGGGCTTATTTTTTAAAGCAATCAGACGGCCTTAGCAAAATTTTTCCAACTCTGCTTTTTGTCGCAACTTTAGCCATCAGCATGGTTTTATTGGCCTTGTCGGTAAAAATAATTCCCATCGGCATTGCTTATCCAATCTGGACTGGCATTGGTGCGGTGGGCTCAGTTTTAGTCGGCGCGATATTTTTTGGCGAGGCTCTGACTTTTTTAAGCGCGATATTTTTGATGATGATTATTGGTGGGATTGTTGGGCTGAAATTTTTTTCTTAGAAAACTTGAACAATTTCTGACCCCTTATTTTCGCCGCCTAAAATCTGGAATTTTTATCAGATAATTTTCAGAAGGTTTGATCACCTACTAGATAAATTCTCAATCATCACTACATCTAAAAAACCGCACTACCCTCTCACCTTTTTAAACAAAAAAATATTTTATGAATTTTAAAACTGTAAAGACCTTGGCTTTCGCCGTGGCTATTGCTTCCAGCGCTAGCTTCGCTTTTGCCGCTGACAATGAAACTCTAGCCAAAAGCTTCACTTTCCATTACGACAAATATCCGGTCAGTGCTTACAGCAAGCAAGTTGCTGTAGTTAACTGGGACAGCGAAGAAGGGATTGCTCGTCTTGAAAGAAGCAAATTCAAAGGCGATTTTTATCGTTTGGCGCATCACTACAAACCGCAAATCAATCCTGCGGCTTGTGGACAAGCAGCTGGAACTCTTGTTCTTTCAGCAATTTACGAACTTAATCAAACAGCATTTCCAGTTATCGAAGAATGGCCAATCACCATCGCTGATAAAAAATATCCGCTACAATATCGTTTGATTAACGAGACTAATTTCTTCAACGAAACTACTGATAAAGTTTTAGACAGAAGATCAATCTCAATGAAAATCACCAAGAAAGACGGCACTTTCGGTGGTGGCCTGGATATTGATGAGTTGCAAAAAATGCTCACAATACACGCCGTGAAATCGAAATTGGTTAATGTTGATAAATTCAGCGACGACAAACTTTCTGAATTCAGAAGTTTGGTAAAAGAAGTAGTAAATTCTCCAAAGAACTTTTTGGTTTTGAATTACGACCACTCTTACAAAGGCTTGATGGGCGGACATTTCTCACCAGTGGCCGCTTATGATGAGCAATCTGACTCAGTTTTGATTCTTGATGTTGCCGGTCACAGAAACCCGTGGATTTGGGTTAATTTGAGCGATATTTATCACGCGATGAATACTAAGAATTATGCGCAAACTGCGTATCGTGGGTATTTGGTTGTGGATAGTAAGTTGGATAAATAAACATCTTCGGTGTCACCCCGTCTTTATGACGGGGTCCACCTCGTCACGAGTTCATAAGTAAAAGATAAAATTCATGACTTGTGGCAAGATGGACCCCGTCATAAAGACGGGGTGACACCGAGAAGGTATCAAAAACAGCGCACAATATAATTTTACAATCTGCCCATGACCCACAACCACCGCCCCCAAACCCAAAAAGCCTTCCTCCTTCTCATCCTAGTTCTCGGCAGCGTCACCGCCATCGGCCCGCTCACCATCGACATGTATCTACCAGCATTTTCGGCAATCGCTCAAAACTTCGCCGCACCAGAAAATCTCGTACAACTTTCTCTCACCACTTGCTTCGTCGGCCTTGCTTTCGGCCAATTATTTTACGGGCCCATCATTGATCGCTTCGGCAAAAAATTGCCGCTTTTTGTTGGTTTAGGAATTTTTGTCACCTCTTCAATTGCCTGCTGCTTTGTTGAAAATATTAATCAGCTGATCCTTTGGCGTTTCTTTCAGGCGCTGGGCGCTTGTGCTTGTCTGGTGATTCCACGCGCCATCGTGCGCGATATTTTCACACCGCAAGAATCAGCGCGGGTTTTTTCACATTTAATGTTGGTGATTGGACTCGCGCCAATTCTAGCTCCAATGCTCGGCAGTTTCGTTTTAGTATTTTTTAGCTGGAAAGCGATTTTCATTTTTCTCACCGCTTTTGGAATTTTATGCCTGTGGCTTTGTCACGTCGCGATTCCGCAAACCAAAGGCCCAAATCCCCAAGAAAAAATTTCAGGGGCACTTAAAAAATATCTCGAAATTTTGCAGGATCGTAACTTCGCGGTCTGCGCCGTCAGCGGCGGTTTCATGATGGCTGGCCTCTTCTCCTACATCACGGCATCGCCTTTTGCCTATCTCGATTTTTTTGGATTATCTGCCAAAAGATACAGCCTGCTTTTTGCGATTAATTCGGTGGGCTTTGTCGCCGTTTCCCAAATCAACGCCCAGCTTTTGAAAAAGATTTCCATCGAAAAACTTTTGGGAAAAGTTCTATTCGTGCCAGCATTTGCCGGAATCGCCCTGATTCTTATTGGCCTCAACGAACCAACTTTTTGGCCTTTCACTTTGATAATTTTTATTTTTCTATCCAGCATCGGCGCTATCTCACCAACCGCCACCGCCCTTGCTTTGTCACGCCAATCAAAACATAGCGGCTCGGCTTCAGCCTTGCTTGGAACCATCCAATTCACCTTCGCCACCATTGCCTCGCTTTTAATCAGCAAATTGCATGATGGCTCACTAACCTCGATGACTCTAGTAATTAGCACCTGCGGCATTTTGGCTTGCATGGTTTACAAATTATTTCACCGCAAAGTTTAGTAACGAACAATCACCACGCCCGAACCACCATTGCCGCCGCCGCCAGTCGCAGAGCCATTTGAACCAGCGCCTCCTCCTCCACCCAAACCATTAGTCCCAGCAAATCCATCAGTTGAATTAGCGGTTCCAGCACCTCCACCGCCATTACCACCAGCGCCGCCAGCTCCCGCACTGTATCCAGAACCACCGCCACCGCCACCGTAATAAACTGAAGGTCCGGTAATTGTGCTTGCCACACCAACGCCACCATTAGCGCCAGTTGGTCTCGATTGGCCAGCTCCACCTGCACCGCCGCCGCCGCCTCCACCGTAGCTGGAGGAACTGTCACCACCTTTGTAAGTTGCGCCGCCCGTTCCCGCGCTGCCAGTGCCGGTGTCGTCAGGATAAGCCGCGCCGCCTCCAGTGTAGCCGGTGCCCGCTAATGCGTTATTGGCACCGCCACTACGTCCGCGCGCACCGCTGCCACCTAAAGCTTGGAGCGTGGTTGAGCCGTTAGTAATTGAAGAAGTGCCGCCAGTGTTGCCGCTGCAGGTGGCATTTCCGGTTCTGTTGTAACCGCGTCCACCTGCGGAGCCAACTGTGATTGTTGCCGAGCTTGTCACAGAAAGAGTTGAGCTTACAACTTGTCCGCCGCCGCCGCCACCACCAACGTCCGAGCTTCCGCCGCCGCCACCAACCACCAACACCTGCACGGTTTTTGCCGAAGGACAAGTGAGTGTTGCTGAACCAACTGTTGAAAATTTGTGAATGGTGCTACCCGGAACCGTTGTGGTGTCAATGACGCCGCCGGTACAAACTACTGAAACTGCGCAAGAACCAGTCGGATTTAAAGTGCCGTTGTTACAATTGTAAGTAACGCTGCCGCTGTAGCCCGCAGCATTACAAGTCAGACTTCCCGAGGCCAAGTGAGCAACTGAAGTTGGAGTTGAAACTCCCGTCACCGAAGTTGTGGAACATGCCGCACCCAAGACGCAAGTACCACCGCCCCCAGAAACATATCCCGTGTCGCAAGTGCTGCAACTTGATCCAGTGTAGCCCGCAGTGCATCCACAACTTCCCGTCACATTCGCAACTCCGGCAGCACAAGTGTAACTAACACTTCCAGAATAGTTGGTTTGGTTACAAGAAATTGAAGTTGAACTTGAGGTGGCAGCAACCGTAGAACTGATGCCCGCTTGGCTAATGTTGCAAGTTGCAGAAGCTAAATCACATCCCGATTCGGTAATTGTGTAGCCAACGCATGATCCACTTGGAGCTGAAGCTCTGTTGATTGAGCGAGTCCATTTTTTACCAGCGTAATCTTCAATTGGCTGTCTTTCTTCGGGCTTTAAAGCACGGGCGTAAATCGCAATCTCACCGATTTCTCCGGTGTAGCCTTTGCCAATTGCAAGTGAAGTAATACCAGAAAGGTGAGCT
>CAIRMX010000005.1 GCA_903879805.1 uncultured Alphaproteobacteria bacterium | reverse complement strand
TCGAAATCTTCTTTGGAAAACTTAAGGAAAATAAACGACTAGCCATGAGGTATGATAAATCAGATCAGTCATTCATGAGCTTTATTGCTCTAGCAGCGGTGAAGATTTTATTAAAATTAATAATTAGCTAACAGTGTCTAATCATAATTATCGGCATCTTCATTGCAGGTGTAATTGTTGCCGACGGAATGATCTCTAAGTTCCGCATCACCGCCGCCAAATCTCTAACCCAATCTTCCCCAATCACTGCTCTGCCAAGTTCTGCCCTGTGGCTTGAAACCAGTCTAGATAGCAGTTTCAACTCTGGTGAGACTCAAAATGGCAGCGATCTTTCCACTTGGTACGACCAAAGAAACGCTTCAAGCAAAGTAGTAATTAGCACGGCAGGTGTCAGCCCCACTTATTCCAACACTATTAACAGAATTCATGCCGTAGAATTTGATGGCACCGCCAACAAATACTTCGCCTTTGACGGCAGCTTTTTAAACAAGACCGACTACACAATTTTCGTACTCGAAAAAAGAAAAGACCCTAAAGGCGACAATTATTTTCTAGGTGAAGCAGGGTCAGGATTAAACGACTCTCTGGCCCTTGGCTACAGCGCCAACAATCAAATCATTCACGCTCAAGGTAGCAATTCTTACCCTTCGGGAATTAGCACTTACTCAGATTCTAAAGAAAAGCCCCGAGTATTTAGCTTCACCCACAGTAGCGTTACCGGTAATCAAACTTACATCAATGGCGTTCTCGCCGCTGAAAATACCGACCCTGCTGCTTTAGCTCACCTAACCGGAATTGGCACTCTGGCAATTGGCAAAGGCTATGTTGGAGAAATCGGCGAACTCGCCATTTTTACCGAAGCATTAGAGGTAGCAGACAGAAACTTAGTTGAAGATTACTTAGGTAAAAAATGGACCTCATCAATCAACAGAAACAAAACCCCCGATTGTGTTGGTGGGCTCGTCACCGTTGGTGGCTGCGACAATTCTTCACCAATCATCTGCGGTGCTTCAGGAACAGGATATAATCAAACAGGTCTTGCTTATACCTCGGCAGCAACCTTCTCCTGCAACACGGCAGGATATAGCGGAACTATTAGTTACAAATGTTTGGCTTCAGGTCCCGCTTCAAACATCTCCGGAAGCTGCGCAGCCACAACTTGTACCGCCCCATCTGGCAGCGGATACAGCGCTCAATCGGGGTTAGCTTACTCAACGGGAAGCGGAACTTTCAGCTGTGCTGCGGGATTTACCGGAAGCAAAACCTACACTTGCACAGCCGCAGGTGTTGCCACCGCAATTAGCGGAACTTGTACGGCGATTACTTGTACTGCCCCATCGGGCACTGGATATAGCGCTCAATCGGGGTTAGCTTACTCAACGGGAAGCGGAACATTTAATTGCGGTTCGGGATATAGTGGGACGCTGAGCTATACTTGCACTTCAACTGGTGTGGCAACATCAATCACTGGCACATGCTCGGTAGCGGCGTCTTGTACGGGTGGAAACGTGATTGATACCACTACAGTTGCCGGATCGACAATTCATAAATTTACATCTTCGGGAACATTCACTTGTGCATCGGCGCGCAATGTTCAGGTTCTAGTAGTTGCTGGCGGCGGCGGCGGATCTGGTGGAAATAACGCTGCGGGAGGAGCTGGTGGTGGTGCTGGCGGTTTGATTTACAACAGTAGTTTCTCGGTTTCTACATCAGCAATTACCGTGACGGTTGGCAATGGTGGCAATGGAGGAGCTGGCGCTACCAACAACAATGGCTCCAATGGCCAAAACTCGGTCTTTTCATCTATCACTGCTACTGGTGGTGGTGGCGGCGGTGGAAGAGAGAATTCTGGAAGTGCCGGAGGATCTGGCGGCGGCGGCGGTATTACTGCAGTTGCTACCACCGGAGGGGCGGCAAGTCCTGCGGGGCAAGGTTTTGCAGGAGGAAATAATTATAACGGTGGCCCAGCTTTTGGTGGTGGTGGTGGCGCTGGATCTGTAGGACAGGCAGGCTCTAATCTTAAAGGTGGTGACGGTGGCAGTGGTCTGCAAAATGCCATTACCGTGGCAAGCGGCTCAGGACCATATTATGCCGGAGGGGGCGCAGCTTCTTATTGTGCTTCGGGATCTAACGGCTCAGGAGGATCGAGCATTGGCGGGAATGTGGGAAGTGCAGGTACCGTAAACACTGGTAGTGGCGGCGGTGGCGGTGCTAACGCTACAGACTCGGGTAAAAGTGGCGGCTCAGGAATTGTGATTGTGCGCTACGTTAACTAAAAAAAAGAGGAGCCCTTTGGGGACTCCTCTTTTTTGTGCCTGAAGTTTTTAAGAACCCTCAGAATTTTTATTTTTTCTCCAACCCATAAGCATCGTGCAAAACACGCACTGCTAATTCGCCATATTCCTTCGCAATCAAAACCGAAATTTTAATTTCTGAAGTTGAGATCAAAAGCAGGTTAATTCCTTTGTCAGCCAAAGTTTTAAACATGGTGTGTGCAACGCCAGAATGGCTAATCATGCCCACGCCAATTACTGAAATTTTTGCGATATTGTCGTCAATTCTAACTTCAGAATATTTGACTTCGTCTCTGATTGATTCGAGAGCCATTTTAGCGCGCTCCAATTCTTCTTTTGCTGCAGTGAAAGTGATGTCGATAAATTTGCCGTCAGCGCTGATATTTTGCACGATCATGTCAACATTGACTTCTTTTGCCGCCAAAGCGCCAAAGATTGCAGCTGACAAACCTGGGTGGTCAGGCATTTGAACTAGAGTGATTCTAACATCATTTTTGCTGTAGCTAATTCCTGTGATTACGCGTCTTTCCATGATTTCCTCGTTATTATTTACTAAGATTGTTCCAGAAGTTTCGGTGGTTTCTTCAAAAGTTGACAAAACTCTCACGCGCACATTATGCGCCATGGCCATTGCAACTGAGCGGGTTTGCAGAACTTTTGAACCGCTGTAAGCCATTTCTAACATTTCTTCGTAAGTCACTTTATCAAGCTTGCGAGCCTTGTCGGTGATGCGTGGATCGGTTGTGTATACACCGTTAACGTCAGTGTAAATGTCGCACAAATCTGCTTTTACTGCTGCTGCAATTGCAACTGCTGAAGTGTCAGAACCGCCGCGCCCCAAAGTGGCAACGCGATTTGATTTTAGATTAATTCCTTGAAATCCGGCAATCACAATTACGTCAAATTCTTCCAGAGACTTTAATAAAGCGGCGCCATCAATTTCATCAATGCGGGCTTTGCTTGGAACTTCGTCAGTGGTGATTGGAATTTGCCAGCCCAAGAATGATCTGGCTTTGTAGCCAATTGATTGCAATTCTAAAGCCAGAAGTCCGCAAGTAACTTGCTCACCTGTTGCCACGATTGAATCATATTCCGTAAGGCTTTCATTAGATGTCAAAGGCGAAACCTGATTACAATAATCGACCAATTGATTGGTGACGCCCGACATTGCTGAAACTACAACGATGATTTTATTTTTTTTATCGAGCTCGGCTTTTACTTTTTTGGCAACATTCTTAATGCGGTTGATATCACCAACCGAAGTGCCACCAAATTTTTGAACGATTAACATTGTTTGATTTTTGTTAGAAGAAAGGGGCGCGCATTGTTTTTAGCGGAAATTTTTTCTCAAGAAAAACTTGTGGCACAGTCGCGGCCAAAAGAATTGATTTATCAATTACCCAACTTTAAAAAATCGCTTCACAAATTTCCCATTTTTAAAAAATAAGTTCCCCTTCACATGCAATTCTTCCGTAAGCTCGCAGGCAATATCTTTTTCAAAATTTTCTTAGCTTTTGTTGCTCTAGCCTTTGTCTTTTTTGGCATTAGCGGATTTCTCATGGGCAATCCAAATTCTTGGGTGGTGAAAGTTGGCAGAACCACCATTGGTCAAAGCACTTTCAACAAGGCGTTGCAAAACGATCGCGAAATTATCATCGCTTCAAATAAAAGCCCTGAAGCCATGAAATATTTGGAATCAGAACAATTCAAATCTGCCGTTTTGGGCAGAATGGTAAACCGCATCATGGTTGAAAAATTGCGTGATGAATTTGGCGTTTCAGCTAGCAGAGAATTGATTTTGCAATCAGTTGCCAAAGATCCGAATTTCAGAAATAAAGAAGGAAAATTTGATCGCGAAGTTTTCAAAAGTTTCTTGACCAAAAATGGTTTTAACGAAGAAAAATACATCAATGAAATTGCCAATGATGTGGTGGCGACAATGATTATTCAAACCATACCAATGGCGTCTCCAATCAACCTTGCAGCAATTGTTGAATCAGAAAATTTCAAACAAGAAAAACGTCTTGCCGATGTTGTGACAATTTCAGAAAAAAATGTCAGCGCTGTGGCAAAACCAAGCGATGCAGAAGTGGCAAAATTCTTTGAAGAAAATAAGCAAAAATACGCCGCGCCAGAAATGCGCAAAGTTTCTTACGTGCAATTTTCTAAAAGCAATTTTGCTAAGGATTTCGCGGTTTCTGACGCTGATGTTTTGGCTGAATATGAAAAAAATAAACAAAACTATTTGAAGCCAGAAAGCAGAATTTTTTATCACCTTTTATTCGAAGAAGAAAAGGCAGCGAAAGAATTTTCACAAAAATTGGATGACGCTACCAAGTCAGACAAATCAAAGCAGAAAGCCGAATTTGTTAAGCTAGCAAAAGAGATGCAAAAGAAAGATGAAAAGGCTTTAAAGCTTGCCGTAATTCAAAAAGATTTAATTCCAGAATTGGCTGAACCAACTTTCAAAATGGCGCTTGATGAACGCAGTCAAGTTTTGAAAAGCCCACTTGGATTTCACATTTTCTATCTCAGCGAAATTAAAAAATCACAACCAGCACCCTTCGCTGAGTTGAAAGTTGGCATCAAACAGCAAATGCTCAATGGCAGAGAAGAGAAGGTTATGCAAGCCAAGATCGCTGAAATTGATGACGCGCTTTTAACTTCAAATTCAATTGAAGCAGTGGCCCAAAAATTCAATTTGAAAGCTGTTGAAACAGTGACAATTGATCAAATGGGACAAACCGAAAAAGGCGCTGAATCTGGCGTAGTTAAAAGTTTAGATAGTTTTGCCATCAATGCTTTTACCGCACAAAAAGGTCAGGCTTCTAAAATTTTCTACGCGACGAAATCTGCCGGATTTTACGCTTTGAAAGTTGAAGAAATTGCAGTTGCTCACGACAGAAAATTGGAAGAAGTTAAGTTGCAAGTAGTTGCTGATTTAACCAAAAAACATCAGTCGCAAGCCTTGCAAACCTTGTCTAAAAAGATTGGCGATGAATTAAAAGCTAATCCAAATTCAGTTGCTGAAGTTGCTAAAAAATACAAATTGAAGCTTGAGAAAAATCGTGAATTTCCACGCATTCTTTACATGGCTTTCCAAGGTCGCCAAGTGCCTTACCAAAATCAATTTTTGGAAGAATTATTCGCGGCTAAAGTTGGACAAGCCACTTCAGTTGTAGCGAGTTCTCCACAAGAATTTATGGTGGGAATTTTGCGCGAAGTGAAAAAATCATCAATGGCATCAGCGCAATCTGAGTCGGCAAGAAGACAGGCGTCAGAGACTTTCAAAACAGACATTTTGCAAGAGTTCAACAATTACTTACTCGCCAAAAATCCGGTGAAAGTAAATGACAAACTTTTGGGTAAAAAAGAAGCGGCCCAATGAGTTTTAACTTTACCCAAAATGAATTTGACGCGGCGCTAGAAAAATCTGGCGCCGCGGTTTTATTTAAAAAAATCTCCGCTGACATCATCACGCCGGTATTGGCGTCCCTCAAGGTTGCAAAGCATTTTCCCAACCATCATTTTTTATTCGAATCAGCAGAAAACGGTAACAATAAAGGCCGCTTTTCTTTGCTGGGATTCATGCCCGATTTAATGTGGAAATGTGTTGGTGAAGAATCATTCATCAATGCTGATTTTGCGAAAAATCCGCAGAATTTTACGCAAGAAAAAGGCGATGTTTTAAACAATTTACGCGCGCTCATCAAAAAATCTCACATCGATTGGAGTAGCTTAAATTATGGCTCGGGCGCACTTCCTTCGATGAGTGCCGGAATTTTCGGCTACATGGGTTACGACATGGTGCGCTTGATGGAAAAAATTTCTAATCGCGGCCTTGCAGATGAGCTAAAAATTCCCGACAGCATTTTTATTCGCCCACAAATCATTGTGGTTTTTGACAATCTTTTTGACTGCGCTTTGATTTGCGCGCCGGTTTTTTCTAAGCAAAAATATCAAGATGTTGTGGCGCGAATTTCTGCTGCTGAAGAAATTTTGATGGAGCCTTACGAGGCCAGGCCAATTAATGCTAAAACTGATTTTAATTTTACCTCAAATTGTACTGAGAAAGAATATTGCGACGCGGTTGAGCATTCTAAAAAATACATTACTGACGGCGATATTTTTCAGGTTTTACCTTCGCAAAGATTCACCTCAAATTTTGACAAAAGCCTGCCGGAATTTGCATTTTATCGCGCGCTGCGCTCGGTAAATCCTTCGCCGTTTTTATTTTATTTGAAGCTGGATGATTTTGTTTTGAGCGGTTCTAGCCCAGAAATTATGGTGTCGCTAAAAGGCGAGAAAGTTACAGTAAGGCCACTTGCAGGCACTCGTAAAAGAGGATCTAATTTGGCAGAAGATAAAAAAATTGCTGCCGAACTTTTGAGTGACGAAAAAGAAATCGCCGAACATTTGATGTTAATCGATTTGGGCCGACACGACGCCGGACGCGTTTCTAAAGAAGGTTCGGTGGTGGTTACGGAAAAAATGGTGATCGAAAATTATTCGCACGTAATGCATATTTCTTCCAATGTTGAAGGAGTTTTGCGCGATGATCTTGATGCACTTGATGCCTTAATTTCGGGCTTTCCGGCTGGCACCGTCAGCGGCGCTCCAAAAATTCGCGCCATGGCAATCATTGAAGAAATCGAAAAAGTAAAACGCAGTTTTTACGCCGGATGTGTCGGATATTTTGCCAGCAACGGCGACATGGAAACCTGCATCACTTTGCGTTCAGCTTTGATCAAAGATCAGAAAATTTATCTGCAAGCGGGTGCCGGCGTGGTTTTTGATTCTGATCCAAAATCAGAATATCAAGAATGTATCAACAAGGCCTTAGGTTTGGTTAAGGCTTGTGAGAAGATTGCAGAATTTGTTTAGAATTTTTCTCTAATTAAACTCCCAAGTCATGCTGAGCTTGTGTGAGGCATGATTCAAGCCCG
>CAIRMX010000004.1 GCA_903879805.1 uncultured Alphaproteobacteria bacterium | reverse complement strand
ATGAGTTCATCGATAAAGCCAAACTCAAGAGATCTCTCGCTTGCGCTTGCGATGACAGTGTTGTTGAAAAACTAATCACCGCACCTAGCGTCAAATCTACTTCAATTCAGTAATTATTTTTTCCAAATTTCAAATGTCTAAGCAAATCAAAATAACTTTTCCCGATGGCGCTGCGCGTGAATTTTCTCGCAATGTTAGTGGGGAAGAAATCGCTAAATCGATCTCGATTTCGCTCGCCAAAGTGGCACTTGCAATCAAGGTAAACGGCGAGATTCGCGACTTGTCGCGCGCAATTGAAACTGACGCAAAAATTGAAATCATTACGCCAAAATCTGGAGCTGACGCTTTAGAAATTATCCGCCACGACGCGGCGCACATCATGGCGGAAGCTGTGAAAGAGTTATTTCCCGACACCCAAGTGACCATCGGGCCAGCAATTGAGCATGGATTTTTTTATGACTTCGCCCGCAAAACTCCGTTTGCTTTGGAAGATTTAGAGAGAATCGAAAATAAAATGCGCGAAATCGTTAAGCGTGACGAGCCTTTGGTGCGTGAGGTTTGGAGTCGCAATGACGCCGCTAAATTTTTCGCTTCAATTGGCGAAAAATATAAAGCTGAAATCATTTCAGCGATTCCGGTGGATCAAGATATTACACTTTATCGCCAAGGAAATTTCATCGATCTTTGCCGCGGGCCGCACGCGCCTTCAACTTCGCATGTTAAACATTTCAAACTAATGAAGCTCGCTGGCGCTTACTGGCGCGGTGATTCTAAAAATGAAATGCTGCAACGTATTTACGGCACCGCTTGGGAAAGCAAAGAGTCGCTGGAAAATCATTTGAAAATGTTGGAAGAGGCCGAAAAACGCGATCACCGCAAAATTGGTCGTGCGTTGGATTTATTTCACATTCAAGAAGAGGCCGTGGGTTCAGTGTTTTGGCACCCGAAAGGCTGGACAATTTTTCGCGAAATCGAGACTTACATTCGCGGCAAGCTTGAAAGAGATGGCTACGTTGAAGTGAAAACTCCGCAAATGGTGGATAAAGTTTTGTGGGAAAAATCGGGTCACTGGGAAAAATTCCGCGAAAATATGTTTGTTGCCGAAAGCGAAGAACGCACGCTTGCAATCAAGCCCATGAACTGTCCGTGCCACGTGCAGATTTTTAACCAAGAGTTAAAATCTTATCGCCAATTGCCGTTGCGCATGGCGGAATTTGGATCGTGTCACCGTAATGAACCTTCGGGATCGCTGCATGGCATCATGCGAGTGCGGGCATTCACGCAAGATGACGCACATATTTTTTGCGAAGAAAGTCAGATCAATTCCGAAACTGTGGCTTTCTGCAAATTGCTTCAAGAGGTTTACCAAGATTTTGGTTTTACAAAAGTTGACGTAAAATTTTCGACTCGTCCTGAAAAGCGCGCGGGCTCAGATGAAACTTGGGATCGCGCTGAAGCGGCTTTGGCTGAAGCTGTAAAGCAAGCAGGTCTTGAATATGAGATTCAAGTTGGCGAAGGCGCATTTTATGGCCCGAAATTGGAATTCACTTTGGTGGATGCGATTGGTCGCGAGTGGCAATGCGGCACTTTGCAAGTCGATTTCATTTTGCCAGAAAGATTAGATGCAAGCTACATCGCAACTGATGGATCTAAGAAGCGTCCAGTAATGTTGCATCGCGCTATTTTAGGAAGCTTTGAAAGATTCATTGGCATGTTGATCGAAAATTGCGCTGGAAATTTTCCACTTTGGTTAGCGCCAGTGCAAATGGTGGTAGCAACAATCACCAATGATTCTGACGGATATGCGGGTGGAGTTGTTGAAAAATTAAAGGCGCAGGGATTTAGAGTTGAAGCCGATCTCGACGCCCAAAAAATCAACGCAAAAATTCGCGAACATTCTTTGAAAAAAGTTCCCTATATTTTAGCGATTGGAAAAAAAGAGGCAGAAATTGGCTCGGTTTCGGTAAGAAAATTTGGCGAAGAAAGTCAAAGCGTAATGAGTGTTGATGAATTTATCGCGCTAGCGCAAGAGCAAATTAAGACAAAATCTTAAGGTCGAAAATATGAAAGTGCTAAAAAATTCTTGGCCATATTTATTAGCACCAACTCTGTCTTTGATTATCTTCGCGCTGTTTTTTCAAATTTGGGAAATCGATTTAGCGCTTCCGGCTTTTAGCTACAGTAATGACGGTCTTTTCTATATTTTTATTACTAAGAATATGGTCGATACCGGCTGGTTTAGCCAAAATGCCAATATCGGATTGCCGCATTTTAGTGAGATATTTAATATCTACGATTTTCCGCTCCAAGCCGAGATGCTGCAAATTTTAATCATCAAATTTCTTACTTATTTTTCGAGTAATCCGTTTTTGATCGCGAATTGTTTTTTTATATTAACCTTCCCGCTTATTGCGGCGAGTGCCTTTATCGTCCTTCGTAGTTTTAAAATTAGTATTTTTACCGCTACCATCATCAGCATTTTATATGCTTTTTTACCTTACCATTTTGCCCGCAATGTTTGGCATCTCTTTCTTTCCAACTACATGGTGGTGCCGCTGGCAGTTATGGTTGGGATGTGGATTGCTTCTGACAAAATTTCTGTCGTAAGCCTCAATAAAAAAAAGCAGTATTGTCTGTCGCCAAATAAATATTTTTTAATATCTGGTGCCATCTGCGCGTTAGTTGCCGTTAGCGGTCTCTATTATGCTTATTACAGCATGATAATTTTCATTTTTGCTTGGATTTTATGCGGCTTAAAAAAAGAAAATTTCTTTGATAAAAATTCCTTCTCTGTGCTCGCTCTTTGCGGCATAATTTTTGCGGTAATATCTTATTTGTATTTACCGACGCTGCTTTACCAAATGCAACATGGTGTCAATTCGAGCGTTGCAAATAGAGGCGCTCTCCACAGTGAGGGTTTTGCCTTAAGAATAGTGAATCTACTTTTGCCGGTAGCTAATCACTACATCGATTACTTTGCTAATCTGACTAGTTATTTTGAAATAATGGTGAGTGATGAGCAAGAGAGAGGCTCGGAAAACCTTGGTATTCTTGCGTCATCTGGGTTTTTCTTTTTGATTTTATGGCTGATGGCAAAAAATTTTGATCAGGAAAATTCCTTTTTGAAAAAGACGATTAAGAAATTATCTCTCAAAAAAGATGAACAAAATCTCATCTCAAATCTTGCTGCTCTGAATATTTTGATAGTGCTTTTTGCAACAGCTGGAGGTTTGGTAATGTTGATCTCAATCACATTTCCACTAATTAGAAGTCACGCTAGAGTTTGTGTATTTATTGCCTTCATTTCATTTTTCTTGGTGGCGATAATTTGGGATAAAATCATCGAAAGAAAAAAATTATTCGCTCAAATTGCAGTAATAGTTATCGCAGTTTTAGCGCTTTTTGATCAAGTGGGAGTAGTTTCTAGCGCTTCAGTGCAAAGCGAGATGATGAAAAAGAAATTTGCCAATGATCGCAACTTTATCGAAAAAATCGAAAACTCTTTGCCCGAGCAGGCGATGATTTTTGTGTTGCCGTCATTTCCTTTTCCTGAAAAAGACGGAGATGATTACGGGTCGCTTATCGCTTATATTCATTCAAAAAACTTACGCTGGTCTTATCCCGCAATGGCCGGCAGAGAAAGTAGCAATTGGCAAGAAAAAGTAGTTAATCAAGATTTCAAAGAATTTATCGCCAGCATTAAGCAGGCAGGATTTCGCGGCGTTTATCTCGACAGATCGCAATATTTAATAACTCACGGTAGTGACAAATTAACGATTCTTGAGAGAAATCTCAGATCGCAGGCAGGCGGGCCAATCATAGTTTCGCAAAATGCGCGACTGGTATTTTTTGAAATCTAAATATGTCGAGTAAAAAAGTTTTAGTTAGCGGAGGCGCTGGTTACATTGGCTCGCACATGATTGAGCTTCTGTTGTCTGATGGTTTTGAAGTGGTGGTAATTGATAATTTTTCAAATTCTTTGGTAAAAAAGATCAATCCGAAAGTCACATTTATCGAAAGTGATATTGCTGATTTAGAGGTAATGAAAAATATTTTTACCAACCACCAAATTCACGCTGTCTTTCATTTTGCCGCGGCAATTGAAGCCGGTGCCTCAATGACAAATCCAGGCGCTTACTATCGCAACAACGTGGCTAATTCTTTGAATCTTATTGATTTGGTGATTCGCTATAGCCCGCGTAGTCATTTTATTTTTTCGTCAAGCGCTGCGGTTTATGAAGCCAAAAATGATTTGCTCAAAGAAGATGATAAGAAAAATCCGGCTAATATTTATGGCAAAACCAAGCTGATCGTTGAAGAGGCCCTGGTTGACTGCGCTAAAGCCCATAATTTATCTTACGGAATCTTGCGCTATTTCAATGCTTGTGGTTCTGATTGGCAAAAAAATCTCGGTGAAAATCGTCAGGTTGAAAGCCATTTAATTCCGCTCTTGCTGCGATTTTTAAACCGCCAAGACATTGAATTTTTTGTTAATGGCAATGACTACCAAACCTTGGACGGCACTTGTGTAAGAGATTATGTTCACGTCAAAGATATTTGCGCCGCTCACTTAAAAACTCTCAATCATTTGGAAAATGCTGGAGATGAAAAATGTTTCAATATCGGCACTGGGCGCGGTTTTTCAGTTTTAGAAATTATTAAAAAAGCCGAAGAAATCTCCAGCAAAAAACTGCCAATAAATTACAAAAAAAGAAGAGAAGGTGACGCTGATTCGCTAGTTGCCAGCAATGAATTGGCGCGAAAGGTTTTGGGGTGGCAACCAGAATTTTCTAGTCTCGATGAGATAATTTCATCGGCGTGGAAATGGGAAAAGCTACTATTTAAACAAAAAAATTTATAGAGATTCCTTCGCTAATATGATCCGTTTTAAGCACTGGAGAATGACCTGTCTGGTCGAATTAGATCATGAGTTAAGTGCTGATGATTGTAGTGCTAAGGCCAATATTAAATTAGCATTAGCGGCGCTGGTGTTATTTGCCCTGCAGCAACTTTTAGAATTCTGTGTTTTATCAAGCATCCAAACTACTTATTTGGAAATGTGTCGCTGGGATTGCGATTGGTATTCTTCAATTATCGACAGGGGCTATGATCGATATTCTTCTGATACAATTGAAAGCAAAAATTTTGCCTTTTTTCCATTATTGCCAATCATTGCTGCAGCGTTGCAATGGTTGATCGGAGTTTCAACTAAAGCGGCTCTAATAATTGTTGGTAAAATATTTTTTCTGTTGGCGATTTTTGCCTTCATGAAATTTTGCAAAAAATATTTTCCTGAAATTTATTTTATCACCGCAGGTGCGGTGGTGGCTTTTAATCCTTACGCAATTTACCCCAATTCCGGCTATACCGAGTCGTTATTTTTATTTTTTACCTGCGTCAGCTTTTATTTTATGAAGCAGCGGAAGAATTTTTCTTGCGGTGCTTGCGGAATTTTTCTCAGCGCAACTAGACTGGTTGGCGTTGTAATGGCGGTCTCTTATGCTATTTCTAATTTTAAAGATTTTTTTAAAGCAGCTCCTTGGCAAAAAGTAAAAATAGCTCTGGCCGGCTTGATGCTAGTTTCTGGCTTAGCTTTATTTATGACATATTTGCATTTTCATAGTGGTGATGCTTTTGCTTTTTTCCACGCCGGAAAAGCTTGGGATCGCGAAGTTTCCAACCCTTTTGCAAATCTTATTGATGGCTTTAATTCTGAACTGCCATTTTACCAAATGGCATCGGTGGTTAGTGTGGGAGCAATTTTATGCTGCGTATATTTGCTTGCAAAAAAGCATTTTCAGCTTGCTGCTTTTTCATTATTTTGCACTTTCATACCGCTATCTACAGGGCTTTGGAGCATGCCGCGATATATCTGGTTTCAGGCTCCGATACTTTTGGTTATCGCCAAAATGATTAATGGTGGCAGCGCTGGTTTGGTCTTTTTCATATCAATTCCAGTAATGTATTTTTTATACTGCGTTTGGCTTTCCGGTTATCATTTTATTGTTTAAGAACCATCAATGAAAAAACTTATCTCAATCGTTACACCCTTCTTTAACGAAGAGGAATCAATCAACGATTATTTTTTGCGAGTAGAAAAAGTTTTGCATGAAATTGCCGATATTGATTACGAAATTATCGCAGTTGACGACGGAAGCACTGACAAAACCTACGAAATTCTAAGCGCAATCGCGACGCAAAAAACCAATCTGAAAATCATCAAATTATCACGAAATTTCGGCAAAGAAATCGCGCTAACAGCTGGTTTAGACAATGCTTTGGGGGATGCGGTAATTCCTTTGGACGCTGATTTACAAGATCCGCCGGAAGTGATTCCGCAAATGATTTCAAAATGGCGCGAAGGTTACAAAATGGTTTTGGCGCAGCGCATTAATCGTTTGGATCCTTGGTTGAAAAAATTTACCGCGGCGGTTTTTTACAAATTGGCCTCAAAAATTATGGATCGCACTTTGCCGCAAAATGTGGGCGATTTTCGCTTGATTGACCGAGTGGCGCTAGACGATATTAAAAAAATGCGCGAGCGCAGCCGCTTCATGCGTGGCGTGCTTTCCTGGGTTGGTTACAAAACGACGCAAGTGCAATATGAAAGGGGTCCGCGACTTAAAGGCGAAACCAAATATAACTATGCCACGATGGCGCGTTACGCTTTTGACGGCATTTTTTCTTTTTCAACTTTTCCGATTCGTTTGATTACTTACGTTGGTTTGTTGATTTCAATTTGTTCCTTCATTTACGGATTTGCCATTATTTGCGCTAAATTATTTTTCGATCAGGGTATTCCCGGATACGCCTCAATCATGAGTGTGATCCTGTTCTTGGGCGGCATTAATTTTATTTTTATCGGCATTATCGGCGAATATGTCGGCCGCATTTTTAACGAAGTAAAAAATCGTCCGCTTTATCTGGTTGAGACCATCACCGAAAATAAAAAATCTTAAAAACCATGCAGGATGTGGCTTTTGAAGAAGAATCAAAAATTGAGCAAGATCACTGGTGGTTTGTGGTCAGGCGCGAGATGTTTGCCAAATATTTAAAGGCGGTTCCAAAAGACGCGGCAATTTTAGACATTGGCGTGGGCGCGGGCAGCAATTTAAGGATGTTGAAAGAGGCGGGATTCACCAATTATCAAGGTTTTGATTTTAGTCCTTTGGCCAAGAAATTTTGCGAAGAAAAAAATTTAGGTGTGGTTAAAGTAGGCGACATTTGCGACTCAGAATTGGCTGATAATTCTTACGATGTAATTTTATTTACCGACGTGGTTGAGCATATTGAAAATGATGCACGTGCTTTAAAAGAAGTGGCGCGAATTCTAAAACCAAATGGTCAAATAATCATCACCGTGCCTTGTTTTATGAGCCTTTGGGGCGATCACGATGTGGCTTCAATGCATCAAAGAAGATATTTGCTTGGTGAAATAAAAAGCAAAATTAGCCAAGCTGAAATGCGGATTTTGGAGAGTTATTATTTTAACTTTTTGCTCTTCATCCCAATTTTGATTTTCAGAAAATTAACCAAAATTTTTGCTATAAAAATCAAAAGCGAAAATGCGGTGAACTCGAAATTCTTAAATCAAATTTTTAAAATGCTTTTTCGCTTGGATATTTTTTTGGCAAAAAAAGTGAAATTTCCCTGCGGTGTTTCTGCATTTATTTTGGCGAGCAAAGCTGCGTCAAATTGAATATCGATTGCAGAAACTAATTGCGTAAAGAAAGCCTCAAATTTAACAAAAACCCACTAATAAATCTTGCGCCATTTTTTACCAAACATGACAAAATCTTTAAGAAAATTTCTGGCTCTATTTGCGGCTTTTTTGATGGTGGGCGTAGGTTTTAAGGCTGAAGCAAAAACTAAGGCAAAAGTTAATACTTCTAAATTCCACATCTCAAAAGAAGCGGATTACATTCGAGACAATGAACGCCAGCTTTGCGAGGAGGTGGTGCGTATTGTTAATGGGCCGGAAAATAAGAATTTTGCAAATCCGAGACTGCGTAACGCTGAATTTGTCATTCCTGAAAAAAACACCAATTTTCAATTTTTAACTTAGGAAGATGTGCCCTCCGAAGATGCGGCAAAATACATGGCACCTAGCGAAAGGCTTAATGCGATTAAGCAATTTAACCAAGACCATCGTGACGAGGCGAAAATTCTAATGCAAAAAACCGTACTTGATCTTGATAAGGATGGCAGCAGCGAAGAAATTTTGCGCTACAGATCAAGCGACAAAACCTCTGAAATTGAAGGAACAATCGGCACTGATGCGTGGTTTTGTTATGTTGGCGATATTGTTCCAAGCATAGTTTCAAGAGGCTATAACACTGCTTACGACACTAGCTATGACTGCTATTTATTTTCTTACAAAGGCAAAATCTTCCAATCTTCAACTTACGGTTTTTACAGCTTTGGCATTCATCGCCCCGCTTTGGTTGATAGCGGTGAGTTTGCGGTTTCTCCACGTTGCACTATTGAATTTGATCCAACCCAAAGACAGTTAGAAGAAATGAGAAAAGTTTTTGACAAAAAAGAAAAACGTGAGGACGGCATGCGAGAAGAGATCGATGCCACTAAATTGATGAATAATAATCCGTTGGATTAAGAGGTTTAGTTATGGGTAAGCAAAAACTCTCTTTTTTAGTAGTGGGGATCACGCATGACGACATTGCTAGTCGCTATGCCATGATGCAAGAGTTGCAAAAAGCCATAAAACATGGAGTGGTTGATCGAGAAAATGTGGTTTTTGGTTTTGAGAAAACAGCCCACGAAGAAGATAGGGAAACTTTCGAAAGCGTCATCCAAGAATTGCGTGAGGGAAAAGTGGATTTGATCCAAGGCCGCGTGATGAATGCTTATGTAGAGCGCGATGGTGGTAAGAATTGTCACGATATTTCACTTATCTTGGATACAGTTGCGACTGGAGCGATGATGCAATTTTGCGAAGAAAATAATATGCGCTATTGTCAGCTAGATTCTCCGGAACTTATGACGGAAATATGTTCCAGTATTGAGGAAGATGAGCATTATCACGAAAGATTAGAAGAAAAAGCGCAAGAGTATGAGAAGTTGCGAATAGCTGAAATGGTTAAGAATGTTAGGTTGATGGTTTCGTCAAATGAAGCACCAAAGTTAGTAATATTGTTAGTTGGCGCTGCTCATGCTGTAAATCTCGCTTCGACTTGCGGAGAAAATTTTAACAATGAGCTTGAGGAATCGAATGTTCACACAGCTGAGATGATTTCATCTCAAGTATGTGAGGTTTTGGACTCTTCACCAGATAGTTATGACAAGAGTATGCAAGAAATTCATGAGCAAGACATTAGAGCTGCGACTAGTGCTATTGAGGCGTCAAGAATTGAAGGTTTTTACCAGATGCAAAAAGATAATCGCATTTATACCCAAGGCAGCGAAGGAGTTTATAAAATGACCAGTAATATTTTTCATAGAATGTTAGACTCGTCCCAAGCATTTCTAAATACCCCGTCATTTTCACCAAAAATTACGGCTCCGGCTCTGCAAGCAGAACAAGAGCAAAAGAGCAGATAATTATTTACTGTCTTCTTCAATCGCCAAAGCCACGTCAAACAGCGATTGCTCGTCGAAATGCTTAGAAATTAACTGCAATCCCAAAGGTAAACCATCCTTGTCAAAGCCGGCAGGAACCGACATTGCAGGCAATCCAGCCAAGTTCACCGGAATTGTGAAAACGTCATTTAAATACATTTTTACCGGATCAGAACTGCCAACTTTTTTCGATTCATCAATTGAAAATGCCGCGCTTGGAGTTGTTGGGGTTAGAATCACATCAACGCGTTTGAAAGCTTCAGTGAAGTCTTGTAATACAAGGTTGCGCACTCTTTGAGCTTTTTTGTAATAAGCGTCAAAATAGCCGGCAGAAAGCACGTAAGTTCCGGTAAGGATTCTTCTTTTTACCTCAGCGCCAAAACCTTGAGCGCGGGTTTTTTCATACATTTCTTCAAGAGATAAATTGCTGCCTTCAGTTCTAAATCCGTAACGCACACCATCGAAGCGCGCTAGATTTGACGAACATTCGGCAGATGCCAAAACGTAATAAACTGCTGCGGCATATTTAGTGTGAGGCAAAGAAATTTCGATAATTTCGGCGCCACGTTTTTGCAAAATTTCTTTGCCGCGATTCCACAATTGCACGATTTCTTCTGACATGCCGTCAGCAAAATATTCTTTAGGAATACCAATTTTTTTGCCACGCACATTTGAGTTAAGCAGCGCTTCAAATTGTGGCACGGCGATATTTACCGAGGTTGAATCTTTGGCGTCAAAACCAGAAATCACACGTTGCAAAAGTGCAGCGTCGTAAACGTCTTTGGCAAAAATTCCGGCTTGGTCAAGTGAGCTGGCAAAAGCAATCATGCCGTAGCGAGAGCAACGTCCGTAAGTTGGTTTAATGCCGACAGTATTAGTGAAAGAGGCGGGCTGTCTGATCGAGCCTCCCGTGTCAGAACCTGTCGCACCCAAACATAAATTAGCTGCAACTGCTGCCGAAGAGCCGCCAGAGCTACCACCGGGAACTAAGTTTTCGTCAGAGCCTTTCTTTTTGTAAGGATTAATTACCGGCCCAAAATAGCTGTTGGTGGTTGCAGAACCCATGGCGAATTCATCCATGTTTAGTTTGCCGAGAGTTACTGAGCCTGCGTCGAGAAGTTTTTGTGAAACTGTTGATTCGTAAGATGGAACAAAATTTTCCAACATTTTTGAAGCAGAAGTAGTGCGGATATTTTTGGTGCAGAAAAGATCTTTAATGCCGAGTGGAATTCCTTCCAAATCACCGATTTTTCCGGCGGCAATATTCTCGTCAGATTTTTTGGCACTTGTCATCGCCACGTCAAATGACTCAGTGATGAAGGCGTTTAAATGGCGGTTTTGCTCGATATTTTTAATGTAGGCTGAAGTGACTTCCGTGCTTGAAAATTTCTTATTTTTTAAGCCGTCAAGAGTTTGGCGGATGGTTAATTTTGTAAGTTCTGACATGTGTTGATAAATTTATTTAGCTTTTTCGATTAATTCAAAAAGCTCTTTTTTAGTAAGAAGTTCGCTGGCAAGTAAACCCTGCTGAGCGTGTGGCCCGTAAACCGCGTTAAAAGGAATGGCAAAGCGATTATTCTTGTGCAGGTAATTCATGATTTCTTCTTGGGGCTTGGTGATGTCGCCGCGCATGGCAATAATGGTGCCACCTTTTAATTTCTCCACCACCTCTTTATTTTGCAAAACTCTGATTTTATTGAATTTGCAGCTCAAGCACCAATCAGCGGTGATGTCAACTACCACAACCTCGCCGCGCGCCACATGTTGATAAATTTCGGCTTCATTAAAATTGTTCCAGAATTCTTCCTGCATTTGCTGGCGATGTTGCAGATTTGACGGCAAAGCCAAAGTGCACGCGGCGATGATTGCAATTGTCGTATATTTTAAAAACTCGGATTTGATTTTGATGGCGGCAAGCAAGGTTATTGCAAGCGCTCCCGCCAAAAATGCCGGAAAAGAACCGATGATGTGAGAGAGAACGTAAACCAACCAAATGATGGTTGCGGCCAAAAGTCCGGCGAGCATTTGTTTGATTTGCACCATCCAGTTACCGGGTTTTGGAAGCAGATAAACTAGTTTTGGTGAGACGATTAAGATGATGTAAGGCAAAGAAAAACCAAAGCCGATGAAGAGGAAGATCAGAAAAATAACTACAAAATTTTGGGTGAGGGCGAAAGAAATTGCTGATCCTAAAAATGGTGCCGAACAAGGAGTGGCAAGCATTACCGCCAAAACTCCAGAGAGAAAATTGGGGATAAAAATATTTTTCTTGTCTTCGCCTTCGGTGATTTTTTTATTCAGAATTGTTGATAGAAATTGATTAAAATTAATTTCGAAAAATCCGAGCAGATTGCCTAAAAAAAGCACCAAAATAACAATTAGAGAAATTAGGAAATAAGGATTTTGAAATTGCAGTCCCCAGCCTAGAGAATTGCCGGTAAATTTGATGATTGTGGCAAGAATAGCGAAGGCAAAAAAGCAGGATAAAATGCCGCAAATTGTTGCGAGAAAAGCGAAGCGAATTCCTGCAATTGGCGCTTCCGAATGTTTAATTACCGAGATCAGCTTGATTGATAAAACCGGCAAAACGCAAGGCATGATGTTTAAAATTGCTCCGCCGAAAATTGCTAGCAAAATGGCGTAAAGCAAGGTGAACATAGGCTTGGCTTTTGGTTTAGTTTGGGTGACGACTTCTTTTGTTGCGGTGATTTCTTTCTCTAAAAATTTTTGAATTTCTGCCAAAGATTCTTGGTCAATTTCATCAGAAACTTTCAATGTGAAATTTTCGCTCACAGGGATGCAAACATCTTTGCACAAGCCGTAATCCAGCTTAACTGTAAGTTCGGTGGCTTGCGATAAATCTTGTAATTCAACTTCAATTGGCAGGACAACTTCATTTTTGTAAAAGGCGAATTTGATGGTCTCGTCGCCAATTTTTTCTTCGCCGGCTTCGGCTTTTGGCCAAATAATATTGTCTTTGGCAAAGTTTTTTGAAGTAGAGAAATCAAGGCTTGGAGGCATGCCGATGCCGCCGGCGTCGTTGCCGTAAATCTTCCAGCCATCGCCAAGTTTAAAATGAATGCCGGCGATTAATTTTTTTGTGCCGGAAGCATCTTTGTAAAAACTGGCGATCAACCTTGCTTTGGCGCCATTGCTTTTAGTTTCATGCCAATCGCTGCTGGCAGAAAAGGCGGCTTCAAAATGCAAAAAAAAGACTGCAAAAATTAGGGTAAAAATCTTTTTCATTTTGTGTAAAACTTAGATTGAAAAACTCGATTGCGGAAAATAACTTGGCGTGGCTCACAGATCTGCTAATGCCGCAATTTCTAATCTCTCAATTTTTAAAAATGAATCCTCAAATTAATTCTAAAAACAGTCCGCTTGAAACGCTGCATGTTGATTCAAAAAAAGTTTCTTGTGATGGCGCAGGAACTCATCCTTTGGTTTACCTAAACATGGGCAACAAGGATTCAGTGACTTGTCCTTATTGCAGTAAATTTTTTACGATTGAAAAAAGAAGCGGCAATAATTCGGTGATCTTGGTCCTAAAAAATCAAATGAAGGAAGAAAAATAAAATGACCAACACAGCAATAATCGGCCTACAATGGGGCGATGAGGGAAAAGGTAAAATCGTTGATTTCTTAGCAGATAAATTTGACGCCGTCGTGCGTTTTCAGGGTGGTCACAACGCTGGCCACACTATTAAAGTTGGGGATAAAACTTACAAATTGAGCTTGCTGCCATCAGGCAGTATTCGCGGTAAATTTTCAGTAATTGGCAGCGGCGTGGTGGTTGATCCAATCGCGCTTTTTGCTGAGATTCAAAAAATTGAAGAAGCGGGCATTAAAATTGCCGCAGACAGTTTGGCGATTGCCGAAAATGCTTGCTTGATTTTGTCGGTGCATCGCGATCTTGACCAACTTTTGGAAGGCAAAAAAGGCGAGAAAAAAATCGGTACCACAGGACGCGGCATTGGCCCAGCTTATGAAGACAGAGCAGGGCGTAGAGCAGTTAGAATTTGCGATTTGATGGATGAAAAAGTTTTAGCTGAACGTTTAGAAAATTTACTCTTTTACCACAATCTTTTGCGCCAAAGTTTGGGTGCTGAAATTGTCACCAGTGAGCAAATTATTGCTGAATTGGCGCCAGTTCGCGAGCGCCTACTTTCTCACGCCAAACCGGCTTTTGAAATTGCCAAAAAGCTTTCTGCATTTAAAGCCGTAATGTTTGAGGGCGCGCAAGGCGCTTTGCTTGACGTGACTTACGGAACCTTCCCATTCGTTACTTCAAGCAATACAATGGCCGGACAAATTGCTCTTGGTTCTTGCATGGGCGTTGCTGATTTGCACAAGACAATCGGCATTTTAAAAGCTTACACAACTCGCGTGGGATCGGGTCCTTTCCCAACTGAACTTGAATGTGAAATCGGCAACTTCTTACGCATTGAAGGTAAAGAAATCGGCACCGTTACTGGTCGCGACAGACGTTGCGGTTGGTTTGACGCCGTTTTGGTGCGCCAAGCAATTCAACTTTCTTCAGTGAAAGAAGTGGCTTTAACCAAATTGGATGTGCTCGACAAATTAGAAAAAATCAAAATTTGTGTTGGTTACAAAATTGGTGGCAAAACTTACGATTACTTGCCGCAAGCCAATCATTTGTGGAATCAAATTGAGCCGATTTACGAAGAAATGGAAGGCTGGCAGCAAAGCACGGTGGGTTCAAAACATTTAAGCGACTTGCCACAAAAAGCTCTAAACTACATCAAAAGAATCGAAGATTTATGCGGCATCAAGGCCTCAATTATCTCAACTGGCCCTAAGCGCGAAGAAACAATCATAGTTAATTAAAATGGAAATTTCCCAAGAGAAAAAACCTGTAGTGATGCAGATTCTGCCGGGCTTGCAAAGCGGCGGAGTAGAGCGCGGTGTAATTGATATTGCTAAGGCGTTAAAAAAATCTGACTTTGAACCGATCGTAGTTTCAAAAGGTGGTATTTTAGTTTATCAATTGCGCGAGGCGGGGATTGCCCACATCGAGCTTCCGGTTCACAGCAAAAATCCACTGACGATCTATTCTAACAATAAAAAAATCGCCAAACTTATCGCAGAATATCACGTTGATATTGTTCACGTCAGATCAAGAGCGCCAATGTGGAGCGCTTATTTTGCCTGCAAAAAAACTCACACAAAATTAGTCGCAACGGTTCACGGAACTTACTCATTAAATCTTTTTGGCTGGAAGATCTTTCCACTTAAAAGAATCTACAACGCCTTGATGTTAAAGGCTGACGAGATCATCGCTGTTTCAGGATTTATCAAAGATTATCTGATTAAAAATTATCAAAAAAATCACCTCACGTCACTTGCCGATAAAATCGTGACGATCCAACGCGGTGCTGAATTGGGATATTTTGATTACGCTAAAGTTTCAAAAAGTCGCATTATTGATTTGAGTAAAAAATGGCATTTGCCGGATGATAAAAAAATTATCTTAATGCCGGCTCGATTCACTGCTTGGAAGGGTCACGAGTTTTTGATTGAAGCTTTGTCGCAAGTAAAAAATGACTTTTTCTGCGTCATGATTGGCTCGGATCACGGTCACAAAAAATTTAGAAAAAGAATCGAAAATAAAATCGTTGAAAAAAACTTAGCCGGAAAAGTGCAACTTTGCGGCATTTGCAAAGACATGCCAACCGCTTACGCAGTGTCGCATTTGGTGGTTTGTCCAAGCGTGCGCGCTGAGGCTTTCGGCCGCATCGCCATTGAGGCACAAGCATCGAGCAGAATTATTATTGCCACTAAAATTGGCGGTTCACTTGAAACTGTAATTGACGGTAAAACCGGATTTTTGGTGGAAGTGGGGGATGTTGAAAAATTTGCTCAACTAATCGACAAGGCCTTGGAAATGCCAAAAGAAGAAGCCGATGAAATGGGCGTGGCTGGTAGAAAAAATATCGAAGAGAATTTTTCGAACGAGAAGATGTGTAATGAGACAATCAAGGTTTATCGGGAAGTTTTGAAGCGGGTGGTTTAGCTAAAATTTGAATTTTCTACAGCTGTAGAAAATTGGCTTTTGACCAGCAAAATCAAGGGTCCAATTTTCTATTTCTTCTCAAAAACCTCAATTAAGTCACTGTCAGAATCACGAGCACTTACCCTGACAAAGCCATCCAATATTTCCGAAATTCTCATAAAACCCAACTCTCCAATTCCGGCAATTCCGTCATTGCCGATAATTTTTGAGTTGCGAATCCAGACTAATTCATCGACCAGATTTTCTCTTAAGAATTGCGTCGCAATATTTTGCCCACCTTCAATTAACACAGAATTAACGCCGCTTGCGCATAGTTTTTTCATTGCGTCAAGCAGATCAACTTTACCATTTTTTTCAGCGCAGAGAATTAAATTTTCAAACTTGTCGCAAGATTTATTGCTTAAAATCACGGTGGGAATTTTGTCGCAATTTTGAAAAATTTGAGCGCTTAAATCTAAATCAAGCGAGCTGGAAATAATTGCTCTTTTTGGTGAGAAATCTTCAAGACCAGCAATGCGACAATCAAGGCTAGGATCGTCTTTTCGAATCGTATTTGCCCCAACCAAAATCGCGTCATTAATTGAGCGTAAATGGTGTGAAAAAAGCCGCGATTTTTCGCAAGAGATCCATTTGCTGTCGAAAGTTTTAGTGGCGATTTTGCCGTCTAAACTGGTGGCAAGTTTTAGCGTGATAAAAGGCAAGCCGCTTTGGCGCGCTTTAAAAAAGCCGCGATTAATTTCGCGCGCCTCTTTTTCTAAAATGCCGCAAGTCACGTCAATTCCGGCGTCGCGCAGTTTTTGAATGCCGCGGCCATTGACTCTTTCGTCAATGTCGCTGGTTGCGATCACGACTTTTTTAAAACCAAATTTAATAATTTCGTCAGCACAAGGTGAGGTTTGACCGAAATGAGAGCAGGGTTCAAGCGTTACGTAAAGTTCTGCACCTTGGAGAATTTTTTTGTCAGCAACTTTTTCAATGGCAATTTTTTCAGCGTGAGGGCGGCCGTTTTTGGCGGTGACACCGGTGGAAATAATTTCACTATCTTTCACGATTACACAGGCTACAACTGGATTAGGCGATGTTATGCCAAGATTTTGTTTAGCTAGTTTGAGAGCGTAAGAGATGAATTTTTGATCAGAATTTTGTGTCATACAAATGTCATTTTAGGACGTAGTTGGTGAGGTTGATTCTTTTAAGAGTGGTTGATTGATTTTCATTGCTGTTACCGCTACTGTCTAATCAAGTTTTGAAATAGTGCGGTAATTTTAATGACTAAAGAAAAATCAAAGATTCAGAAATTTATTTTTTTAGCACTTTTGTTAACGTTGTCTTTTGCGTGTAAAAGAGATAACGTTTATCCACCAGGTAACAAGCCCGCTGTGAGGATGGATGCTCACCAGCCTTATCCACAAAATCATCATCGCTACGTTAGGCCGAATTCAAGAGCTTACACAAACCCTTACAACCCACCGCAAAATTATTACCCATATTACGATTTCGATCAATATTACGTGCCGCCAACTCAGTATAAAAATGTTGAACAAGATAATAACAACTCCTTCGGTCCGAGCAGTAAATTTTAGAGATTTACTTGTGTTAACCCTTGTTGCTGTTTGTTTATTTTTAAACGCTTCTTGCGCCGTTGATGATGGCGATACTTATCTCTACGACAAAACTGGATTTGATGTTGGCGCATCGCCACAAATTAGAGATCCAAATACCGCAACCACAAGAGTAGCGCCGGATTATTATTATCGTCAGCCCACTTACGCAGCACCATCGCCTTACATACAGCCGCAAGCTCCTCAAGCATATCAGCCCCAAGCTTTTCCTCCAGCTGCAATAGTGCCTCAGCCTACTTATTCTGCGGCTCCTCAACAGACTTATGTTGCACAACCTTATCCGCAACCACCAGCGCCTGTAGGGGTGCCAGTGTACTATCCACCACAACAGGCAGCGCCGGTTGATGTTGGAGGATCGCGTTATTATACCAATCCTTATGCTATTCCACCTTCAGCTCAGGCTCCTCGTTATGATGGAGATCAATTTTATGTGCCGCCAACTTATCGTAATAATATCGAGCCGCAGGTGCCACAAGGCAGGTCAGTGAGCTATTGAATCTGAGAAAATGCTTTCTATAAAGCGCCGCTCTCTGCTCGAGATTACACAGTTTCTTGTTATCAATTTTTTAAAAATGTCGTTCCAAAATTTACTTAAAACCGCAGCAAAATATTTTTGTGCAATGTGCTTTTTAGCCGTGGTAGCATCTTGTGCGGATAGTATAAATAATGATGATGGTGGCGCGGCGCTTTCACCGGGTAGGGCAGCGCCAAACTCGAATCAATTTTATTACGGACAGCCAAAATATCAGCAGCAGCCTTATCAGCAGCCATATCCTCCGCAATATCAACAAGCGCCACAACCAGCACCTTATTATTATCCGCAGCAACAGCAGGGTTACTATCCGCCGCAAGGAGGATCGAGATTTTATTCAAATCCTTACGCAATTCCTGCCACCACTCAATATCCTTATTACGATGCTGACCAATATTACGTTCCGCCAACTTACTACAATAACGTAGAACCGCAGTCCTCAATACAAGCGCAGCAGCGAGTCTTATCTAATCCGGGTACATTTTAAAATTTCCTAATGAAACAAATCATAGTTTACAGCAAAGAAATCTGTCCTTACTGCGTGCGCGCTAAATCGCTTTTGCAAAGAAAGGGTGCTGCTTTTACTGAAATCAAAATCACTGACGAAGAAACTAAAAATGAAATGATGAAAAAATCCGGCGGCCGCATGACGGTGCCGCAAATTTTTATCGGCGATTTTCATGTTGGTGGTTGTGATGATCTTTATGCTTTGGAAGCTGCAGGCAAGCTTGATGAATTGTTGGCTTAATAATTTTTTTTGTTAGCTACTTGTAAGGCGTCAAATTTTTCCTAAGTTAGTTATTCGATGCACCACAGATTAAATTTTTTCTCCTCAACTCTTAAATCAAACTAAACATGAAAGTTAGACCTTTACATGATCGCGTTCTTGTTGAACGCATTGAAGCCGAAAGCAAAACTTCCGGTGGCCTTATTGTTCCAGAAAATGCCAAAGAAAAACCAGCTGAAGGCAAAGTAGTTTCTGTTGGCGAAGGACTTCGTGACGATCACGGCAAAAGAGTTGCTTTAGACGTTAAAAAAGGTGACCGCGTTTTGTTCGCAAAATGGGGCGGCACAGAAGTTAAGGTTGATGGCAAAGAGCTAATCATCCTAAAAGAATCAGACATTCTAGCAGTAATCGAATAAGGTTTTAGGTCCCTGAGCAAAGGCCGAAGGCCGTCGTCGAAGGGCCGGAACATCGGTTTTCAGGCCCTTCGACGGCGCACTACGTGCTTTGCTCAGGGACCTAATAAAGTAAAAAATTAAATTCTTAAACCAAACAAACGGAGCAAAAAATGGCAGCAAAAGAAATCCTATTTGGATCTGACGCCCGCGCGAAAATCGTTGAAGGCGTTGATATCATCGCTAACGCAGTAAAAGTTACACTTGGACCAAAAGGTCGTAATGTTGTAATCGAAAAATCTTTCGGCGCCCCGCGCATCACTAAAGACGGTGTTACTGTTGCAAAAGAAATTGAACTTGCCGACAGATTCCAAAATCTCGGCGCGCAAATGATTAAAGAAGTTGCGTCTAAAACCAACGACATCGCGGGCGACGGCACCACAACTTCAACCGTTCTTGCTCAAGCAATTGTGCGCGAAGGTGTGAAATCAGTTGCAGCTGGCATCAACCCAATGGACTTGAAACGCGGCATCGACCTAGCGGTTGAAGCTCTAGTTAAAGAACTTGGCAAAATGAGCAAAAAAGTTAACGGTAAAGAAGAAATCGCACAAGTTGCGACAATCTCTGCTAATGGTGATTCTGTAATAGGTGGTAAAATTGCTGAAGCTGTACAAAAAGTTGGTCACGAAGGTCCAATCACAGTTGAAGAAGCCAAAGGTTTGGATTTTGAAGTGGTGTATGTAGAGGGTATGAATTTTGACCGCGGTTATTTATCACCTTACTTCATAACTAACGGCGAAAAAATGACAGTTGAAATGGAAAACCCATTTATTTTGTTGTTTGAGAAAAAAATCTCTAACTTACAACCAATGGTTCCATTGCTTGAGGCTGTAGTACAATCTTCTCGCCCACTTCTGATTATTGCTGAAGATGTTGAAGGCGAAGCACTTGCTGCTTTGGTTGTTAACAAACTTCGCGGTGGCTTGAAAATTGCAGCTGTTAAAGCTCCGGGTTTCGGCGATCGTCGTAAATCAATTATGGAAGATATAGCGGTGGTAACTGGAGGTCAGATGATCTCTGAAGATTTGGGTATGAAGCTTGAATCTGTAACTTTAGCGCAACTTGGTCAAGCTAAGAAAATTATTGTTACAAAAGATGAGACCACCATTTCTGATGGTGCTGGGAAAAAAGCCGATGTTTCTGCTCGTTGCGCTTCAATTAAGATCCAAATGAAAGAAACGACTTCGGATTATGATCGTGAAAAATTACAAGAAAGGTTGGGTAAAATTTCAGATGGCGTAGCTATTCTAAAAGTTGGCGGCACTACTGAAGTTGAAGTTAAGGAAACAAAAGATCGTGTTGAAGATGCTCTAGCCGCAACTCGCGCCGCAATGCAAGAAGGCATTGTTGCAGGTGGCGGATCAGCTCTACTTTACGCTGGTCGTGTTCTTGAAAAACTTAAAGGTGCTAATGATGAGCAAAATGTTGGCATCAATCTAATCAAAAAAGTTATCCAAGCTCCAATCCGTCAAATCGCTGAAAATGCTGGTTTTGATGGTGCGGTTGTGGCAAATGAAGTGCTTTCAAAAGCTCAAGCTTCTTACGGCTACAATGCTCAAACTAACGAATATGGTGACATGTTCAAAGCCGGAATCGTTGATCCAACCAAAGTGGTTAGAACCGCATTGCAAGATGCGTCTTCAATCGCCGGTTTGTTAATCACAACTGAAGCGGTAATCATTGAGAAAAAAGAAGAATCAGCCGGTGGCGCTCCAATGGGCGGCATGGGTGGCATGGGAGGAATGGGCGGTTACTAAAACCCCCGTCGCTCTTGAAAAAATAAAAAACCCCGATTCTGAAATTCAGAGTCGGGGTTTTTTTATTTAGATCGAGTTTGTGAATAACCACCCCCAACCCCTCCTTGAAAAGGAGGGGCTTTAGTTCTGAACTCGGATTAGAGCATCCCCCTCCTTTTCAAGGAGGGGTTAGGGGTGTTTATTTACGGGAGCAAATTTCAATATAAACCGCATAAAAAAATCCAACTCAGGAAAATTTATGAACAAAAACAGCAACTTATTCATTCTAATTGTTCTTGGAATTACTTGGTCGAGCTTTGCGATTTTTACGAAAATTTCTGCTGCAGAGTTATCTCCATATTTTGTGGCCTTCTCGCGTTTGGCGCTTGGCGGCGCTTTGCTTTACGGCATTTGCTTGATTCAAAGAAAAAAAGTTTTTCTCCCCAAAAATTTTAAACATTACGCCATTGTTGGCTTTTTTAATTCGGCTTTTCCTTTCACTTTATTTGCTCTGGCCTCGCGCGCCGTTGATAGCGGAATCGCCGCTATTCTTGATGGCACGGTGCCGATGTTTGAAGTTTTGATTTCAATATTTTTCCTCAAACGTTTCGTCGATAAAAACGCAATTTTGGGCGTGGTGTTTGGCCTTGTTGGCATCGTCATCACTTACTTCGACGGTTGCATCACCGCAGACATCACTTGGTCTTACAGCTTTGCCGTAATCGCCATTTTAGTTGCCACCGCCTCTTACGCCGGAGCCTCTTTATACATTAACGCCAAATGCAAAAATATTGATGCCATGACCATGGCTGCGGGCAGCGTTTTGTCGGTGGCTTTACTGCTTTCGCCAAGTTTATTTTTTGCCGATTTCAGCTTGATCGACGCAAAAGTTGCTTCTTCTCTACTAGGCTTGGGCCTGCTTTGCACCGGCATCGCCTATGTTTTATATTTCAAATTAATCACCGAAGAAGGCCCGCGAGTGGCGGTGAGCGTGGTTTTGTTGATTCCGGTTTTTGGCACAATTTTCGGTGCGATGTTTTTGGGAGAGGAAATTACAGCAAGCAAAATCATCGGATGCGTGACGATTTTGGTGAGCATGAAATTTATTTTGAATCTTTCGAAGCAGAATTTTTTCAAATCGAAAAATGCTCCGGCGGTTTAGGTGATTGTAATTAGAGCCTACAAAAACCCAACAAACTCACCTAAAACATCTTCATAAAGCTCGCGCTTAAAGCCAACAATGGCGCCGATTATTTCGCTGCCGGCGATCCATTTCCAGTCAGAAAATTCTGGATGTTCGGTGGCAATATTAATCGCGGTTTCATCGCCAATAAATTCAGCTAAATACCAGCGTTGTTTTTGTCCTAAATATTTGCCGCCCCAGAATTTTTTTTGCAGCTTGTAGGGCAGGTTGTAGTAGCGATGCCCGTGACTTTTTCTTAGAACTTTAATGTTAGATTCATCAATTCCGGTTTCTTCTTTGAGTTCGCGAAACATCGCAGCATCTTCGCTTTCGCCAACATCCAAGCCGCCTTGGGGCATTTGCCAAGCATCGGAGTTATTGTCGATTCTCTTGCCAACAAAAATTTCTTTTCGCGCATTAATTAGCATGATGCCAACGCCGCTGCGGTAAAGATAGTCTGGTTTTTCTTGAGATTTCTTCTGGCCTTGAGTTGCTTGAGCTGACATTGACTTCAATTTAGGTTGGCCTTAAAAATTTTGTATAAATTCAAGTTAAAAATCCCCCTTCAAAAATCAAACATTGATCCATGAAATTTATCTCAACGCGTCTTGACGCACCTGCCCTTTCTTTTGAAGAAGTGGTTTTGCAAGGACTGGCCAGTGACGGCGGACTTTACGTTCCGGAATTTTTACCAAAATTCAGCGATCACGATATTTCGCGCATGAGAAAAATGACCTATGAAGAGTTATTTTTTGAAGTTACTCGCCATTTTATTGATGGTGAAATTGATGCCAAAACTTACCAAGGTTTGATCAAAAAATCTTACCAGAATTTTTCCCACACCGCAATCGCACCTCTAAAACAGCTATCTCACAACGAATTTCTACTTGAGCTTTTTCACGGCCCAACTTTAGCTTTTAAAGATTTTGCTCTGCAATTTTTAGGCAATCTTTTGGATTATTTTTTAACCAAACGCGGCGAAAAAATCGTGATTGTCGGCGCGACATCTGGCGACACCGGATCAGCGGCAATTCAAGGCTGCAAAGCTTGCGACAATGCCCAGATTTTTATTTTGCACCCGCACAATAAAGTTTCTGAAGTGCAAAGAAGACAAATGACAACAGTGCTTGCAGACAATGTTTTCAACATTGCAGTTGAGGGAAATTTTGACGATTGCCAATCAATGGTGAAAAAAATGTTTGCCGAAGAAAGTAGCGGCAAGAGCGCTTTGAAAGGCAAAAAAATGGTGGCGGTAAATTCAATTAACTTCGCCCGCATCATGGCGCAAATCGTTTATTATTTTTACGCGGCGGCGCGACTTGGTTGTGACGAAAAGCACCCGCTGTCATTCGTAGTTCCAAGCGGAAATTTTGGTGATATTTACGCTGGATATTTAGCGAAAAAAATGGGTCTAAATGTCAATAAATTGGTGATTGCTACCAACTCCAACGACATTTTGGTGCGCTTCCTAAAATCCAATAATTACTCAAAAGCGGCGATGGTTGAAACCATCTCTCCAAGCATGAATATTCAGGTTTCAAGCAATTTCGAGCGTTTGATTTTTGATGCTTACAAAAACCAAAGAATGGAAGAAAAATTTCCAAAATTAATGGCCGAATTTGAGAAGGATGGCTCGTTAAAAGTTGGTGATGAAATTCTAAAAAAGATTCAAAAAGAATTCGACGCTTACGCGGTTGATGACGCGACTACCAAAAAAACCATTAAAGAATTTTTTGATAAAACCGGTGAAACGCTTGATCCACATACCGCAATTGGTGCTTTCGCGGCGCAAGAATTTATTAAAAGTAAAAATTACGAAGGTGAATTTGTGGTGACTTTAGCCACAGCTCATCCGGCGAAATTTCCTGATGCGGTGGTTGAGGCGGGTGCGCCAACTCCGGCTTTGCCGAATTTTTTGAAAAATCTTTTTTCGGATAAAGAGAGATTTGAGGTTATTGAGAATAATATTGATTTAGTGAGAAAATTTATTTCGGAGAGGGTTTAACCGAGTTCGCGAATAACCACCCCCAACCCCTCTCTACGAAAAGGAGGGGAGTACTCTAATCCGAGCTCGATCTTAAGCCCCTCCTTTTCAAGGAGGGGTTGGGGTGGTTATTCAAGCACTCGATCTAATATTTAGAAAAACAAACAATGTCCCCAATAATCGGTTTTGCCCTACTGCTATTAGTCCTCTCAATTAGCATCTTCCTGCCGATTTTTAGCTTTATCTCTTTCAAAAAAACCACCCACGCCAAACTTCTCGAATTAGAAAAAATCACTCTCGCTTTAAGCGCTGCAACCCTAATCGCTGCGATTCTCACGCAGTGCTGTTTAATTTATTCCTTCCTCATCTCCGACTATTCCGTCGCCAATGTTTACCAAAATTCGCACCACTTAAAACCTTTCATCTACAAAATTTCCGGTAGCTGGGGCAATCACGAAGGATCAATGCTGCTATTGATTTCAATCATCTCAGCCTACAGCTTCGGCTTCGCACTTTTGAGCAAAATCGACATTAAACAAAAGCTCATCGTCAGCTCGTCGCAATCAGCAATTATCGGTCTTCTCGCTGCTTTCACCGCTTTTACTTCTAACCCATTTGAAAGAATTTTTCCGGCTCCAGAAGCGGGGCTCGGCCTTAATCCGCTTCTGCAAGATATCGGCCTAGCGCTTCATCCGCCAATGCTTTACACCGGATATATCGGCTTCTCACTAATTTTTTCATTCGCCATCGCCGGACTTCTCACCGAAAGAATCGACCAAAAATTCGCCGCTAATTTAAAAAACTGGCTGTTTTTTTCTTACGGATTTTTGACTTTGGGAATTGGTCTTGGATCTTGGTGGGCCTATCGTGAGCTAGGTTGGGGAGGTTATTGGTTTTGGGATCCGGTGGAAAATATTTCGCTAATGCCTTGGATTGCTGCCACCGCTTTGGTGCATTGCTTGAAGATGTTAGAAAAAAAAGAAATTTTCAAAATTTGGACCGCATTTTTAGCAGTTCTTACTTTCATTTTATGCCTCTTTGGCATTTTCCTCGTGCGCTCTGGCGTCTTGACCTCAGTGCATTCATTCGCCATTGATGCCAAGCGCGGCTTCTTCGTCATCGGATTAATTTTGTTAATTGGTGGCGGCGGGTTGCTAATTTTTGGCGCCAAAATGTCGAAGCTAAAAAGTGACGAAAAAAAGATTTTCTTCTGGTCCAAAATCGGCGCGATTTTGTTCAATAATTACGTGCTGATCATCTCTTTATTCGTTGTGCTTTTAGGCACGATTTACCCGATTTTTTCTCGCGGATTTTTCGACCAATTCATTTCAATTGGGCCGGATTACTACAATAAAATTTTCAGCATTTTAATCGTGCCCTTCTTGGCGTTTTTGGCGATTTCAAATCAGTTGAGTTACTCACAAAAATCTAGCTTCAATAATCGCCCAATCATCTTGGTTTTATTGGCATCAGCGGCAATTACGGCGCTCACTTTTTTCTACCAAAAAAGCGCTGATATTTTGCAAATTGTTATTTTATTTTTGGCGATTTTCTCGGCCTTAATCACGCTACTTTCGCGCAAAAATATCGCCATGACTTTGGCGCATTTTGGTTTTTCCATAATTGTCATTGGCATTGTTCTAACTTCGTCTTTCGGGCTGACAAAAGAGATTAATTTAAAGCAAGGCCAGTCCCTAAAAATCGCCAATTACGAAATTAAATTTATCGATATTGAACATGCTTTGGGCAAAAATTTTCTAGCGCGCCAAGGCAATTTTGTGATTTTAAAAGGTGACAAAGAAATTGGTCAACTCGCGCCACAACTGCGCTATTACCCGATTTCCGAGCAAACCACCAACGAAGCTTCCATCAAACATGGAATTTTTGGTGACCTTTATTTAGTGATTGGCAATAAGGATGAAGAAGAAAATTACGCCGTACGCGCCTATTACAAACCCTTCATTTACTTGATCTGGTCAGGTTGCTTTCTGATTTTCTCTTCTGCAATTTTTAAAATCTTTCGCGCAAAATATGAAAAATAATCTTCTCAAAATTTTCCTGATTTTTGCGGTTTTGACGTTTCCCGCCTGCACCCATAAAAATCACAAAAGCTCATTTAGCCTTTCAGATGTTTGGGTGGGCGAGCCTGATTCGGGATTTCGTGATTTAAAAATTGTCGAAGGTACAAAATACATGGTGGCGTCTGCAACCGAACTTTCGAGCAAAGCTGGTGCTGAAATGTTGGCAAAAGGCGGCAACGCAATTGATGCGATGATTGCAACGCAATTGGTTTTGAATGTTGTGGAACCGCATTCTTCGGGCATCGGTGGCGGGGCATTGTTACTTTATTACGACAAAAAAACTGGCCAAACAGTTTACTTTAACGGTCGCGAAACCGCTCCGGCAAATTCTAAAAGCGACATGTTTTTGGATAAAAATGGCAAGCCGCGTGAATTTAACGATGTGGTGCAGGGCGGCATGTCTGTAGGTGTTCCGGGTGCTTTAAAACTGATGAAAGAAACACACAAAAAATACGGCAAGTTGCCTTGGGCACAACTTTTTGAGCCAGCAATTGCAATTGCCGATGGTGGATTTGTGGTGAGCGAGAGATTCCACAATCTTTCGGCAAGCATTTCTTACTTAAAAAAATTCGACGAAACTGCGGAAATTTATTTGAATAAAAACGGCAAACCTTTTGCGGTTGGTGAAAAAATTACCAATAAAAAACTGGCTACAACTTTTAGAAAAATTGCTAAAGAAGGAATTAACGACTTCTACAACGGCAAGATCACAAATGATATTGTCAGTGCAGTTCAAAATTCCAAAACCAATGCGGGATATTTGTCGGCAAGTGACCTAAAAAATTACCGTGTCAAAAAAGGCGAGCTACTTTGCGCTAAATATCGTGTGAAATATAAAGTATGTACAATGCCATTACCTTCGAGTGGCGCGACAATGTTGCAGATTTTAGGGATCTTGGAAAATTTTGACTTAGCAAAATTGCAGCCAAATTCAGCGGAAAGTGTGCATTTAATTATTGAAGCAACGCGTTTGGCTTACGCTGACCGCAATGAGTATTTGGGCGATTCTTCGCTGGTTCCTTTGGCGAAACTTCTTGATAAAAAATACCTAAAATCTCGCGCCGCTTTGATTGATCAAAATCACGCAATTGCCAAAGTAGAAGCTGGAAAATTTACTCCCGAAAATAAAAATCTGACGCTAAATAACAAAGCGGCAGAAATGCCTTCAACCACTCACATGTCGATTGTGGATGCTGAGGGCAATGCTGTTGCAATGACTAGCTCGATTGAATATTTCTTCGGCTCTGCCTTGTCGGTTGATGGTTTCTTACTAAATAATCAGCTTGCAGATTTTTCTTTTGAGCCGCAAAAAAATGGCAAAAAAGTTGCCAATCGTCTTGAGCCACACAAACAACCGCGCAGTTCAATGTCGCCAACTTTTGTTTTTGACGAGAAGGGCAAATTGCTGATGGTTGTAGGATCCCCCGGAGGTCCGAGAATTATTCAATTTGTTGTAAAAGCGATTGTGAATCATCTCGATTTTGGTTTGGATGTGCAGCAGGCGATTGCTCTGCCGTCATTTGTGGTTTTAAATGATGTGGTGGAATTGGAGAAAAATCAAAATATCACAAATTTAAAATCAGCTTTGAATAAGATGGGCCACGAAACTAAAGTGATTGAAATTGTTAGTGGAATTAGTGCAGTGGTGCTCGAAAAAAATAAAATCACCGGCGGCGCTGATCCTAGGCGCGAAGGTGTTGCGGTAGGAAAATAAATATTTGTTAAACTCTAAATCTCTAAAAACATGAAAGTAAAAATCTCTCGCCCGACCAAATCAGCAATGCAATCAGGCAAAAGAAACACCAAAAAATGGTTGGTGACGCCAATTGAAGAAGCCAATATCAGATCAGTAAATACGGTGACCGGCTGGGTTTCGGCAAGCGACACTTCGTCGCAATTTCGTTTTGAATTTGCCAGCAAAGAAGAGGCGATCAAATTTGCTCAAAGTCGTAATTTTGTTTTTGAAATTGAAGAGCCAAAAGTTGCGTCAGTAAAACAGAAATCTTACGCCGGAAATTTCACCAACTAAAAATTATCTAATGCAAAAAATTACCGAAATTCTTTGGCAAAAAATCAGCGACAAAACTCAAGAAATTGAAGATTTTTTTGCAAAAAAATTTCAACAAAATCCGGCGCTTTTTTACAATTCAGTTGATCTTAGGCACTCTCAAACAAAGATCGCGCCAATTGACACCAACTGCTTTCCGGCTGGCTTTAACAACCTTTCTGAAGTTTCAAAAGAAAAGGCTAAAATTATCGCCCGTGATTTTTTTAGCAAAAATTTTCCGCAAGCAAAAAAGATTTTAATCATCCCCGAAAACCACACGCGCAATTTGCGCTATCTTGAAAATGTGCGTTATTTGCAGGAAATTTTATCGGCAAGCGCAGAGGTTTTGGTTGGAACTTTGCTTGCTGAGAAAGTTGAAATTGACCTAGAAAATGGACACTTCATCACGCTTCATCCTGTTATTAAAAAAGCTGAAAAAATTTCTACAATTGATGGGTTCGAAGCTGATGTGATTGTGTTAAATAATGATTTAACTGACGGCATTCCTGAAATTTTTGCAGATGTAACAACCCCGATTGTTCCTTCAAAAAATATGGGCTGGCATCGCAGAACCAAGTCGCAGCATTTTGACATTTACAACCAATTGGCTGGCGAGTTAGCGCAAATTTTAGAAATTGATCCTTGGCTGATTTCTTCAATGCACACGTCGCACAAAGATGTGAATTTTAAAGAGCAAAAAGGCCTCGAAGATTTGGCTAAAAATGTCGATTTAATGATCGAAAATCTGCGCAAGAAATATCAAGAATATGGTGTTGCGGATGATCCTTATTGCTACATTAAAGCTGATAACGGAACCTACGGAATTGCGGTTTGGCCGGTTTTTTCTGGAACAGAAGTTTTGGAAATAAATAAGAAAGAGCGCAATAAAATGAACATGCTCAAAGGTTCAGTACAAACCACGCAGGTGATGGTGCAAGAAGGCATTAAAACTCTCGACAAAATTGACGATAAAATTGCTGAACCGATGATTTACCTAATCAACGGCCAAGTGGTTGGAAACCTGTTTCGTGTTAATGAATCTCGCGATGAAAAAATCAGTTTAAATTCAGCTGGCGCTAGCTTTTTTGACTTAGAAACTTTGTTGGAAAACCAACTAAAACTTGGTTTAGAAAAAAATAAAATGGTGTCAATCTACTCGCTAGTAGCAAGGCTTGCAGCTCTTGCGGCGGCAATAGAAAATCAAAAAATTTCTTAAATATGATTAAAGCTAAAACTTTTCGTCCCATAATTGGCATAGTTCCAGACTACAAAGATGGCTGCCCGGGTGCTTACTCAACTAGAAATTATTACGCTTTGCGCGCTAATTATGTTGAGATGGTAAACAAGGCTGGGGGTGCAGCAGTTATACTTACTTACGATTATGATTTGATCGATTCTTACCTTGAGTCTCTTGACGGATTGATGGTGGTTGGTGGCTATTTTGACATTCACCCAAAGCGCTACGGTGTTGATGAAATTCACCCAGCAGTTAAACTAAACGACATTCGCGAAAATTTTGAGCATGAATTGGGGCTTAGAGCAATCAAAACCCAAGTGCCTTTACTTGGTATTTGTAATGGTATGCAATTAATCAACGTCTTGCATGGCGGCAAAGTGATTCAGCATATTCCAGACGAAGAAAAATACATGGATCACGAGCAGAGTCATTTTGAGGGTTTTAACGATTACAAAACCGGATATCACGATGTTGAAATCGCAAAAGACTCGCGACTTTTCGACATTGTTGGTGAGGAAAAAATCAAAACTAATTCTTCGCACCATCAAGCGGCGAAGATGGCGGGAGAAGGTTTGAAAGTGGTTGCGCAAGCATCAGACGGAGTAATTGAAGCCGTTGAAAAACCTAATCACCCATTTTGTTTAGGCGTGCAATGGCATCCCGAATTTGAAGTTGGTGATGCGGATAGAAAAATCTTCGAAGCGTTTGTAGAAGCGGCTGCGAAGTATAAAAACAGAAATTAAGACAAATAAAATGACAGTTAAAACAACTGAAGAAAAAGGCATTCGTATTGCAAAAATGATTGCGCAATCAGGACATTGCTCACGCCGCGAAGCTGAGGCGCTAATTCTTGAAGGTGTGGTGAAAGTGAATGGCGAAACCATTAACAGCCCCGCAACTTTTATTACCGATCAGTCGATTAAAATTAACGACAAGCTAATCAATGCTAAGCAAGAGGCACGCATTTGGCTGTTTCACAAGCCGGTTGGGTTTTTGACCACAACTAAAGATCCGCATAATCGCAAAACAATTTTCGACTTATTACCAAAAAACATGCCACGCGTAATCACGGTGGGCAGGTTGGATTACAACACCGAAGGACTTTTGGTTCTAACCACCAGTGGCGAGCTTGCGCGCTACATGGAGCTGCCGAAAAATAAATGGGTGAGAAAATATCGCGCGCGGGTTTTTGGAAAATTAAACCACGAAAGATTAAAAAAATTGGAGAAAGGAATCACGGTTGACGGCGTTAGATATGCTGGCATCAAGGTGGAAGTGGATGTAGAAAAAGAATCGAACTCTTGGTTAAAAATTTCTCTCGAAGAAGGAAAAAATCGTGAGATTAGAAAGGTGATGGAGCATTTGGGATTGCAGGTTAACCGCTTGATCCGCGTGTCTTTCGGGCCGTTTAGTCTTGATGATTTGCAGGTGGCGGAAGTTAAGGAAGTTAGGAAGTCTTTGGTTAATACTTTGAAGCAGTCTTAGAGCCTGTCTAAAATCTTTGTAATTTTGCACCTAACTGTAGCTACCCTCGGTGTCACCCCGTCTTTACGACGGGGTCCAGTCAGCACGGCACAAACTTTAAGTTTGGAATTCGGAGACTAGACCCCGTCATAAAGACGGGGTGACACCGAGAGTGACAGAGAGTTTTTTTTAAGCCTCACATTGAATTTTCTCCCGCCGTTCTTAAGTTTCTTCCACTCACAACTCCCTAAAATTTCAAAAAATTCTAAATGAAAACTCCCAGCAAAAATTTTTTTACATGGCTGATCATTTTCGCTGTGGTGATGACGGTGTCACAGATCATTGGCGGGCCTGACGGCGCTTCGGGAAACAAGCTGATTTTCAGCGAATTCATGAAAAAAGTTGATGCTGGCGAAGTTGAAAAAGTTGACATTAAAGGCAGCGATTTAATCGGAAAATTCAAAAGCGGCGGCGAGTTTTACACTTATCTTCCGGAATATCCTAACCTAGTTGAATCCTTGCAGGAGAAAGGTGTGGAGATCAACGCCGTGCCACTCGTCAGCAAATCTGAAAAAATTATTAGCGGAATTTTAGGCTTCCTACCTTTCATTTTAATGATTGGCTTGTGGATTTATTTTTCACGCGGTGCCTCTGGTGGCGGCAGTCGCGGTGGTGCGTTTGGTTTTGGAAAATCACGCGCCAAACTTTTGCAAGAAAGCAAAACCAAAGTTACATTTGCTGATGTAGCGGGCATTGATGAGGCTAAACAAGAGCTCACCGAAATTGTCGATTTCTTAAAAGACTCTAAAAAATACACCGATGTTGGCGCGAGAATTCCGCGCGGCTGCTTGCTAATTGGCTCTCCCGGTACTGGTAAAACTTTGTTGGCCCGCGCAATTGCAGGGGAAGCCAACGTGCCTTTCTTTTCAATTTCTGGTTCAGACTTCGTTGAAATGTTTGTGGGCGTCGGCGCCAGCCGCGTTCGCGACATGTTTGAGCAATCAAAAAAATCAGCACCTTGCATCGTTTTCATTGATGAAATTGATGCGGTTGGTCGTCACAGAGGCTCGGGAGTAGGGGGCGGAAATGACGAGCGTGAACAAACTCTCAACCAATTGCTAGTTGAAATGGACGGCTTTTCTGAAAATGAAGGTGTGGTAATTATTGCTGCAACCAACCGCCCTGATGTTTTGGATCGTGCTTTGCTTAGACCAGGAAGATTCGATCGCCAAATCACCGTGCCAAATCCCGACATTAACGGCCGTGAACAAATTCTTGGAGTTCACCTTAAAAAAGTTGCAGCGGCGGCTGATATTGACGCCAAAACCATTGCGCGCGGCACACCGGGATTTGCCGGTGCTGATTTGGCCAATCTGGTAAATGAAGGCGCACTAATTGCGGCGCGTTACAATCAGAAAATGGTGACGATGAAAAATCTCGAAGAAGCCAAAGATAAAATCATGATGGGCGCTGAGAGAAAATCGATGGTGATGCAGCAATCAGAAAAAGAATTAACCGCTTACCACGAATCGGGACACGCCATTACGGCGATCAATTGCGTCAATTCTGATCCAATTCACAAAGCAACAATCATTCCAAGAGGTCGCGCTTTGGGCCTTGTGATGCGCTTGCCAGAAACTGATCGTTTCTCAATTACTCGCGCTAAACTTCACGACGATTTGGTGGTTGCAATGGGCGGACGTGCTGCGGAAGAATTAATTTTTGGCTACGACCAAGTCACAACTGGCGCTTCTTCCGATATTTCACAAGCCACCTCAATGGCGCGCAGCATGGTGACGCGTTGGGGCTTAAGCGACAAAGTTGGAACTATTGATTACAGCGAAGAAGACGGTTCGAAATTTTACGCTGCGCAAAAAGTTTTCTCCGAAGAAACCGGCAAAGTAATTGACGAAGAAGTGCGTAGAATCGTTGACGAAGCTTTGCAACGCGCGAAGAAAATTTTGACTGAGAAAAAAGCTGATTTGGAAAAATTGGCAAAATCTTTGCTCGAATACGAAACGCTAACAGGTGATGAAATCAAAGATTTGCTCGCTGGCAAAGAAATTCGCAAAAATTCAGTGCAGGTAGTTTCAAATGCAACTGCAGCAGTTAGTAGTTTTTTGCCTAACGTTAGCGAAGGCGAAAAACCGGAATAGTGAATTTTGCACCTAGGTGCAAAATTAGCTTTTGACCAGCAAAATCAAGGATCCAACTTTTAAAATGTTTGGAAAAAACAAAATTGCCAAACCAGAAATTCACGAAGGATTTCACTTAGATGTGCAGGAAATTTTTCCGACATTTCAAGGTGAGGGGCCTTACGTGGGTTACCCTTCAGTTTTTGTGCGTTTGGGCGGCTGCAATTTAGCCTGCGATTTTTGTGACACCGAATTTGATTCTTACCAAAATTTTTCTGTCGAAAAAATAATCGAAGAAGTTTCGCGTTTGGCAAAAAATGACGCTGGCGATTTGGTCAGAAAACTAGTTGTAATTACCGGTGGAGAGCCTTTGCGTCAGCCGATTGAAAGACTTTGTCAAGAATTGGTACAGCGCGATTTTTTAGTGCAGATTGAAACTAACGGCACTTTGTTTCGCGACTTACCCAAAGAAGTGAAAATTATTTGTTCACCAAAAATCACTAACGAAAAATATCACCAAATTCGCCCCGATCTTTTGGCCCGAGTCGATGCTTTAAAATTTATTATTTCTAAGACGAAAAAAAATTATTTCCAAACTGCCGAGCTCGGACAAAGCGAGTTTAAGATCCCAGTTTATTTGCAACCTATGGACGAGTACGACGAGGCCAAGAATCAAGAGAATTTGCGCCATGTTTTGGAGCTAGCGGCAAAATTTGGCCACCGTGTTTCGCTGCAGATTCACAAGATTTTGAAAATTAGGTAAGATTGCTAGAGGTCTTATTTTCAATAGTTCGGAGCCTAAAAAAAATTATAAAAAACCTCTTGCTAAAAATGGGTCACTAAAAATAAATTGCCCCCCGTCGGGAGTGTATCAGAATACAAAACCTTTTACAGGGAATATGAATACACACGCCGGGTTTGCGTGGTGGTGGCTCCCGACACTAAAATTTAAAAAAGGCTCCTCTGAAAATTTCAGAGGAGCCTTTTTTGTTGGTAATTACATTCTCGATTGTCACCCCGTCGAATGACGGGGTCCACGGTCTCGGGAGCTCAGAAGTAAAGAATAAAATTCATAATTTGTGACGAGATGGGTCCCGTCATGCGACGGGGTGACAACTAAAGGTAAGGTGCAGCAGTGGTGAAGTTTAGAAGTTAAACTTCACCCATTTCCCATCTAGTTTCTTGTAGCAATTTTTCGGTTTAACTTTCTTCGCGATCCCTTCTGCAGCTGCAAAATTCTGCTCTTCAAAAAAATAAAAGACCCTCTCAAAGCTAGATAAAAAGCCAGATGATGGCACATCTAAAAAAACCAAATAATCAGCTTTGTTAGAATTTTCTTCTTTATCTGAAATCAAAATCGGCTGACGTTCCAAGACAAAATCCTTATCAGAAATTGTAATGTGGGGAATGAATTTATTACGTCCGTAACTCCACAAAGAATCGTCAATCGCCTTAATTTGCGCAGGATTTTGACAGAAAATAAACGCCTTTTTCTTCTCATCCAAAACCTTTAAAAGCAAAGGGGCGAGAGACTTTATGATGGTTTCGTCAGCTTGGTAAAAATTTATTTCTGTCGCCATTGGTGCCTTTGTAGAATTACTCACTCACCGCGTCGCGATGAATAAGAATATTAATGTAGGTTTGATAAGGAACGCCAAGCTTTGCAGCCTTGATTTTAATGGTTTCGATGTCGCTGGTAAGAATTCTGATTGAAACCGGTTTTCTTTTAGCGGTCTTAACTTCAGCCACTGCTTTTTGTGGTGTTTTTTTAACGATTTTTTTTGCTAAAACTTTTTTTACCGCGGCCTTTTTAGCTTTAACTGGCGCGGCTTTAACCACTTTCTTTTTGATAACTTTTTTTGGTGCGGCTTTAACTATTTTCTTTTTCATAATTTACGTCTCGAAAAAATGTGCTGTAGAATCACCCCAGCTAAATTTGTAAGTTTGGTTTCCAAGGTTTTTGAAACGCGGATTCTTTAGTGAACGGATGGTTGTAACAATCTTACTTCCTGCTTTTAATTCGTCCAAAATTTTTTCTTCAAGTTTATTAAAAATATCACTCTCTTTGAAAGGGTGATTCATGAACAAAAAATCAGCTTCTCGCAGATCGATTGCAAAAATATCATTGCAGAAAAAATTTAATTCGCGCCCCGCAACGTGAGTTTCGATTTGCGGTTTAATATTTTTTTCAAATTCTGTCTTCACCTCGCAAGCCTTGTCGTGTAAACCTTTAAGAAGTTCAACACCAAGGCATTTTTGAAATTCGCCAAGCAAATATGAAGCAATTACGACGCGTCCCGTGCCCGATCCCAAGTCAAAAAACACACCATCTTTTTTGGGATTGGCGCGCTCAATAATGTCTTTCCAAGTTTGAAAAGGTAATTCGCCGTAAAGTAATTTTTCAGTATCAAGCCCAGAACTTGCTCGCGCTGCGGTTGAAATTCCGTAACCATTAATATTTCCGTACAAGTGATTGAATAAAGTTTCTGCGTAAACCGGATTAATCATTTAAATCTTCTCCAATTGATCGATGTAGCCGATGATTACATCAAGTCCCGCTTGCCAAAATTTTGGATCTTTGATCGAAAGTCCAAATGGTTCTAACATTTCTTTGTGGCCTTTGGTGCCCCCGCCCGTCAGCATCGCCAAATATTTTTCTTCGAAGTTTTTAATTTTACCAGACTTGTAAACGCCGTAAAGTGAATTGACTAAACAGTCACCAAAAGCGTAGGCGTAAACGTAAAAAGGTGAGTGGATGAAGTGAGGAATGTAGCTCCAAAAGAAGCGATATTCTTGGTCAAATTTGAAGGCAGCGCCCAGACTTTCTTTTTGCACTTCCATCCAAAATTCGCAGATTTTCTCCAGCGGAATTTCCCCGTCTTTTCTGGCTTCGTGCACTTTTCTTTCAAATTCTAAAAAGGCGATTTGACGCACCACAGTGCTAATCATGTCTTCAACTTTATTGGCGATAATTAGTTTTTTCTTTTTTGAATCTTTCTCGTTTTTAAGAATTTTTTGGAAGGTTAATTGTTCGCCAAAAACTGATGCGGTTTCTGCCAAAGTCAAAGGTGTACCGCTCATGAAATAGCCCTGAGAGCGCGCCAGATATTGATGCACGCCGTGACCAAGCTCGTGTGCTAAAGTCATCACGTCGCGAACTTTGCCTTGGTAATTCATTAAAATGTAAGGGTGAACTGAGGGCACGCAAGAATGTGAGAAGGCGCCAGAATCTTTGCCGCTCTTAACTTTAGCATCGATCCAATTTTTCTTAAAAAAGATCTCCGCAATTTTTTCCATCGCGGGTGAGAACTCGCCATAGGCTGATAGAACCAGAGATTTAGCCTCTTCCCAAGGAATGGTTTTATTTTCTGCTTTGCTTAAAGGGGCGTTGCGATCCCAGTGATTTAGGATTTTTTTGCCTAAAGTTTTTGCCTTAATTTTGTAGTAACGATGCGAAATCTTGCCGTAATTTTCTTTCACTTTTTTAACCAAAACATCAACCACTTCATCTTCAACAAAATTGCTGAGATTGCGCGAGGATATTGGTTTGGCAAAGCCACGCCAAGTATCTTCAACTGCTTTATCTTTGGCTAAAATATTGGTGATGAAGGCGAAAATTTTGGAATTTTCTTCGAAGGTTTTGCCAATTGCTTTGGCGGCGTCTTTTCTAACTTTTTCGTCGGCATTTGAAACTAAATCGAAGATTTCTTGCGAGTTCAAAATCTTGCCGCGGTAAGAAAATTTTAAATTATTAACTGTCTCATCAAACAAGCGCACGAAGGCGTTGCGGCCGGTTAGACCTTTTTCGAGTGAGAATTTTTCTAGCTCTTCTGAGAGCTGATATTTTTTGAAAGCGCGAGTGTCGCGAATGAAAGGTTGGTATTTTTTTAAGTCAGAATTTTTCAGCAAAAGCGCTAATTTTTTGTCGTCGATTTTGTTTAATTCGAGTGAGAAGAAAATTAATTCTGATTCAAATTTGCTTAAGGTCTCAGAAGTGTTTTGATGGAAGGCAACATTGGTCTGATTCGATAAATCAGAAGCGTAGAGCAATTGTGAATAGCTGGAAATTTTGCCGATTTTTTCGCAGAGTTCTTCAAATTTTTTAATCGCTAAAAAAAGTTGCGGCGCGCTGAGTTTTCCAATTTTTCCACAAAATTCTTTGGTGAATTTTTTAGTGTCCTCAGCAATTTTTTTAATTTCGGCAGCGATTTTTTTATCTTTTGGCGAGGCGTAAAAGTCAGATAAATCCCAGTTCGGCGGAGTAGTATTTTTTTTCATAAATCTATTTTTGAAAAATTGCGATAAGCTCTAAATGCTTGGTAGAGTAAAACTGGTCAAGGGCAGTGAGATTTGTAATCTTAAATCCCGAGTCAATTAGAATCTTAGAATCACGAGCAAAACTTTCGGGATTGCAAGAAACGTAAATGACATTTTTTAGCAAAGATTTTGAAATTTCTAAAATCTGCGGCGAGGCACCGTTTCTTGGTGGATTGATGATGGCTAAATCAAAATGATTGAGATCGCGTTTGTGAACGGGGCTAGCAAACAAGTCGCAAACTTCAGCTTTTAATTTATTGGCAATGCCGTTTGCAGCAGCGTTTTTATTGATGGCATTGACCATTTTTTCGTCACCCTCAAAAGCAAAAATCGATTTTGCTAAATCAATTGTGGCAAAAGAATAAGCGCCAAAACCAGCGTAAATATCGACGATGTTTTTGATGTTTTTATTCTGCCCTAAAAAATCGCGAATGATTTTGGTGATGCTGGCGAGTCCCGTCTTGGTTGCTTGAATGAATATTTCAGAACCTAAATCAACTTTAAAATCAGGATAAAAAATTTGGTTTTTGCGCGTGATAAAAATCGGTGCGACGTGATCTTTAATGCGGTAAGAAATATTGAGATTTTTTTCTTGGCCAAAATGCAAAAGTTTTTGAGTTTGAGAAAAATTTAACTCTTTCTTTGCAGCAAAAATTAGGTCTAAACCATTGTCAAATAAGGTGACGGAGATTTGGGTGAAAAGATTTTGATCTTGAGTTTTTAGCAAATTTTTCAGCGGCAAAATCAAATCAGAAATTGCTTTTTCAGAAACAAAGCAACTTTCAATTTCAGCTAAGTCTTTCGATTTTTTAGCGAAAAATCCGATCTGATTTTTAGCACCGATTTGTAGATTTATTTTGCGGCGCGAATGCGGTCCAACCCAGATCCAGCTAGCATCTTTATAATTTTCTCCGAGGTTTTTTTTCTTAAGTTCCTGATAATTTTCTTCACTCAAATCTAGGAAATCACAACCACCACATGCCTCAAAATAAGGGCAGGGTGTGGCGCTAAGCGCTTGGGACAATGTCATTTTTTTTCCTTTTTAAGAGATTCGATTTCAGCAAAATATTTAGACTGCCAGAGAAGAATGCAGCAACACCGTAAACAAGTAATCCGACTAAAATCATGATGGTGAGTTCAGCAATTTTTCCTAAAGATTCGCTTTGAGCAAAATGCTCGCGCATCATAAATAGCGCGGCTGCCATCAAAAATGATGGGATTAAAATCAACACCATTTTTTTGGCGAAATCTTTTTCAAAATAGAAATGTTTTTGGCGAATTAGAGTGGTGGTGAGGATGGTTAAATTGAGGTAAGTTGAGATGATTGAAGCCATTACAATGCCGACATAACCAAAGCCCATGTAGAAGAAAATTGCGTTAAAAGCGCCGTTAGTAATCAAGCAAACAAAAGCGATTTTCATTGGGGTTTTAGTGTCGCCGCGCGAGAAGAATGCGGGTTCCATCACTTTTACTAAAACGTAAGAGGGAAGACCGAAAGAGTAAAACATCAGAGCTTTGGCAACGAAGAAACTTTCGTCGGAAGTAAATTTTCCGCGCTCAAAAAGTGACGAGATGATTGGATAGGCAAGCACTGTCAAAGCTAGAGTGGCGGGGATTACCAAGATCAAGCCAACTTCTAGCGCCATGTTTTGTAACTTTATTGCACCATCTCCATCGTCAGCTTTGATTTTGCGTGAAAGAGCGGGAAGAAGCGCCACACCTATCGCAATGCCAATCATGGCGAGAGGCAATTGGTTGATGCGGTCGGCGTAATAGAGGTAAGAAACAGCCCCCGCAATCATGCTGGCAAAGATTGAATCAACCAACAGGTTAATCTGCATCACGTTGCCGCCGATGATGCCGGGAATTAGTTTTTTGAAAAACTTTTTCATGTCGGTATTAAATTTTGGCATTTGCGGATAAAGCAAAAATCCTGATTTAACCGTGAAGAAAAAGACCCAAATAAATTGTAAAATGCCGGCAAGAAAAACGCCCCAAGAAAGTGCGTAGGCGTAGTTTGGAACCATGGCGCCAAAAGCAAAAACTGAAGCAATTAATGTTAAATTCAAAACGATTGGGGCTGAGGCCGGAACCGCGAATTTGCTAATTGAATTAAGAATGCCCGAGCAAAGTGAAACTAGTGAAATGAAGATCAGATAAAAAATTGTGATGCGCGAAAGTGTGATGAGAAGGGTTGATTTTTCTGGGTCGGTGAAGAAACCGGGAAATAAAACTTTCATGAAAAATGGCATGAAAAGTTGGAAGATGATGGTGAAAACTAGCAAGGCGTAAAAGAGCAGCGAGAAAATATTGCGCACGAAAAGTAGCTCGGCGCCTTCGGCTGCTTTGCCATTTTTTTGGTCTTGCAGTTTCTCGATAAAAATCGGTACGAAGGCTGAGTTGAAAGCTCCTTCAGCAAAGATGCGGCGGAAAAAGTTAGGCAAGCGAAAGGCAGCAAAAAAGGCGTCGGAGAGCATGCTAACGCCAATATATTGCGCGATTGTGATGTCGCGAATGAAGCCGAGAATGCGTGAGATTGAGATGTAGAAAGAGATGGTAAATACGGAGCGAAATAAGGTCATGAAATGAGTGGAGTTTGTTAGATCGCTAAACTTTAAACCAACTTAGTCAAAAATTCGTTGCTTAAATTTTCCGGAATAATTGCCACGGGAACGATGATTTTATTGCCCAGTTTTTTCACAACTTTTGGTAAAACTGTATTGTCGCTCAGTGAATTATGCGACTTGCCAAATACAAGCATGGCGCAGTTGGAGGTCGATTTAATCTCGCGAATAATTTCTGCAACAATGTCGCCTTCACGCACTGAAACGCTGGGCATCACGCCGGTTTCTTTAAAGTTAGAATCGATCAATTTTTTTAGATGATCTTCTAATTCCCTCCTTTTTTCATTGCCGATGGCGCGTGAGGCGAAAAGTAGATTTTTGTGAGAGGCTTCCATTACAGCCAAAATTTGCACCGAAAACCCACTATTTTTAGCCTTGTAGCAAGCGTAGCGCAATGCAGTTTCTGAGGCATTAGTGGTGTCGATGCAGACGATAATAACCGGTGTTTTTTCGTCATTGTGAATTTTGGCCATAAGTAGTTTTTCTTAATTATTTTCCGATGAAACGTGCAAAGAGATAGTTAGCGAGCCAGCCTACAACAAGCGCGATTGCGATTGCCAGTAAGCCGTACAAAAAGGATTGCTGATAGGCGAAGTCGAGAACTTGCGCGCTGAATCCAACTTGATTTACGTAAATTGGGATTGATTGAAATGACAAAAGGGCGCTGTCATTAATCAAATAAATTTCCACGGTGTAAACGCCGCGCGTGATGTTTTTCGGGAAGTCGAGCATCACTTTGAAAAGCGTCTCATCAAGAAAATCAACCTTGCTGGCGCCCGCCGTGTAGAGCTGATTTTTTTCTAAGCGCTCAATTAATTGCAGTTGAAAGTCATTTTTTTTCTTTTCGGCAACTTTGCCGAAAGTGTTGAATTCGAGATTATTTTTGCCGAGTTCCAATTCTTTCAAAAGCTGGTCAATCGGCTCTTGGTCGTTGAAGGTGGAGAATAGTGAGTAAAAGCTGTAAGAGTTTTTAAACTTCACTCTTTCGCCATTGTACCAAATGCCCAGAAGCTTTTGTTTTTTGGTAACAACAAAGTTTTTCTTGGGGCCGCGCACTGCAACCACAACGTTTCCGGCATCACCTTTGGCGCCAAAAAGCAAAATTTTTGCGCCTTGAAATTTGGTGTCGATGTTAATTTCGTTGGTGGAAATGCCTGAAATGATTGGGTTGGCAAAAGCGCCGCCGCTGATGAAAAATAAAAATGTGATTAGAAAAATTTTTCTCATTTCAAAAACTCAATTGTGTAAAGGCTTTCGGGTGCTGCAAGCAGAGTGAAAAGTATTTTTAAGCAGACGCCGAGAATTAGCATTGAGAGGAAAATTCTCATGCTGTCAGCGTCAAATTTGTAAACCGAGCGGGTGCCAATTTGAGCGCCGATTGCCGAGCTGATAATCATTAAAAAAGCTAAGACGATATCGACAGTGTTGTTGGTTACGGCTTGTAAAAAAGTGGCGTTGCTGGCGATGAAAATGATTTGAAAAAGTGAGGTGCCAACTACCACGGCGGACGGCATGCGTAGAATGTAGATCATTGCCGGAATCATTAAAAATCCGCCACCAATTCCCATCAAAGAAACCAAAATGCCGATGCCGACACTTAAAACTATTGGCACGATAACGCTGATCTTAATGCCAGATTTAGGAAATTCTTGCTGCCAAGGCAGGCGGTCAATTTTGGTTAAAAACTTGGCCATTTTGCTGTTTTTGCTTTTTTCCCAAGTGATGCCGTATTTTTTGGTGACCAGAGTTTTGATGCTGTCGATTAACATGGTGATGCTGATCGAGCCTAGAAACAGAACGTAAATCAGCGATACCACAATTTCAGTGTGACCGGTTTTTTGCAAAAGTTTGAAAATAGTCACGCCAAATGACGAGCCGAAGAAGCCTCCAATGACGAGAAACATCCCCATCTTGAGATCGACATTGCCTTTGCGTAAATGGCCCAGAAGTCCTGAAACTGAAGAGGCGATGATTTGGTTGGTCGAAGTTGAAACGGCAATTGCTGGGGGAATTCCGATGAACATCAAAAGTGGTGTTGCTAAAAAGCCGCCGCCAATTCCAAACATGCCGGCGAGGAAGCCAGTCATGAGTCCGAGTAGCAAAATCAAAATGATATTAACCGGAATTTCGGCGATTGGTAAATAGATTTGCATTAGCTTGCGATGAAAATTTTATAGCTCTCAAACTTTAGTTTTTGCGAAAAATCGTCAAAATTAATGTCGTCAGGAAGTTTGATTAGAGCTAGAGCGTGAAGTTGTGATTCAAGAAAAGTTGAAGACAGAATTAGGCCAGCGGGTTTTGCATCGCAAGTGATTTCCGAGTTTTTTTCCGGCGCAATTTCGCCATCAATTTTGATGTGAAAAAGTTTTTTGCGAATTTGTCCCATGTAGTGCGTGCGCGCTGTTAGCTCTTGTCCAACGTAGCAACCTTTTTGGTAATCGATGGCGTTTAAATCGTCAAAACCAAATTCCAAAATGAATGATTTTTCGTAAGTTAAATCATGCTCGCTTTCGGGGATTTTTAGTGTGATGCGTTTGGCGTGGTAAGAGTTTTCTGAAATTTGAGAAGTGCTGTTGGAGTAAGTGCGAAACCCTAATTCTAAATGGCGTGGATCGGCAAATTGGCCTTGAGAAAAATCTTGAGTTACCGCCAACTCATCGTTTTTGGTAAGTGTCACTTTCGAGCGCAATTTGTAGAAATTGAGTTTTTGAAAAATCTCATCGCGACGCGTGGCAAAGCAATCGAGCATTAGCTTATCGCCAATTTCAAAAATAAATAAATCGTAAAGAAAGCGCCCCTGAGAATTGAGCATTGCTGAGTAAATCAGTTTTTGTTCAGAGGCTTTATTAACATCATTTGTGATGAGGCCTTGGAGAAATTTTTTGCGGTCTTCTCCGGCAATCTCAATTAAGGCGCGGTCTTTTAGGATATTTGGCATTGCATCATGAGGTTTAAATTTTTTTCTAATCGGGCTAAATCAACCACCAAACTTGATTGGTGATGATCGCGCACTTTGCTGCGTGGACCGATGGCGCATTGTTGGTAAAAATATTTTAGCTCGAGCATTGAAGCTAATGTGTAAAAATCTTTGTTAAAAGATTCGGGCTTTTGCGGTGTGGTCATTTCCAAAATCGCGCCACCTTTTTTCATGAATAAGACATTGGTAATTCCGGCTCCGTGGGGGGCAACGAGAAATTTTGCTTTGGAGAAAATTGCTAATTGTTCGTCGTAAGAAAAATCTTCGGCGATGATTTTTTTGAAACCGAATTTTTCAAGCAACGTCAAAACTTCTGCTTCGTTTTCGACGAAGCGCAAAACTTGTTTTTCGCGCGAGATGTAAATTTTTTCACCAAAGCCAAAATCGCTTGTCAAAAGATCAGAAAGCAAAGTATCGCGAATTTCACGAAACATTTCAGGATGCTGACGCGGCTGTGTAACTAAAGGCATTTCAGCAACTTTGATATTGGATTTTTTTGGTAAAAACACGATCTGGTTTTTGCTAATGCCGAATTTTGCAAGCGAGGGCAAAGCGAAAGAATATTGAAGATATTTTTTTGGCAAAAGTAGCAGCGAATTTTCCAGCAGATTTTTTTCCTTTAAGATCAAAAGCTTTTTCAAAGCAAAAGTGTGCCAATGGTAGTAATTGCTGGTCCATTCGTCGGTGATGAGGATGAATCTTTTTTTGCTAAAATTAAATTTCGGGAAAATAAATTTTAGAAAAAATTTGAATCCTTTTTGATATTTTTCGTAATTTTCTGGCGTGATGCAGCTTTCTTTAAAAATTTTAAAATAAGTAAAGATCACTGAATTGGTGCTGATTCGCACATTTTTTAAAATTTCAATTTTGGGCTCGACGCAATTTTCGTCGGCAACATTTCTAAAAATCTCAAAAGACGGATCATTTTCGTCAAAATTAACCGGTTTGGGATATTGGTAATTGATTGTTTGCAGGATGTTTTTCATTTTGAAATTTTTGAGATATTTTATATGTCTTTATCCAACACCAAATTCTGCAAATGAAAATTTTTAGCAAATTAAAAAGCTGCAAGCATTGGATTTTAATTTTAGCGCTCTCGCTGCTTTCAAGTCTTATTACCAGTGTTCCAATCGCGATTAAGTTTTATCACGGATCATTCGTTACGGTGAGTGAAAATTTTCACTTTTTTAAAATTGCCCTCGAGATTTTTGCAGTTTGCGTGGTGCAATATTTCTTTGCGCTGGGGCTGCTATCGCTTGGTGTTGTTGGTTTGGTGCTGTGGCTGATTTGTTTCTTATCCTCAATTGTAGTGGCATATTTTTTTGTTTCTTTCGGCAAAAATATTGATGCTTGGGTGATCAGCGACATGCTGGAAAATATCAACAGTCTGACCTTTGAATATCTCAGCACCAAAATTCTGATTTTGGTTTTGGGGCTGACGGCGGTTTTTGGTTTTTTTGCCCGCAAAATTCAATTGCGAAAAAAATCTTTCACCGGAAAAGCTTTTTTAACTTTTCATCTATCGCTTCTACTGGCGCTGGTTGCGATTATTTTTGCTGATGATTTTGTTATGAAAAAAGTGCGTAGAAATTATCCGCCTTTGAGCGTTTCAAGTAGCGTGACGAAATATTTGAAAATCAGAAAAGAGTCAGATGTGAAGATTCAAAAAAGTTTGAGTCTTGAGCTAATTCAAAAAAGTCAAACCACTTACAAAAACAAGAGCGACAAGCCGAAGGTGATGGTGATGATTATTGGTGAGAGTTTGCGTAATGATTATTTTTACGAGATGTTGCCGCAATTTTCGCCCAAGCTTTTGCAAAATAAAAACATCTCATTTTTTAAAGATGTTAGTGCTTGCGAAACTTCCACTCGCAAGTCGGTGCCTTGTTTGCTGACAGATGTTGATCACGGCAATTGGGAGAATTTTTTAAACTCGGTCAATATGATCGACGTGTTTAACAAAATGAGATTTAGCACTTACTGGATCGATAATCAAAGCCTCTACGGCTATTTCGATTCTACTTATTCTTTCTTGGCAAAATCCTCCGACGTGGTGATTGAAGAAAAATACATCAATGCCGACATGCGCCGATATAATAATTACGACGATGTGTTGTTGCCTTATATCAAGAAGGCGATTGCGGAAGAAAATTCGACTAAAAAAGATAAATTTATTTTGATTCATTTGCTGGGAAGTCACTGGCACACCGAGCTTAGATATCCCAAAGAATATGCCATATTTTCGCCGCATTGTTCGGTGGATAGAGGGGCGGAGGCTTGTTCAACGCAAGAGTTGCAAAATTCTTACAAGAACTCGGTAGTTTACAGCTTCAAGGTTTTGGAAGACATTATCGACCTTTTTGTTAATGAAAATGCCATGGTGTTTTTTACACCAGATCACGGTGTTTCTTTGGGCGAGGGCGGCAAGATTGGTAACGCTGCAGACAATAAACCTTACGAGCAAATTTCAGTGCCGCTATTTGTTTGGCAGTCCGATTTATTTAAAAAAGAAAATCAAAATTTGGTGACGAATTTTACTAAAAATTCGCAGAAGAAAATTACTCACGAATATATGTTTCACTCAATGCTGGGATGCTCTGGGATTGAGTCAGATTTAGTTAAAAATAATTTCAATCTTTGCGCGCCAAAAGCGACAAAATCGCACTAAATTTATGAAAATTCTCAACGCAATTCACGCGCAAAATATTGGCGGAGTCGATCAAGTTTTTCGCGATTATTCAGAAGTTTTAACCACGCAAGGTCACGAGGTGGCGCTGCTAATTTCTAATAATGGGCGCGACGATTATGGGTCACAAAAAATCTTTAAGCTGAAAAATATTAGTCAGGTTTTTGATTGCTTGCATCTCTTGTGGATTATTCATTCATTCAAGCCCGATGTGATTTTGTGCCATTCTAATCGTTTGATGAAATGGATGAAAATTTTGAAATTTTTTACTCGCACCAAATCGGTGGCGATCAATCACGGTATTAGTTTTAAGCATTCACTGAATTGCCAATTTATTATTAGCATAAATCAGCAAATTTCTGATTTAGTGGTGGCGGCGGGTTTTGATGAAGCCAAGTCTTTCGTGCTTTCTAACGTGATTAAGGTCGATCAAAAATATCAGGCAAAAACGATTAAAAATATTTTGGTGATCGGAATGTACGGACGAATCGAGCCGCGTAAAGGTTTTGATATTTTGCTGAAAGCGGCAGAAATTTTAGCAAAAAATGGTCAAGATTTTCGCCTGAAAATTGGCGGCTTCGAGGCTCATCGCGACTACGGTTGGACTAATATTAATGATTGCGCTCGCGAGCATAAAGTTTTTGAAAAATGCCAATTTGTGGGCACGGTGATTAACAAGCAGAAATTCTTTGAAGATGTCGATATTTTTTGCGTGCCATCTCGCGAAGAACCCTTTGGCTTAGTGATTTTGGAAGGGTTTTTATTTTCAACTTTGGTGATTTCATCTAACACCGATGGCGGCAAATTTTTGATTAAAGATGATGAAGACGGGAAGTTGTTTGAGAATAAAAATGCCGCGGATTTGGCGAAAAAAATTACTCAAGTTTT
>CAIRMX010000003.1 GCA_903879805.1 uncultured Alphaproteobacteria bacterium | reverse complement strand
GTTCGCCGATTAAAGTGGTACGTGAGCTGGGTTCAGAACGTCGTGAGACAGTTCGGTCCCTATCTGCCGCAGGTGTTGGAAAATTGAGAGGAGTTGACTTTAGTACGAGAGGACCGAGTTGAACGTACCGATGGTGTTCCAGTTGTTCCGCCAGGAGCATTGCTGGGTAGCTAAGTACGGACGGGATAACCGCTGAAAGCATCTAAGTGGGAAGCCTCCCTCAAAACAAGTTTTCCCTATTAGGGTCGTGGAAGACTACCACGTTGATAGGCTGGGTGTGTAAGGGCAGTGATGCTCTGAGCTAACCAGTACTAATAACCCGATTGGCTTATTTTTTGAACTATGTGTGGTATAAAGCCGCATAAAGAATTAAAAATTATAAGTGATCTTGAGACAAGATATAAACACAAAATTTCGCAGGTATTTCTCTAGTTATCAGTTAGTCAATGTCACTTGTCGGCTTGGTGAGGATAGCGGTATGGAACCACTCGATCACATTCCGAACTCGCAAGTGAAACGTACGTCGCGCCGATGGTATTTGGTCTTTATGGCCAGTGAGAGTAGGTTGTCGCCAAGCTTACAAGTGACATTGATCACGAATAAATAGATAAAAAACCCGCCAGATCTTAATTGATCTGGCGGGTTTTTTGTTGTCCGTTCTTTAATCAAAAAGAAAGAGATTCACTTTGTTTTAATTAAAAACTGACGGAGAGAAAAAGGAGCTAGGCCAATGTGCATAAGATAATAGGCAAATCCAAAAAAGATGGTTGTAGACGGTTAACTATCAGAGTTACGTCCGTCTTTACGAGGGGATCCAGTCTCCAAAGCTAACCGCACTAGACCCCTGGGGTGACGCCGACTCAAGTATATAATTCCCTTTACGACGGGGTGTAGTCTCCAAACTATAAACTTAAAGTTTGTATCACCAGCTCGACACTGCTCAAATCCCAAAAAAAAGACCTAAACCCATTTAAGGATTTAGGTCTCAGATTTTCTTAGAGCCAAATTATTTTCTTAAATAATTCTCCAAGTCGTTTCATCTTCAAAAAGTTTGTGAAGTAGCCTGTTGTTAATTCCATGCCCAGCTTTTGAAGCATTGAAATGTCCCAAAATAAAATGCCCAGCAAGATAAATATCGCCAATGAAGTCCAAAGTTTTATGGCGCACAAACTCATCTTCGTAACGAAGGCCGCCTTTATTTACGATTCCGTGTTCATCCACTAAAATTGCATTATCTAGCGATCCACCTTTCGCTAATCCCATCTTATGCAATTGATCGATCTCATGTTTAAAGCCAAAAGTTCGGGCGCGACAAATATCGTTTTTGAAAGAAGTGAAAGTTGAGTGATAATCAAATTTCTGCTGCTGAATTTCTTTGTGATTAAAATCGATATGTAAATCGATCGAAAAATCTTTCGATGGCTCAACTTCAATAAATTTTTCCCCATCTTCAACGCGAACTTTTTTCATTACTTCAAGCACGCGACGTGGCTCTTCTTGAACATTGATGCCGGCGCATTCAATTAAAAATACAAAAGGCTCCGAGCTACCATCCATAATTGGCACTTCCGGAGCATTGATATCGATAAAAAGATTATCAATGCCACAGCCCCAAATCGCCGCCATTAAATGTTCAATGGTTGAAACCTTAGCCCCAAAGTCATTGGTAAGCGTGGTGCCCAGATTGGTGCCAACAACATTCTTATAATTAGCCTTAATGACGCCATTTTCGCCGCCAATATCTGTTCTTCTAAAGACAATTCCTGTATTGCAAGGAGCTGGAACTAATGTGATTGATGAACGCAATCCATTGTGCAAGCCAATGCCGCTGCAATCAATTTTGCTATTTACCGTTTTTTGTGAGATCGAAATCATGATGAGTTATTTTTAAGATTTAATTTTGCTCCAAGGAAACTTCGCCGCAGTTTTTCCGTTGATTAGAATGGTGCCGCAAATCAAGTCGTAAGCTGTAGTTTTCTTTTTAGTGAAAAGATGAATTTGAATCCAAATCACAAAAGATATTCCCAAGAAAACGTTAAGTTCAGAAGCGGTCAAGGCTTCAAAAAATTTGACCTGATGCTGCAATTGATAGCTCACCAAATAAATGATAAAGGCAAATGGTAAGATCGAAAGAAAGTAGTGAGATGCGGCATTCATAAAGCTGATTTTCGACTCATCTTCTTTAACAATCATAATTTTTGTTAAGCGCTTTCCAACAGTTCCCTGCCAAGCAGAAGAGTTAAGGCAGGCGTGATAAAAAGCCCCAACCAAAACCACGACAATATAAAAAACTATCGCGCAAAGAAAGGCTGAGCTGTGAATTACAAAATCAATATGCTCCGGAGTATTCTTGATGCTTTCAGTGCCAAAATGCTCCGTAAATTCTGTTTTGAAGGCGAGAAATTTTGCCTCGAGCCAGTAGGTGCTAAGCAGCTGCATAACCACAACCCGCATGATTAAAACTATCCACATATCAATCGTGGTGGCGGCGCTTCTTCTAAAAGATCCGACATATTTAGTGTCTTCGGATTTTTTTAATTTTGAAAAGAGACTTTTAATGTTCATGGCCAAATTTTTTGATGTTTATTTTGGTATTTTTTTCGTCCTGCAAAGTGATCTGAAATTTTTTGTCTGCAGATTTATTAAATTCGCCAATGCAGGTAATATCAAGCTTTAGAGACTTTGAAAGCTCTGCAATTTTTTTGCGATCGCGAGGATTTACTGCAAAAATTAATTCATAATCATCTCCTCCTGAGATTAAATCCGTCAGCTTTATTTTAGAATTTGTTTCAAAAAATTTCTGCGCTGATTTGGATAAAGGAATTTTTTGTGAATAAATTTCTGCGTCAAGTTTCGAAGCCTCACAAATATGCCGCAAATCAGCAAGCAAGCCATCAGAAACATCAATAGCACATTTGGATAAATTATTTTCTAGAAGCTTTTTCCCTAAATTAATTCGCGGTGTTGGAAAAAAATGACGCGCAATTACGTGACGATCAAAAGCGGTTTTGCGCCCTAAAAACGCGTCTCCAATGCTTCCTGAAACAAAAATTAAATCCCCATCTTTTGCCTGATTGCGTGACAAAGTTTTGCCTTTTTTTACCGAGCCAAAAATTGTAATTGAGAAAAAAAGTTTCTTGGCGCTCACCGTGTCGCCACCAATCAAACAAAGGCCAAACTCATCTTGCACTGATTTTAAACCTTGCGCAAATTCACTGCAAAATTCTTCATCAACATGCTTATTTTTAGAAAATCCCAGCATGTAATAAAGCGGTGTTGCGCCAGATGCAGCAAGGTCCGAAAGATTAGTGCGCAGCAATTTTGAAGCAATTTTAAAGCCGCCATCTTCACGTAAAAAATGCACATCTTCAACAAACACATCTTTGCTAATCACCAGCTCTTCGTCTTTTTTAAGAGAAATTTTTGCAACGTCATCAGTCAGGTTCTGCGATGCTTCGCAAGATTTTGTCAGTGGTTTAAAAAATTTTTCTATGAGCTGAAATTCACGCATAATTTGTGATCGTGCCATTTGAAATGAAATGCCTTACGAGTTTGCCGATGTCAGATTCTTTGCCAGTTTTTTTGCAAAGCGTTGTGTAAATTTCGTAAAGCTTTTTTTGCTTTTGAATTAGCGATAAAAATAAAAACTCTTCTTCGCTTAATTTAAAAATATTATCGGCACGAACCAGCATAAATTCTGGCTTGGTGAAGTTCTTTATCGCGCGCTTTTTTTGCCAAATTGAAAAAACTGCAAATTTTGAAGCAAATAAAAAACAAGCCGGATCAAGCGAAAAAATTAAGTTGGTAAAATTTTCAGCCGGTAGTTTTTGAAATGTTTTTAGGTCAAATTTCTTATTATTTTTTTCAACAAAATAAGCTTGGTGATGAAGCAGTTCTAAACGGGCTAAATCCTTTAAATATAATGGTTTAGCGCGAGAAATAAATTTGGGAAAGTCTGCGCCAAATTCATTTAAATCACCACTTCGAGAAGGAAATTTTTGACAATATTTTGTGAGCAATTGCTCAAATTTTTCTGTTCCTAAAATTTTTTTGGTCACAGAAAAATTAGACGACAAAACCGACTCAAATCCGCCGTAAACATTATTGCGGTAAATATTTAAGCGCGCTACAGCACCAAGCTTGGATCCCGAGATTTCTTGCAAAACTCTCGTATCAGATTTTTTGTGTAAATGGTCAGCAAATTGGCGCTGAAGATTGAGTAATTTAGTCATTATTTAAGATTTTAGCAGCCTTGGCAGCTTCAGAAAGCAGCACTTCAAATTCAGGAAAATCTTGATCCCATTCAATTAAAGAAGGCGTCTTTCCGAATGTTTTGATGGCCATCTGGTAAATTTCCCAAACCTCATCGCACGCCACGTCATTATGGGTGTCGATTAGAATTTGCTGATAAGTTTCACCATCAAAAATTTGTGATTTTGAATGTCCGGCGAGGTGAATTTCTTTGACGATTTTTTTGTTAATTGTGTGCAGATATTTTTTGGGCTGAAATTCCCTGCAATTTTGCGAGCTGACAAAAATATTATTCACATCCAAAAGCAGTCCGCAGCCAGTTTGTTTGGCAATTTCATTGATAAATTCGGCTTCATCAAATTCTTGATTTCTAAAGGACAAATAAGCCGAAGGATTTTCAATTAAAATTTCTCGACCCAAAAAATCTTGCATTAAAGCAACGTTATCACAAATCGCTCTCAAAGCTTCTTTAGTGTAGGGAAGTGGCAATAAATCATTGGTGTGATTTCCATCAACTCTGCCCCAAGAAATATGGTCAGAAATTAAAAATGGCTCAATTGCATCAGCAAGATCTTTAAGTTTTTTTAAGTGAATTAAATCAATTTTTTGGGCTGATCCAAGTGAGTTTCCAACGGAGTGCAAACTGATGGGAAAGTGTTTTCTAAGTGTAGTGAGATTTTTAAATGAGTCGCTCGAAAGATGGTGATAATTTTCGCTGTGAACTTCGAGCCAGCCGATTTTTTGAGAGATTTTTTTGGAATTTTCTATGATGTGGGGGACGTAGGGAGATCTAAGTCCAACCCCAACTAAATTTGTCGGGGTTGGAACTTTGCATGAAGTCATGACAAAACTAGTTTTTCTTTTCTTCAGTTTTTACAGCTTCTTTTTCAGAAGTAGCAGCAGCTTTTGCGGCTTTTACTTTTTTAGCTTTTTTAGCTTTTTTCTCAGTTTTAGGAGCTTCAACTTTAGCAGCGTCAGCTTTTTTAGCAGCAGAGCATTTGTGAGCTTCGTCTTTTTTAGCAGCACAACCGTTAGCAGCGCCACATTTGTGAGACTCTTTTTTTAACAAAGAGCAAGAAGCAATAAGGCTTAGACCCATGATGCCAGCAGCAACAGATTGCAAGAATTTTTTGTTCATGTTTTTACCTGAAATAATTAGATTGAAATTGAGTGGGTTTAGAGGTGCGAAGTTCAGGCAAGCTATTCACCAAAATTGACTTGTCAATTGGCTTGCTGACAATTTCAATTTAAACAAAATCTTTTTTCAAAAAAATCAATTATCATGAAAAAAATTATCGCACTAACTCTAATCGCCGTGATGGCCAATTCTTGCCAAAATCTTACGATTGACGAAAAGGCGCAAAAAAATCTCAAGCCAGTTTGGAATGGATATTTTCAAGAAGCGTTTGATGACACCAAGACTGTCAGCATCTATGTCGCAACTAATCGCAAGGCAAAAGGCGCAAACTTTGGATGCGGTGACGAGCAGTTCGGAGTTTCTGTTGATAAGGTTTTGCGACTAGGTTCTTGTAAAATTAACGTTCCCAAAAATCACGCTGTCGGCGACACCACGTTCACTCGCGATAATCGCCAGCCGTCGGCCGATTTTTTCAAAACTCTTTCAGCAAAACCTTTAGAGCAAATTGACTTCATCAAAGAAATCAAAGACTCCAAGCGCACGCCGCTAGTTTTTGTTCACGGCTTTAATGTTCGTTACGAAGAAGCAGTGCTGCGCGCGTCGCAAATTGCTTATGATCTAAAATATCAGGGGCCAGTTATTCTGTTTACTTGGCCGGCTGGCGCGGGTGATGGATTTATCGAGCAAAATTTATTGAACAGAACCTACGACAACAACTCGGCAGCGGCTCGAGCTTCAATCTCAACTTTTAAAGATTTTTTGCTTAGCCTGCAAAAAAGCGAAATTAAAATTAACTTAATAGTGCATTCAATGGGTCATCAAGTGGTGCTTCCAGCCTTGAAAGAATTGGGCGAATCGCAAACTAGCAAAGCTCTAATTAATCACCTGATTTTAAATGCACCGGATTTTGGCGCTAATGATTTTGGACCAATCATTAAAAATATTAAAAAAGTCAGCGACAAAACAACCGTCTATTGCTCTTACAACGACAAGGCGATGATGGCTTCAAAAACTTTCAATAAAAATGATCGTCTCGGTGCCTGCGCGCTGTTTGAAGATATTGATGTGATTAATGTCGGCGCACTTGACGACACTTATTTGGGTTTAGGCCACGGATATTATTCATCACGCGCCATACTTAGCGACATCTCGCAAACCTTTTTGGGCGTTGAGGCGAACTACAGATTATTCATCGTTAAAAGCGAACTTAACGGCGCCGAAAAATATTTTTTACGGAAATAAAAATGAAAAAAGAACAACCAGACTACGTGCCAGAACCCGCGACAATAATGCTTAAAGCTAGTGTCATTGCCATGGGCATTGTGTTTGTCACTTTGGTGGTAATTTTTGTAATCACACGCGTCTTAAAATGATAAATTTTGAACTCGCACCATTTGCAGTTGATGAAGAAAAGTCACGCGGACGCTTCTATTTGGAAGATTATGATGACGCAAAATATCGCTCAATTTTTGGCCGTGATCGCGATCGCATCATTAATTCTTCAGCCTTTCGCCGCTTGCAATACAAGACGCAGGTTTTTGTAAATCACGAGGGCGACCATTACCGCACCCGCTTAACTCACTCACTAGAAGTTGCACAAATCGCGCGCTGGATTGCGGGGGCTTTGAAAGTGAATAAAGATTTAGCCGAAATTGTTTCGCTAGCCCACGACCTTGGCCACACGCCGTTTGGGCACGCCGGCGAAGATGCGCTAAATGAAAAAATGCGCTCTTTTGGCGGTTTTTCGCACAATGCTCACACGCTAAAATTAATCACCAAAATTGAGACGCGTTTTATCGAATTTGAAGGCTTAAATTTATCTTGGGAAATGTTGGAAGGTGTGGTTAAGCATAATGGCCCCATCACTGATGAATCAAAGCTGCATGGCTATATCAAGGAATATAATTTTAAGTATGATTTAGACATCAAAAACTTCCCTTCAATCGAGTCGCAAATTTCAGCAATTTCTGACGATATCGCTTATAATAATCACGATATTGAAGATGGTTTGCGGGCAGATCTATTTCAAGTTGAAGAGCTTTTTTCGCTGCCGCTAATTGGTGAAATTTATCAAGAAATTTTAGCAAAATATCCCAACATCCAAAGAGAGTTGCTGGTGGGCGAAACCAAGAAACGCCTAACTTTGGCGATGGTGATGGATGTGATAGATACCACGCAAAAAAATCTCGTCGAAAATAAAATTCAAAGCGAAGAAGACGTGCGTAAAGCCGGAAAATTTCTGGTGCATTTTTCACCAGAAATGGAGTTGGCGCATCAAGCTTTAAAAAAGTTTTTAATGTCCAACATGTACCGCCATTCCACGGTGAATCGCATGACAGCCAATGCTCAAAAAATTGTCGGCGGTCTTTTTGATTTTTACCTAAAAAGCCCCAACTGCTTGCCCGACAAGCATGCCGAGCTTGCGGCAAAAATTTCTGATCCACAAGAATTGGCAACTTTAGTTTCTGATTACGTTGCTGGGATGACAGATCGCTACGCGATTAAGGAATTTGAAGAGTTGATTTAGTTGCCTCATTTTTTTATCTCGTAAAAAGCGCAAAGCCTTGATTTTGCTGGGCAAAAGCCAATTTTGCGCACAGTGCGCACAATTCAAAACTAGCCAATCCACCTTCGATTGTCACCCCGCACTTGTTGCGGGGTTCGCCTTGTCACAATTTTAAAACAGTATTTGTAGCACGATGGACCCCGCAACAAGTGCGGGGTGACAATCGAGGGTGTCTGTAAATCCTTCTTCACGACGGGGTGACGCACAATGTGCGTTCCGCAATCTGGTTTATTTGCGGTGGATAAAATTACTAAATTTACCCATCAGACTCGTGCCCTTTGTGGAAGCGGCAGCAGTGGCTGGAGTGGCGATCTCGGCAGCGCGAGTAACCTCGGCAGCGTGAGTAACTAGGGCTTTTTGGTCTTTTGCTTTCGCAGGAGGTGGGGGTGGAGTGAATTGTTCACCATCTGTTAGCTTTGCGCCTTTTCCTATCGAAGCGTGAGACTTGAATTGCTCTCCTAATTTTGCCGCAAAGTCGACGGAAATTGCAACCTTACCCGAACCACTCACACTCGGTGCTTTATCGCTTAATTTGTCAGAGAATCTGTAATCGCTTTTTCCAGAATTAGCGCGAGATGAAGTCGTCTCGATCTCAGCCTTTCTAGAGTCTTCGTCAAACCTTGCGCTTCTTGATGAAAGAGTTGACGTCGCGGCATCAAAAGCGCTAGCTTTAAGTTTGTTGCGAGGGGGAGTTGGAAGTCCGCTTTTGCTAGAGCTGTCGTGAGAATATTTTTTAGAGTCTTCAGCTTCTTTTTCTCTTTGGAGAATCATCTCTCTAACTGTCATTTTTTTGACTGGCTCGACTTTGGCTGAAGCAGCAAGCGAGTTATTTTGGCGTTGCTCGAATTTTTCATAATTGCTCGCAGCTTGGTCGATAATTTTTAGAAGAAGCGGGCCGCTAATTTTATCATTTCCCACCAGCGTCAAGCTTCTGATTTTCGAATTTTTCTCGAGTGCAGATAGAAGCTCTAAGCCTCCTTCCTCGTCGATTTCATTATAGCTCAAATCGACTATTCTCACAACGTCGCTGTCACGAAGTTTTCGTGCCAAAGGTGTAACGTACTGAATTTTATTGTTAGAGAGGTCAATAGATTTCAGGTGATCAATCGCCGGCAAAAGAGTCTCTAATAGCGTGTTGTCGATGCCGCAACTAGACGCGTCAAGGAGTAGCGGTTTTTTGCTCTTTTGAATTCCGCGCACAAGAGTTTGCAAACCTTCTTTGGTGAGCTGACGTTCAATATGAATATCCTCGAAGCTATAGCCGCCGAGATAAAGCTTAGTGACGATGCATTCAGGGTCGGCAAGCATTTCAGAAAGTTCTTCCAGCTCTTCTTGTGAGGGGTCTTCGAGACCTATAAAATCAAGCGTAGTCGGGTCTTCTTCCGCTGCCTTGCGCATCTCTGCTAATTTTAAATTAACCGCATTTCTATGGGCAATTAATTGTTCTTCGGTTTGTTCTGGTTGTGTTTTTTTCATAATTTGATCTCAATAAAAGTTTGGAAATAGTTGAAAAAATATTTTCTCAAGTTCGAAGATCTTGGAGGCGGAAATAGAAGCGGCGGGTTTCTGGGGCGCCAAGCCCCAGAATTAGAAAAGTAAAATACGAGGATGAGAAAATAGGTTTGCGGTAGTGCGGATAGTCTTAGCGCTTAGGGCCGCCAATGCCAAACGCGTTTAGCAGCGTAGAAGTTGTCGCTTTAGAGGTCTTGTTATCTGGGAGTGTTGATTCAGCTGGGAGTGTTGAAGCACCTCTTCTGCTAACCGCAGCAGCCAATTCTTTGGGATCCAGCCGCTGAGGTCCTTTAACAGCCTCAGTTGTTTGTTTGGAAGTTCCAACTAATGAAGTTTTTGACGGTGTAGCAATAGACTCTTTAGTTGGCGAAGCGCCGGTTACTACGCCAGAAAACATACCGCCGGCGATCATCCTTTTTTCTGCCATGCTCAAGTTTTCAAAATTTACTTCAGGTGGAGGCGCAGTTTCTGCGGTAAGTTTGGCTTGGGGTTTAGCGGTGTCTTTAGGTGCGTCCTCTTTTCCGTGCATGCCCAATCTGGAGAATAAGCCTTGCTTCGGCGCAACATGAGTTTCCGAGGCGTCTTTTTGTGGGGGAGCAGGTATGGTAAATATGGAGTCTATGGCCGCCTTTTTTTCTTCTTCTTCATTCTTAAGTACTACCTTAGGGCCAACAGGTTCTAGCGTACCCATAAGCTTCTTATCGGCTTTAGCAGGGGGAAGCTGCCGAGGAGGGGGAGGGGGCGGTGGATTACCAAACATGGCTAATCTGCTTGTATCAAGCTTACCTGGTGTGCGTAAAATAACTGGAGATTGAGTGCTTAAATCTGCGTTGGTGGAGTTGCTGGAGAACCTTGAGAACCCTGTAGCACTTTCAGGTGCTGCGGGCCGAGTCACTGTGAGAGATACTTTTCTCAGACTCGCCGCCTTGCGTTTTGCTGGAGCGACTAGCCTTATATTCTTTGAGAATGCTTTTATCGGTGATGGGATTGCCCTTAAGCTTGATGCCGAGGGATGGGCGGTCTTTAGCCGCAGTAAGAAGATTTCTAGCTCCCTCGTTTCCGATATGGTTACGCTCAAGAACGAGCTTGGAGATAACTTCGTTGCGAGCTATCAGATTGGCGATTTCCTCAGCTGCCACATCGGTGATTTTATTGCCGGCAAGATTAAGGATTCGCAGTTTTGGATGAGTGGCAAGAGCAAGTGTAAGCATTACTGTTCTTACAGGATCGATGTTGCAACTCTCAAGATCGAGCACTTCTAGCGTGGTATTTTCACTAAGCGACTTGGCAAAGATTTGAAAATCAGTAAATGAGAAGTCGCGGTCGTTTAGAGATCCGCCCAGATAAAGATGGGTGATGTTTCGACCTGATGTAAGCGCTGTAGCAAGATTCTGAATCTCTGGCGAGGTTAGATTTGCAGATTCCAAATAATCAAGTGTTTCAGGCTCTTGCAGCGTTTGAGTAGGTTTCATAAATTTTTTTAATCAAGGATACTCAGCTTTTGGTAAGCTCAGGGTGACCAGATTTTACCTTTTTGTTTCAATGCACTCCGAAGATGGTGCATGATTGGATTTCAGAATCTAACTTTGCCAATCAGAGTTTTAATGCAACCTAAACATTCCAACATGAAAAATATTCTCCCTTATCGCGGCATAGTGCCAACTATTGATTCATCTGCTTTTATCGCAGCAAACGCAGTAATTTCGGGCGACGTAAAAATCGGCAAAAATTCTGGCATTTGGTATGGCTGCGTTTTACGTGGTGACGTTACAAAAATCATCGTCGGCGAAAACACCAACATCCAAGATAATTGCGTTTTGCACGGCACCAGACCGCATCACGCGCAAAATAAAACAGGCGCTGAAGGTGCTCCAGTGCTGATCGGCAACAATGTAACAATCGGACATGGCGCGATAGTTCACGCTTGCATCATTGAAGATTATGCCTTTATCGGCATGGGTTCTTTAGTCATGGATTTGGCGCGAATTGAAACTTATGGCATGCTTGCGGCGGGTGCGGTTTTAACTCCAAAACGGGTGGTAAAAAGCGGACAAATCTGGGCGGGAAATCCGGCGAAATATTTTCGCGACATGACCGAAGAAGAAAAAAACTACATTAAAATTTCGGCAGATAACTACGCCGAATTAGCTCGCGAATATAATCAAATTCAAAGCAAATAGCGTGACAAAATCAATATTTTCAAAAGATCCTAAAGCGTTGGTACTGCTCGTTGCAACCACCATCGCCTCGTCGTTTTTTATATTGGAATATTGCAAGTTATTTTTTGATTTTGGCATCGAGGCGAAAGAGCGTTTATTGATTAATCCGCTGCTGGCTTTTTTTGTGCCGCCAATTTTCTTTTGGGGTTCGGCTTACCTTTGTCGCAAATTTGCCAAAAATTCTTCCGGCAATACCGCAACCCACATCGAAACTTCGCTAATGCGATTGAAAAAATCTCCCAACTCTCTCGATGAAGTTTCAACCAAGCTCAATTTTCATTCAGCAATTGTTAATGCAGCGAGTTCTCTGGCTTCAACATTCGGCGGCGGAGCCTTGGGCAGAGAGGCGCCATCAGTTTACATTTCGGCCAGTTTTTTTGCAGTTGCGGCGCAAAAATTTAAGAAATTTCTACCAAAAATTAATTTAGAAACTTGGATTTTCGCCGGCAGCGCCGCTGGTTTTGCCATCGCTTTTCACGCGCCAATCGCGGGCTTTATCTACATCGTTGAAAAATTATTTTCGGCGAAGTCAAAAAATTTTCTCGATGATATTTTTCTAACCGCAATCGCGCTTTTTGTGGTCATCATAATTTTGCACAAAACCGATCCGCTTTTTGCTACTTACAATCTGCATTTTTGGTTTGGGCCAGAATTAATCATCATCGCCTTGATCGCGATGGTTTGCGGTATCGCAGCGTTTTTCTTCAAAGCAATCAGTGTCGAGCTCTATGCAAAAACGGCAAAAATCAAATCGAATTTATGGCATTTAATACCAATTTCTGCCGGATTTTTGGTGTCAATTATCAGTATTTACGGCGGTATTCATTCTTTTTCAGGTGGCATCAAAAGCGCTCAGGACGCACTTAGCGGCGCTCACAGTTTTTTTTCTTACCAAGAAGTTTTGGCTAGATTGTTAAATACAATGGTCACTTTCATTTCGGGATGCGCCGGTGGATTAGTGGCGCCAGCCATTGCAATTGGCGCTGGCATCGGCTCGCTCTTTAGTCATTTAATGATTGGCATCGATATTAAAATTTTTATTTTAAGCGGCATGGTGGCATTTTTAAGTCCGGTTTTGGGCATGCCATTTACGGCGGCGATGGTGATTCTTGAAACTTCGAGCCAGCCAATTTTGGCGTTTCCTTTTTTATTTTTTTCTTCGGCAATTTCATTTTTTGCCGGAAAACTCATCATCAAATTCAGAAAATAGTGCAGTCATTTTTTAACGAAACTCAGTGTAATAAAATTGTTTCATGGGCCTTTGAGGCCGGTGAAATCGCGACTTTGGCATTTAAGTCAAAAAAATTTAGCGTCGAAAAAAAACCAGATGGTTCGCAAGTAACGTCAGCAGACACGGCAGTGAGTGAATTTTTGCGCGAGAAATTATCACAAGAATTTCCGCAAATTCCGGTGATCTGCGAAGAAGGAAATTTGCGTGAAATTTCCGACGAGATTTTTTTTCTGATCGACCCAATTGATGGCACATCCAGCTTCATTTCGGGAAGCGTTGAATTCGCAGTAAATATTGCTTTGATAAAAGATAAAAAAGCGATTTTCGGCTTGATTTACGCGCCACTTTTTGAAGGTGGAAAAATGATTTTTTCGAATCACGAAGATAAAATTATTAGTCGTGATTTTGACGGCACAGAAGAAATCTTAGAAGCTATTGCAATGGATCTTTCAATGCTGCAAATCGTTACCAGTGCTCGCACTAAAGACGCTGACATTGAAAGTTACATCACGCAAATTCATCCCGATTTTGCTCATAATTATCGCGTCGAAAAACTTTCTTCAGCGGTCAAATTCTTTCGTTTGCTTGAAGGAGATTCACATCTTTATCTACATTTTCGTCCGTCAATGGAATGGGACACGGCAGCAGGTCAGGCGCTTGTTGAACTTATGAATGGCAAAGTAAAAAAATTATTTTTTAATCAAAACGAAATCGAGATTGGCAGCAGTTTGGACTACAAAAAACCAAATTTTACCAACCAATCTTTCGTAGCAATTATCTAACTTTCTCATGGCAAAAAAATTTACAGCAAATTGCGATTTTGGCGGACAAAAATCTCCGGTCACAATCTACATCGGTACTCCCGCAGTTAATTCGCCGCATCCGCTAAATTTTCAAAGCAAATGGTTAAGCCAAACTAAAGGCGGCACTATTCCGAGTGACATCATGGAGTCATTCGCAAAATTATCAGAAATTTCGATTAAAAATCGCGTGCCGTTCGAAGATCTCTGCGCCTATGTAATTGAAGAATTAAAGTCGCACACCAGCTTGGAAAAAGACGTTGCTCAGGCAACTGCATTGGCAAAATCAGACAAAAAATAACATGAAAAACAAACATATTGCCGTTTTGATGGGCGGCTGGAATTCGGAAAGAGAAGTGTCATTGCGTTCAGGAGAGGCGGCATTTGAAGCCCTTTGCAAACTTGGCTACAAAGCCACAAAAATTGATTTTTCGCACAATATTTTTGAGCAATTACAAGAAGTTAAGCCTGACATCATTTTTAATGCGCTGCACGGCACTAATGGTGAAGATGGTCGAATTCAGGGCGTTTGCGACATTCTTGAAATTCCCTACACTCACAGCGGGATTGTCGCATCAGCACTTTGTATGGACAAAGTTTTGACCAGAAAAGTTTGCGCAACTGTTGGCGCTAAAACTCCGCATTACGAAATTTTGAAAAAAGGCGAAGATGCGCAAAATAAAGAGAAAATCTTTGCTGTTGGCAAACCTTTCGTAATCAAGCCAATCAACGAAGGATCAAGTGTTGGTGTGGAAGTTATTTTGCCAAACATGCAGTTCGATTTTTCGCAATATGAATGGAAATATGGCAATGAAATTATTGTCGAAAAATATTTAGCCGGACAAGAAATCCAAGTTGCGGTGATGGATGGCAAAGCTTTGGGCGCCATTGAAATCAGGCCTCACGGACTTTTTTATGATTACAAATGCAAATACACTGCAGGCATGACTGATTACGTAATGCCAGCAGAAATCAGCGCGCAAAAATATGCCGAAGTTTTAGATTTAGCGGCGAAATGTCATGAAGTTGTGGGATGTCGCGGTGTCAGCAGAGTTGATTTTATTTTAAATAATAAAGATGGCGGCGATGACCAGTTTTACTTGCTTGAGGTCAATACTCATCCCGGATTTACTGCCACCTCTTTAGTTCCAAAAATTGCTAAACATGTCGGAATTTCTTTTGAAGAAATTGTCGAATTTTTAGTCAAAACGGCGCGCGTAGGATGAATGATAAAATCAGAAATTTTTTTCTTACCAACCAACTCTCGCGAAAGGTCAGAAATTTTTTCCATCAAATCTGTCTGCCATTCATCGTTAAATCGCTGCTGATATTAATCACGCTGCTGGTTTTGATTTTTGTGCTGTTGAAATTTTTTAAGCCACAATACCTCGATACCATCTATAAAAAATCGAGTTTTTACTTTTTTCACTATCTCAATTTAGATCATCAAGAATTTGGCGAAATCAATATTAGCGGCAATGTTCACGTGCAAAAAGAGCAGATTTTGCAGTTGGTAGAAGAAGCGCAAAAACAAATTACCAAAAATGATTCAGGCGATTACCAGCCTTTAATTCATGGCTTGATTGAGCAGATAAAATTGCAGCTACCTTGGGTGAATCAGGTAACGATCACGCGCAGCATGCCCAATATTTTAAACATCTCGATCACCGAATATATGCCAATTGCGATTTGGCAAAATGAAGGTGAAAAATATCTAACCGACAAAGAAGGAAATCTGGTCCCCTTCGAAGATTTGGAAGAATTTAAGAATATGGTGATTCTGTCGGGAAAGGGCGCCAATGTTAACGCCAAGTCACTCTTTAATATTTTTACCGCTGACATAAATTTGAGCGCCAATGTTTATTCGGCAACTTGGGTTTCGAATCGCAGATGGGATATTCGCTTTGAAAACGGCCTGCTAATAAAATTGCCCGAAAATAATATTTCTGAGGCTTGGCGCCGTTTAATAAAAATTTACAACATGCCTGGTTCCATTGTGGGACTAAAGGTGATCGACCTGCGCGTCTTAGATAAAGTTTATCTTGAATATGACGATTCGGTGATAAAAGAACTTAAAAGCCTGTAAAACTTAACTTTCTCCATGTCCAAAAACGTAAAAAAAGGAAAAATTGTTGCTTGCCTTGATATGGGCTCGTCGAAATTGGTGTGCATGATTGCATCAATCACCAATGACGATGTGCAGATTGTGGGCTATGGCCACAAAGAGTCGCGCGGCATTTTGGCGAGCGCGATTTCTGACATGCGTTTGGCGCAAAAATCAATTACCAATGTGGTGTCAGAAGCTGAGAGAATGGCGGGCTTTAACATTGATCGTTTGTTGATTGGCATTTCGGGAAGTCAGGTAATTTCCACTCGCAAAGAAGTTAGCACCAAAATCGCCTCAGACATTGTCAAAGCGTCAGATATCGCAGTTCTTGCGGCAAAAATTCGCGCTGAATTCAAAAAAAATAATCGCGAGATAATTCACTTAATTCCTCTGCAATATCGTATTGATGATTCAGCGCCAGTGGTGAATCCGCGCTATATGTCGGGTGAAACGCTTTACGCAAAATTTCACGTAGTTTCAACTTCGCAAACCACGATTAAAAATATCGAAAATTGCTTAAGAAGATGTCAGTTGTCGGTGAATAATTATGTGGTTGAGCCTTACGTATCTGGGCTTTCTTGCCTTTCTGACAATGAGATGGATTTGGGATCTTTGTTAATTGACATCGGTGGCAGCTCCACTTCTTTTTCAATTATTCTTGAAGGAAAATTAATTCACGTTGGTCACTCGCCAATCGGTGGTGTGCATATCACCAAAGACATCTCAACTATTTTAAATATTAGTTTTGATGCCGCAGAAAAAATCAAAAATCTCAATAGTTCGCTGTTAATTAGTCCGATCGAAGAAAGAGAAATGATTAAGATGAAATTCATTGATTCGGACACACAGGAGATGATTCAAATCACTCGCGCTGAACTTCGCGACATTATCCAATCAAGGCTGGAAGAGATGTTTGAATCGGTAAAAACAATTTTAGAAAAGTCGGGAATCTCGGTTTACAAGTTAGGAAATATTGTGCTGACAGGTGGTGTAACTTCGATTGTTGGCATTGATAAATTGGCCTCAGAAATTTTCGAAAAAAATGTCCGCATTGGCTATCCAAACAAACTAGAATCAGTGGCGTCAGAAGTTTTAAACCCTACGCATTCATGCTCTCTAGGCATGTTGGTATTTCTGCGCAATTTGCATTTGAAAGAAAAAATCAAAGACGGCTTTGAGAGCAAAAACAGCTGGTTCGCGCGATTGATTGAGAAGTTAGCGGCGGTTTAGTTTTGCAAAAATTAACAAGAGATCCTGAAGCGCCAGTCCCGCTTTGAGACCCCAAAACTTTCTTCTGGACTGAGTGCCTCCACAAAGGTTTTTTTACACTCAAAAATCTCCTCAAAAAACTTTTTTCCAACAACTGTACTGTACTTTCTAAATGACAAAAAAGGCCTTCAACAAAAAATCTTCACCCCGTCACGCCTTCTCCCTCGTTGAGGTTGCCGTTATCATTGTAATCATTGGCATCTTCGTTTCTGGAATTATTGCGGCGGATAAAATGGTCAGCAAATTCCGTCGTGCTGCCGCAAAAACTCTCGCACTTTCTTCCCCAATCAACAGCATCAAAGACACCGCCCTCTGGCTTGAGACCAGCTTAGACAACGGCTTCAATCCTTCTGAAGATGCAGATGGGGTTGCCCTAACTGCGTGGTACGACCAACAAATTTCGGGCCGTCCGAAGGTTAGTGTAGTTGCCGTAGGTACCGGCCCAACTTACGCCAACACCATCAACCGTGTTCATGCGGTAAAGTTCTCTGGAAGTACTGCTAACTACTTAAAATTCGACGCCAGTTTCTTAAACAAAACCGACTACACCATCATGATCCTCGAGAAGAGGCAGGTCAGCGGTGCTAACTTATTCCTAAAATCAATCGACAGCAGCAATGCTGACGACAGCAAACTTAACCTCGGCTACAGCACCGACAACACCGTCATTCACTCACACGGCGGCACCTCTTACACCTACGATTCCCAAGTTTCCAGCTACGCCAACTCCACCGATAAACCCCGCCTCTTCACCTTCGTTTCAAGCTCAACCGACGGAAAAAAACATACATCAATGGCAGCTTAGCCGCGCAAGATACCAGCAACACAACCCAATTATCCGGATTAACCAGCATTGCTATCGGCAAAGGCTACACCGGCGAAATCGGTGAAATCGTCATCTTCACAAGCGCCCTCAAACCCGAAGAAAGACAATCAGTTGAAGATTACGCCAGCAAGAAATGGTCCAGAAGCAACAACCGCAACTCAGCACCAAGCTGCATCGGAACCGGTCTTGGTAATTACCAAGTGACTGACACTGGCTGCGATTTATCCTCAGCACCTTGCTCAATAAGCGCCGTCGGACTGACTGCTACTTCAGTTTCCGCAGGCACCAGCAGTGCAGTTTGTGACCAAGCGAATTACGGCGGTAATGTTAGTTGCTCCGCCTGCACCAATGGCGCGGCAGTGACAGTGACAACTCCTTGCACACCTGCTTCGCCTTGTGCGGCTCAAACTGTTGTTGGATCTACAGCACAAACTGCTGCGATTAACTCTGGCGTGAGTGGATCTATTACCTGCAACGCACCTAACTACAGCGGAGCTACGGTTAACTACACTTGCAGCAATGGCAGTTTAACACCGACGCCTAGTTGTGCGAATAGTTGTGCTACTAATTACACCGGAACAACCTGTGGTTCTTGCTCGGGCAATTACTCTCTGTCTTCGGGATGTACGACTTGCAACACCGGATACACAGGAGCAGGATGCACCTCTTGCGACACTGGATATCAGTCAGTATCGGGAGTTTGCACAAGAATAACTTGCTCGGTTGCTGCTGCTAATGGATTTGCTGCTCAGTCTGGGCTTGATTACGCTTCAAGTGTAACCGCGATTCCCTCCTCTCCCTGCCAATCTGGATATACGGCTAGTAGTTCTCCGGCCCCATCTTACACATGCACGGCGATTGGTGCTGCTACGAGTCTTAGTGGAACTTGCGCCGCAGGTCCTTGTACTGTCACAGGCACCGTCACAACAGATACCACAAACAGGTACCACATTTTTACTGGCAATGGAACTATTAACTGCACAGTTTCTAGACACTGTTAGCTAATTATTTTTCCCATTCTACCCTCGCCATTTTCTAACTAAAAATGGAAGTAAAACCAATGGACAAGAGACTTTATCCAATCTCAGAAGAGTTCTTTAACGAGAAAATAAATCCGTTAATTGTTAG
>CAIRMX010000002.1 GCA_903879805.1 uncultured Alphaproteobacteria bacterium | reverse complement strand
GAGCTTCGGGCCCTTCGACGACGCTACGCTTTGCTCAGGGACCTATTAAGATTTTTTACTTCAAATTCGCCGCAACAAAATCCCAATTCACCAAGTGATTTAGGAAAGTGTCAATGTAGCTAGGGCGAGCATTTTGGAAATCTAAGTAGTAAGCATGTTCCCAAACATCCATTGTCATCAAAGGCTTAGCGTTTGAAGTTAGTGGAGTTTCAGCATTACCAGTTTTAGTAACTTTCAATTTGCCATCTTCCAAAACTAACCAAGCCCAGCCTGATCCAAATTGAGTTGCACCAGCATTTTTAAATTCCAAAACGAAATTTTCGTAAGAACCAAAATCAGATTCGATTTTAGCAAGAACCGCGCCAGTTGGCTTACCACCGCCATTTGGTTTCATTGAATTCCAGTAGAAAGTGTGGTTCCAAACTTGGGCAGAATTGTTGAAAATTCCGGCTTTAGTTTTGTCGGCGTGAGAAATTTTGATAATTTCTTCCAAAGATTTTCCTTCAAGTTCGGTGCCGGCAATCAAGTTGTTCAAGTTAGTTACGTAAGCTTGGTGATGTTTGCCGTAGTGAAAATTAATGGTATTTTCTGAAATGTGAGGGGCTAGAGCGGTTCTTGCGTAAGGCAAGTTTGGCAATTCGATTTTTTGCATTTTTTCTCCGAGATTTTTAGGTTGAAAGGAAGAGACGCCAGGAAATTTCAACTTGCATGAAGCAAGAAGAAAAGTGGCGGAAAGAAAGCTTGTTTTGATGAATTTTCTTTTTGACATTTGCATGCTTCGCAACTTAATTTTCGCGCTTTCCCAAGTCAATTATTCAATGTAAATATGTCGAAAATTTCTGCTGTAATTGTGGCTCACAATGAAGAAAAAAAAATCGCCGACTGCCTAAAAAGCCTGAGCTTCGTTGATGAAATTGTCGTGGTGCTCGACAAATGCACTGACGGCACCAAAGAAATCGTGCAGAAATTTACCGACAAAATAATTGAAGGCTCGTGGCGCATTGAAGGTGCAAGGCGCAATGTCGCGCTTTCTGCCGCAAGCCATGATTGGATTTTAGAAGTTGATTGTGACGAAAGATTTTCTCCTGAACTCGCTGCTGAAATTTTAGAAATTGCTAAAAATTCCAAGCCTTGTGCTGCGAAAGGTTCAATTGATAATTTCGTGGGAAAACGTTTGGTAAAATTCGGTTGGCTTAGAACTGTAGCGCCTTTGGAGCGTGAATATTTTACTTTTAAGGGTTTAAAAAAATATCACGAAGACCGCGAAATTCACCCGACTTACGATTTGAAGGCCGAAGTAAAAATCTTAAAAAATTCTCTCACGCATTTAATGGATGACGACGTTGCCGACACCATCGCGCGCTTCAACCGCTACACCACTTGGCGCGCTAATGACATGGTGGCAAATGGTAAAATCAAAGGCGGATTTTTTAAAAATATTGTCGATTTTAAATTGAGATTTTTAAAAGCTTTTGTTGTGAAAAAAGGTTACAAGGAAGGCGCGTTGGGATTCTTAATCGCAATCTTAGCGGGGCTTTATCCGCTGGTTTCTTACCTAAAAGCTTTGGAGAGAAAAAAAATATGAAAATAGTAAACATCATCCTCACTTCGCAAAACGGCGGCGCTGAGCAAGCATTTCTCGATTATTCAAGCGCGCTAAAAAATTTGGGTCACGAGGTTGTGGCAATTTTAAAAACCGATGCACCTTACGCAGATGAGGTTAGAAAGCTCGGAATCACCGTCAAAAAAACCGACAATAAATTTGGCTATTACGATTTCTTCGCCGTCAAAAACATTCAAAAAATTTTAGAAGAAGAAAAAGCCGACATTGCGATTTCTCACATCGGGCGCGCCACAGTTTTGACTCGCAAGGCAATCAAAAAAATTAAAGGCAAAAAAGTTTTTCAAATTGCAGTTAATCACAGCGGCAATGTGAAGCGCTCAGTTGGCGCGGATATTGTGCTGTCGGTGAATAAAAGAATTTTCTTCGACACGGTAGAATCAGGTCAAAGCGAAGAACGCAGTTTTGTGATCCCCAACGCAATTGATTTAAGCGATGCGCTTGAAGCTAAGTTTCACGATAGTTTGCAGACCAAAGAAAAAATCGTCATTGGCACAATCGGTAGGCTCGACAGAAGTAAAGGTTTCGACTACGCAATTAAAACTCTAAAAATTTTAGAAAAAATTTCTGACAAAAACTTCGTTTTAAAGATTGCTGGAGATGGCTACTACGAACCAGTTCTGCGTGACTTGGTGAAGCAAATGGGCTTAGAAAATAAAGTAGAATTTTTGGGCTGGATCAAAAACAAAAAAGAGTTCTTCGACTCAATCGATATCTTTTGTTTACCGTCAAAAAACGAACCATTCGGCATTGTGATTCTTGAAGCAATGAAGTTCGCCAAGCCAATAATTTCAACCGATGCCGACGGTCCGTTAGAAATTTTAACAAACGAACTTGATTCGCTAATGGTTGATTTGAGTCCACAAAGCAACGTGGAAGAACGCATTGCTAAAGCGGTTGTGAGAATTGTTAACGAGCCAGAATTAATGAATAAAATGGTGAGCAATGCTTCGCAAAAATTGCGCGATAAATTTTCTTACAAAGCGTTGGAAAAAAGATTAGCGGAGATTGTGGGGAAGGTGTAAAAAACTGAATTTTCCGCGACGTCGCGGAAAATCTAGCAATTGCCTTTCAAGCTATACCCGCCAAGCCTTAAAGCCATCTAAAAATTACGACCAATTTAGCCCAACTTTTACATCTACTGCTAGCGGAACATCCAAATTCGCCGCACTTTCCATTTCCTTTTTCAAAATTTTTGTCGCGATTTCCACTTCGTCTTTTGGTGACTCAATAATCAATTCGTCATGAATTTGCAGAATGATTTTTGAGCGCAGTTTTTCTTCGGCGAATTTTTTGCTTAAGCGAATCATTGCTTTTTTAATAACGTCGGCAGCGCTTCCTTGAATTGGTGCGTTAATTGCTAGGCGCTCGGCTTCGTTGCGAATAATCGGGTTCTTATTGTTGATTTGCGAAATGAAACATTTGCGGCCAGAAAAAGTTTGCACGTAGCCATTTTGCCGCGCCATTTCAATGTAGCTTTTCATGTAGCTGTCAATTCCAGGGTAAGCGGCGAGGTAAGATTTAATGTAGGTTGCGGCATCTTGGCGCGAAATGTCGAGTTGGCGCGCAAGGCCGAAAGCGCTGATTCCGTAGATGATTCCGAAATTAATTGCTTTGGCTTTCGAGCGCGTCGCGTCGTCAATTTGATCTTCAGGGATTCCAAAAACTTGGCTCGCCGTAATGCGGTGAATGTCTTTTTCTTCTTTGAAAGCTTGCACCAAATTTTCAATTTTTGCCACGTGAGCAATCACGCGCAGTTCAATTTGCGAGTAATCGGCAGAAATCAAAAAATGATCTTTTTCGCAAATAAAACTCTCGCGAATTTTTTGTCCTTCCAAACTTTTGATTGGAATATTTTGTAAGTTGGGAGCGCTAGAGCTGAGGCGTCCAGTAATTGTTGAAGTGGTTGAAAAGTGAGTGTGAATTCGGCCAGTTTGCGGATTTATTTCTTTGGGCAAAGCATCGGTGTAAGTATTTTTTAATTTGGAAAATTTGCGAAAATCCAAAATTTTTCGCGCAATTGGATGTCCCAATTCTTCCAACTCTTCAAGCACACCAACGCCGGTTGAAAGTGCTCCGGTTTTTTTTGATTTCTTTTTTGAATCGAGCCCGAGCTTTTCAAACAAAACTTCACCAAGTTGTTTGGGTGAGGCAATATTAAATTCTTGTCCTGCGAGGGCGTAAATTTCGGTGCTTAAATCGGCAATTTTTTTGCCAAATTCGAGTGAAAGTTGGTGCAGTTTTTCTACGTCAATTTTAATGCCGTCATTTTCGATTTGAGCAAGAATACGCAAGAGCGGCTTCTCGTAAGAATTGTAAGCCTCGCTTAATTTTTGCGTGAAAATTTGTGGCGCGAGATTTTTGTAAAGTTGCGAAATGGCAAAATTCTTGAAACAGAAAAATCCTGCTTTTTTTGACTCGTCAGCGGAAAAATCTGGCTCGCGATTTTTTTCGAGTTCAGAGAAAAATTTGGCAAATCCCAGCTCTTCAATATTTTCGTTGAGGTTGAAATTAATCAGCTCGCGCAAGTCGTTGCGAGTTGCGGAGTGGAGCAGGTGGTTGATTAGAGAAACATCTTCAAAAGAATTGGTTGGGGCAATTTTTAAAAAACTTTTCGCGTCAAAAAAAACTTTTTTGATTGAGTCGTCTTCTAGAATTTTTTGTAAGATTTCTAAGCCGAAGCCTGATTTCTCAACTACTTGGGGCACTTCTTCGTGAAAGCTAAATAAATCAAAAACCTGATTTTTTGGCGCCGCTTTTACCGCTTCTTTGGCTTCGAAATAAAAAACTTCTAAAGGTGATTCAGAAGTTGAAATGGTGAAGAAATTTTTGTTGAAATCGATTGTGACGAGTCCGCTTGCAGATGCTTCTTTATTGATGCGGTCAATGATTTCTGCGGAAGAAGCCTCGGTGAGTTTTACTTGAGAGAAGGAGGTTTGAGATTGAGGTTGGGGACTGGACCCTGCAGCAAGCACGGGGTGACAAACTGGGGTGCTGAGGGTGTGGTGGTTGGTTTGAATTGCGTCGGAAATATTAAACTCTTTTTTGACCCGCGTGACCAGCGATTTGAAACCTTGGATTTCAAGGAAAGAAATCAATTTGTGTGGCTCGAGATTTTGAATTTTTAAATCATCCAGAGTGATTCCAAGCTCAACGTCTTCTTTTAATGCAGCGAGAATTTTTGAAAGTTTGGCTTTTTCTTCTCCTTCGCGCAAAAGCTCGCGACGCTTGTCTTGCCTGATTTTATCGAGGTTGAGAAAAATATTTTCGAGCGTGCTAAATTCGTGAATCAGTTCAGCGGCGGTTTTGGGGCCAATGCCTTTGACGCCAGGAATATTGTCGGAAGCATCTCCCATCAAAGACAAAATATCCAAAACTTGCAGAGGTGCAACAGCGAATTTTTCTTTTACTTCGGGAATTCCAATGAAACGATTTTTCATCGCGTCATACATGAAAGTGCGCTCGTTTACTAGCTGCATCAAGTCTTTGTCGGAAGAAACAATTAGAACATCAAAGCCTTCAGCTTCAGCTTTTTTGGCGATGGTGGCGATGATGTCGTCAGCTTCGAAGCCGATTTTTTCTAGGATGGCAAGATTCAGCGATTCGGCGCTTTCACGCACGATTGGAAATTGCGGAATCAAATCTTCAGGGCAGGGCGGACGATTGGCTTTGTAAGCTGGGTAAATTTCGTTACGGAAGGTTTTGGAGCCAGAATCAAAAACGACCGCGGCGTGGGTGACGTCGAGGCTGGCGAGCAATTTAATCAACATGTTGGTGAAGCCGTAAACCGCGCCAACTGGCGTGCCATCTGATCTGGTGAGAGGCGGCAGCGAATGATAAGCGCGAAAGACAAAGCCGTAGCCGTCGATTAAGGCGATTTTTTTTGTCATAAAAAATTTAAGAATTAGGAATTGAGGCGCTAAGAATTGTCGCAAGTTAATTGCTTTGTTTTTAAAAAATATTTTTGATTTCTCTAACTTCTAAATTTCTCAAAATATGTATCGCCTTTATCATCACGTCATTTGTCCGTTTTCGCGCAAAGTCAGAGCTCACATGGCTGCGAAGGAAATTGGTTTTGAATTAATCCAAGAAAATTTTTGGGAAAGACGTAAAGAATTTATCGCGATGAATCCGGCAGGAACTTTGCCGGTGTTGTTCGACAATAGTAATGCGGCTGTTGTTGCAGGCAGCTCGGTGATTGTGGAATATGTCGAAGACAAGCATCCCGAAAGCAAAAATTTTCTCGGTGATTCGCTAACCAAACGCGCCGAAGTGCGTCGTTTGCAAAGTTGGTTTGACGACAAGTTTTACAATGAAGTTAGCAAACATGTTTTAAGCGAACGCTTTTTTAACCGCTATTTACCGGGTGTGAACGCACCTAATTCAGAAATTTTACGAGTGGCGCGCCGCAACTTAAATATTCACCTCAGCTACATTGAATATCTTTTAGAGACTAGAAAATATTTGGGCGGCGATCACATCTCAGTTGCTGATTTTTCTGCGGCCGCGCAAATTTCGGTGTTGGATTATTTTGGCGACATTAACTGGCAGCATTATTTGCCGGCAAAAGATTGGTACAGTTTGATTAAGTCACACAAGGTTTTTGGCGAGATTTTGAAAGATCGCATCCCGAATGTGACGCCTCCTGAGTGGTATTCTAAATTAGATTTCTAAACATGATTGAACTTGATGAAAGTAAGGCGCGTGCGTTTTTAGCAAAAAACAAAATCGTAAATTGCGAGATTAAAAAAGTTGCGGGGGATGCTTCTTTTCGTTCTTACTACCGAATTTTTACGGGCAGCGAAATTTACATTTTAATGTTTGCGCCACCTTCCCACGAAGACATAAAACCCTTTGTAAAAATTGCCGAGTTTTTGGTTTCGCAAGATTTTTCAGCGCCAAAAATTTTCGCGCGTGACGATGAATTTGGGTTTTTATTGCTCGAAGATTTTGGTGATGACACTTACACCAGAGTTTTAGCACGCGATGTTGCGCAAGAATTAGAGCTTTACGAAAAAGCCGGCGCTTGCTTGCTTGAACTACACAAAAAAGACGCGCCAAAAGATATTTCAACCCACAATCACGCGCTGCTTTTTCGTGAAGTGATGTTGTTTATTGATTGGTATTTGCCGCTGCAAAAAAAATCGATGAGCTTGCAGGACCGCGCGAGTTTTAAATTTTTGTGGTTTCAAGTTTTTGACCAAATGGCGCAGATGAAGTCTTTGCGTAATCATTTGCAAAAAAATGAAGATCCGGTTTTGGTTTTGCGTGATTACCACGCTGACAATTTGATGATTTTGCCAAGTCGCGACGGCGTAAAACAAGTTGGTCTGCTTGATTTTCAAGACGCTGTGCTTGGTTCAAAAGCTTACGACTTGGTGTCGCTGCTTGAAGATGCAAGAAGGGACGTTAGCGAAGAAAATCGCACTAAACTTTTGGAATATTATTTAAGTAATGCAGATTGTGACAAAGAGGCGTTTAAAACCGATTACGAAATTTTATCGCTGCAGCGCAATATGAAAATTTTAGGAATTTTCGCGCGTCTTTCAGTGCGCGACGGCAAGCATAATTATTTGAATTACATGCCGCGAGTGCTTGGTTTTGTAAAGGCTAGGCTTGAAACTAAAAACGTGGCTTTACTAGAAATTTCTCACCTGATTAAAAAATTTATTTAAAAATATGAGCAAGAAAACTGACGTTTTGGAAGATAAAAATTTACAAACGCCTTCAGCAGTTCCAAAAAATGCTTCGGCGGAAATGATGGAAAATCTGCAATCAATCAGTGAAGTTTTTCAAAGAATTGAAGAAGAAACTGCTGAAGTTGCTGAGCTGATTTTTGATTATTTAATTAATGCGACTGACGAGCAGATCATGAGCGGCAAGATTCCGCATCATAAAAATCCGCGCATTGATAGTTACGTAAAAATTCTGAATCGTTTGTTTTTGCTTTCGCGCACTAATTCTCAAGGTGGCTTGCGCGTGATTAATCGTAATACGGTTCAAAGCTTAGACAGAAAAACTTTTACGATTTGCATGTGTCACGATGGCGGAGTTTCTTTGGATATTTTGTGCGACATTGTCAATACCGAGAATCAGGCGAGAACGCCAAAAACATCTCCGGTGAAAGTGACGGTAACTCAAGCTTTTGGTGCGGCGAAAAATCACGATCACTTGAGGTAGTTCGAAGTTTTATAAATTGCAGGCAATAAAAAAGGCGTGGTCTCTATTGAGGCCGCGCCATTTTTGACTTCTTAGATTTTCTACTTTTTCTTAGCAGGAGCTTTTTTAGCAGGAGCTTTAACTACGGCTTTTTTTGCT
>CAIRMX010000001.1 GCA_903879805.1 uncultured Alphaproteobacteria bacterium | reverse complement strand
TGGACCCCGTCATTCGACGGGGTGACAAACTAAAATTCAGTGTCACCCCGTCGAATGACGGGGTCCATCGCTCAACAACATCCCTAAAAAAATGACAACAATCAAATCCCTCCCTGAAAAATACGACGCTAAAACTCGCGAAAAATTTTGGCAAAATCACTGGGCAGAAAAAAAAATCTTCGCTTGGAAAAATGATTTACCAAAAGCGCAAACTTTCGTAATCGACACGCCTCCTCCTACAGTCTCGGGCGTTTTGCACATGGGTCACGTTTTTTCTTACACCCAAGCTGATTTCGTGGCGCGTTTTCAACGCATGTCAGGCAAAGATGTTTTTTACCCAATGGGATTTGATGACAATGGCCTGCCAACCGAGCGTTTAGTTGAAAAAATTATTGAAAAAAAAGCTGGAGTTTTTGAAAGCGAAAATGGTCGCGGATCTTTTGTTAAGAAGTGTCGCGAAGTTGTTGATGAAGCTGAAAAAGAATTCGAAATTCTTTTCAACTCAATCGCGCTGTCGGTTGATTGGGATCAAAAATACCAAACCATTTCCCCTGAATCACAAAAAATTTCGCAAGCCAGTTTCGTTGATTTGCACCGCAAAGGCTTAGTTGAAAAAAAATTTGAACCAGTTTTTTGGGACATTTCCGACCGCACGGCTCTAGCGCAGGCCGACTTGATCGACAAAGAAGTTGAAGGCGTGATGAATGAAATCGAATTCGCAATTGAAGGATCTGATGAAAAAATCGTAATCATGACAACCCGTCCCGAGTTGCTTCCAGCTTGCGTTGCTGTCATGGTGCATCCTGAAGACGAACGCTACAAAAAATTCCACGGGCGCAACGCAATCACGCCACTTTTTGGCGTAAAAGTAAAAATCATCGCTGACGATTTAGTGCAACTCGACAAAGGAACCGGTGCCGTAATGTGCTGTACTTTCGGCGACGAAACCGACATTCGTTGGTGGAAAAAACACAATTTGCCGCTCAATGTAATTTTGCAAAAAGACGGAAAAATCGAAGGTCTGCCGCACAAGCAATTCAAAGAAAAAGTAATTGCTGATCTCAAAGAAAAAAATCTTCTCCTCAAGCAAGAAACCATCAAACGTGCCGTGAAGTGCGCCGAACGTTCTGGCGTGCCGATTGAAATTTTGGTGGTGCCGCAATGGTTTATCAAAATTCTCGACAAAAAAGAATTACTCAAAGCCAAAGCCGCTGAGTGCAATTGGTTCCCCGAATATATGAAAGTGCGCATCGATCAGTGGATTGATGGGTTGCAATGGGATTGGTGTATTTCGCGCCAACGCTTTTTCGGCGTGGCTTTTCCGGTTTGGTATTCAAAGAGAGTGGGGGAAGAAGGAAAAATTTTAGTGGCTGATATTGACCAACTTCCTTGCGATCCGGCTGTTGATTTACCTCGTGGTTACTCGCGCGATGAAGTAACGCCAGAAACCGACATCATGGATACTTGGGCCACTTCATCAATTTCGCCGCAGCTTTCGAGCAAAGGAATTTCGGAAGAAGTTTTTTTCGATAAACAGCGTCACGAAAAACTTTTCCCAGCTGATTTGCGTCCGCAAGCTCACGAAATTATCCGCACTTGGGCATTCTACACAATTGCCAAAGCGGCGCTGCACCAAAATTCAATTCCTTGGAAAAACCTGATGATCTCAGGCTGGTGCTTGGCTTCTGACAAAACCAAAATGAGTAAGTCGAAAGGAAATGTTGTAACTCCAACTTCGTTAATTGAAGAAAAAGGCTCAGACATTGTGCGCTACTGGGCTTCAACATCGCATTTGGGCGCAGACACCGCTTACTCAGAAGACGTCTTTAAAATTGGCCAAAAATTAATCACCAAACTTTTCAACGCGGCGAAATTTGCTTCGATGAATTTTGCGATTTTGGATGTAAATACCAAAAAAGAAAACATCACGGAAGCTGCGGATTTGTGGATTCTAAGCCGCTTGCAACAAACCGCAAAACGCGCCACCGAAGAATTCGGAAAGTTCGAATATGCTCGTGCGCGTGAGGCGATTGAAGAATTTTTCTGGCGCGATTTCTGCGACAATTATTTAGAAATTTGTAAAGTTAGATCTTACGGCCTTGCGGCGGAAAAGCTTGCAGGCATTGAGTTTTCTGATGCTGAGAAGAAAGAAATTTTAGCCAAACAGCAAAGCTCAATTTTAACTTTGAAGATTTGCCTCAACACTTTGCTGAAACTTTTAGCGCCGTTTATTCCTCACATTTGTGACGAAATTTATTCGACAATTTTTGCTGAAGAATTTGAAAAAACTGGCTCGATTAATTCACGTGGTAACTGGCCAAAATTAGGCGCAGAATTTTTTAATGAAAAATTCTTTGAAATGGGTGAAGCCGCGCTAGCTGTGATTTTTGAGGTGCGTAAGTTTAAGTCGGAACAGAATATTTCGATGAAAACTACGGTGAAAAAAATTGTGGTGAACTCGGAAAAAAATCTTTCTGAAATTGCGCAAGATTTGAAAAATGTTTGTAATGCGGAAGATATCGAATTTGTGAAAGATGGGAAGATTGTTGAAGTGATTTTGTAGTTTGAAAACTGAGCTTGTGAATAACCACCCCAACCCCTCCTTGAAAAGGAGGGGCTTTTAGTCCGAGCTCGGGTTTTAGTAACTCCCCTCCTTTTCAAGGAGGGGTTGGGGGTGGTTATTCACGAACTCGATTTGAAAAAAAATGCACACACACTCCATCAGCCACGAGGATAACTCCCAAACCAAACAACAAGCCGCCAAAAAAAGCACGCTAGTCAGCGTTGTCATCAACATCGCGCTTGCCACAGCGCAAATTTTTGTCGGGATTTTTTCTGGTTCAAATGGCTTGATCGCTGACGGTATTCACTCGCTCTCTGATTTACTCGCTGATTTTGTTGTTCTATTCGCCAATCACCACAGCAGCAAAGATGCTGATGACGATCATCATTACGGCCATCAACGCTTTGAAACTGCGGCTTCATTATTTCTTGGTCTCTCGCTTCTCGGTGTGGGGCTGGCAATGCTTTGGGGCGCGGGGCATAAAATTATTTACCCTGTCGTTGCAGCAACAATTCAAATTCAAGCCCTGTGGGTAGCGATTGCAGCGCTTGCAACCAAGGAAATTCTATTTCGCTACATGCTAGCTGTTGCTACAAAGGTGCGTTCATCAATGTTGGTGGCAAATGCGTGGCATGCCAGATCTGACGCGGTTTCGTCACTGTTGGTTGCGATTGGAATTATTGGTGCCTTGATGGGTTATCCGGTGCTTGACGCTGTTGGCGCGTTGGTTGTTGGTTTAGTAATTGTAAAAACCGGTTTCGAATTTGCTTGGGATGCTTTGCAAGACTTAATGGATCGCGCTGCGTCAGAAGAAGAAATTGTAAAAATTCGCGAGCTGGTGATTGCCACGCCAAAAGTTTTGGGCTGTCATGATTTGCGCACCAGAAAAATGGGAGACATGATTTTGGTGGATGTTCACATTGAGGTAAATGGTGAAATGACAGTGCGCGAAGGTCATGAAATTGTGCTGGCGGTAAAAAGCCGTGTGATGGCTGATTTGACGGTGTTGGATGTGATGGTTCATATTGATCCAGTTTAGATTTTAGCTATTTCTAGACGTCAGAATAGTAGTGAAAAAAGATCGGATAGAATAGCGTCTGCGATAGATAAAATTTCTTTAATTTTTTTATTTCTATAAATGATTAACAAAGATTCTCTTTTGCGTTTTCAGCGCTCCAAAAAAGCCTTCACCTTAATCGAAATTTCTGTCGTCATCCTAATCATCGGCGTCATGCTTGCCGGAACTTTCATCGGCACTCGCTTAGTTGCAAAATCTCGTTTAGCTGCTGCGGAATCTCTAGCTCGCTCTTCTCCAGTTCCTGGAATCAAAGACAACATGCTTTGGCTAGAAACTAGCTTAAGCGCCAGTATTGATGGTTCGCAAGCAAGTGATGACACGGCGGTAACTTCTTGGTACGATCAAAGTAGTAATGCTGCTAAACCTTTAGTCGTTGCTGTTGGCACTGGTCCAACTTACGCAAACACCATTAATCACGTTCACGCGATTAAGTTTAACGGAAGTACGGCGAACTATTTGCAAATTTCTGACGCCTCTTTTTTAAACGGCACCGACTACACAATCATGGTTCTGGAAAAAAGACAAAGCTCTGCCAGCAACAATTATTTTATCGGAGAAACTTCTGGAAGTCCCAATACCAGTTTAGCTTTGGGTTACAGTTCAGACTCGACAGTGATTCACGCTCAAGGAAATCAATCTTACAGTGCCAGCGCAACAGTTAGCTCTTACGCATCTTCC